>DATAVK010000038.1:0-53610 GCA_036267755.1 Mycobacteriales bacterium
AGGTCGTCCGCCTGGAACCGGCTCGAGGCCGCGGCGCCGGCGGCGTCGGCGGCGGCGTGAGCGAGGCGCAGGTCGTCATCCCAGCGGGTCACGCCGCCAGCCTAGGAGGCTTGACATATGACGGCTCGGTGTAAAGATGACGGTATGGCGGCCGGCCGGAGCACGCGCGAGGCGCTGCTCGACGCTGCATACGACGTCGTCGTGTCAGGCACCTGGGAGACGGCGCGGATGCTCGACGTCGCGGCGGCCGCCGGAGTGTCGCGGCAGACGCTCTACAACGAGTTCGGATCGAAGGACGCACTGGCCGAGGCGCTCGCGCTGCGCGAGGCCACGCAGTTCATCGAGGGCAACGAGAAGTTCCTCTACTCGACGCCGTTCGACCGCCCGGTCGACGCCGTCGCGGCAGTGACCGCGTCGACGCTGCGACAGGCGGGGGACAACCCGCTGCTGAAGGCGACGCTCACCAACGACGCCGGGGGTCTGTTGCCGTTCCTGACGACGCGCGGTGAGCCGGTGGTCGTGGCGGCCCGGGCGTCGATGGAGCGCTACCTCACCGAGCACTGGCCGCACCTGCCAGCGGCCGACGTCGCGCTCGCCGCCGAGGCGCTGACCCGACTGACGATCTCCTACTTGATCCTGCCTAGCGATGCCGAGGACGCGTCTGCCGACGTCATCGCCGCCCAGCTTGCGCACGTCGTCGACCGACTCCTGACCACGTCCTGACGAAGGGTCCGATATGAGCACCGCCGAGAAGTACGCCGTCCCGACCGACACGACCACGACCTGGGACGTCCCGGCGCAGGGGGCGGCGCGGTTCAGCTGGGAGTACGACGGAAGCCGCGACCGGCTGCTCTCGCTCTACCAGAAGGGCAAGGACAAGCAGTGGGACACCACGAAGCGGATCGACTGGTCGCTCGAGGTCGATCCCAACAACCCGATCGGCATGCCCGACGAGTTCAACGCGTTCTTCGGCACCGACATCTGGAACAAGATGACCTCGGCCGAGCGGGACAACTTCAACCATCACCAGGCGTCGTGGACGTGGAGCCAGTTCCTGCACGGTGAGCAGGGCGCGATGGTCACGGCGGCGCGCATTGTCGAGACCGTCCCCGACCTGGACTCCAAGTTCTACGGCGCTACTCAGGTGATGGACGAGGCCCGGCACGTCGAGACGTTCGGCCGGTTCCTTCAGGACAAGGTCGGGCTGGTCTTCCCGATCAGCGACCCGCTGGCCTCGCTGCTGTCGGACTCGCTGACGACCCAGGAGTGGGACTACGCCTACCTCGGCATGCAGGTGCTGATCGAGGGGCTTGCACTCGCCGCGTTCGGCGTCTTTCGCGATATCGCGACCAACGCGCTGGCCAAGCAGCTGCTGGCGTACGTGATGCAGGACGAGGCACGGCACGTGGCATTCGGTCGACTGGCGCTGCGCGACGCTTACAAGGAGCTGTCGAGCCGGGAACGCTCCGAGCGCGAGGACTTCGTGGTCGAAGGCTGCTGGCTGATGCGCGACCGGTTCCTGGGCGGCGAGGTGTACGAGACGCTCGGGCTGCCGGTGCAGGAGTGCCTCGAGATCTCGGAGCACTCGCCGATCCAGACGGCGTTCCGGTCCATGCTGTTCAGCCGGATCGTTCCTTGCGTGAAGGACATCGGACTGTGGGGCGAGAAGGTCCAGAAGTGCTACGCGGACATGGGTGTTCTCGACATGGCCGGGGTCAACCTCGACGAGTTGATGAAGGCCGACGAGGACCAGGCGGACCTGATCGATCAGGAGAAGGCCGAACTGGTCGCCCGTGCCGCCGAGGTGCACGACACGATCGAGGTCGGCGCCGCCGCCTCCTAACGCCCCATCTCGTCATGATCGTTTGAGGTGTCAGGTGGCGTCGCGGGCGACCAGTAGGCGGCGCAACGATTCCAGCCGCTCCGGCGCAGCGTGTCCGGTGGCCACCCAGTCGTCGAGAGCGCACACCGTTGGATCGAGATGGTCGCAGTCGCCCGGGCACTCTGCGGTCCCCGGCGCCAGGTCGGGGAAGCATGCCACCAGCCGCGCGCGGTCGACGTGCGCCAGCCCGAACGACCGCACTCCCGGCGTGTCCACCACCCAGCCGCCGTCGGGCAGCGGCAGGGCGATAGCGGCGGTGGTCGTGTGCTGGCCCTTGCCGGTGGTCTCGCTGACCGCGCCGATGCGCTGGTAGGCGTCGGGAACCAGCGCGTTGACCAGGGTCGACTTCCCCACACCCGACGACCCGACGAAGACCGTCACGTGATCGGTGATCCGGGAGCGCAGGTCAGCCACCGCCTCCTCGAATCCAGGACGCCCACTGACGATGACGGGTACGCCGATCGGCGCGTAGATGTCGATCAGGTCCTGCCCGCTCGCCAGGTCGGACTTGGTCAGGCACAGCATCGGCTGGATCTCTGCGTCGAAGGCCGCGACCAGGCAGCGGTCGATCAGCCGCGGCTGGGCCGGAGGGTCGGCAGTCGCGCACACGACGACCATCAGATCGGCGTTGGCGACGATGATCCGCTCGATGGGGTCGGTGTCGTCCGCAGTGCGCCGCAACACCGACCGACGCGGGTCGACGCGCACGATCCGGGCCAGCGCATCCGGGCCGCCGCCGACGTCGCCGACCACAGCCACCGAGTCGCCGACGGCGATCGCACGGCGCCCGAGCTCCCGCGCCCGCATCGTGATCACCGGGGTGTCGTCGTCGAGCAGGACGCCGTACCGTCCCCGGTCCACGGTGATCACCCGAGCGCCGACCGCGTCCGCGTGCTGCGGCCGGAGCCGGCTGCGGGGCCGTGATCCGCGACCGCTGCGGCCGTAGCGGTCCTCGTCGTCGACCGGATGCCGGCTCAGTGCACTGCCTTGCGACCAGTCACCGCTTCGGTCCACATCGTGGCGAAGCCCGGGAACGTCTTCCCGGTCGTGGCGACATCATCGAGCCGGATGCCCGGTACGACGAGACCAACCACCGCGCCGGCCATCGCCAGCCGATGGTCGTCGTACGTCGCGAAGACGCCGCCGTGCAGCCGCTTGGGGCGGATCTGCAGCCCGTCCTCCAGCTCGGTCACGACGGCCCCCAGCGCCGAGAGCTCGCGGGCCAGTGCGGCCAGCCGGTCGGTCTCGTGGCCACGCAGATACTCGATGCCGAGCAGCCGCGACGGGCTGTCAGCCACCGCGGCGATCGCGGCCAGCACCGGCGTGAGCTCCCCGGCGTCACGCAGGTCCAGGTCGGCTCCCGTCACGGTGGCGGGACCGCTGATCACCATGTCGTCGCCGTCGCGGCGTACCCATGCGCCGAACTGCTCGAGCAGCCCCGGGAGCAGCCCGCCGGGCTGCGTGGTCCGCTCCGGCCAGTTCGCCACCCGGACCAGGCCCTTGGTCACGACCGCGGCGGCGAGGAACGGCGCGGCGCTCGACAGATCGGGTTCGATCATGCCGTCGACGGCCGAGATCGGGCCAGGTCGGACCGCCCAGGTCCGGCCGTCGGTCTCGGCCTGGACACCACGGTCACGCAGCATCGCCACGGTCATCGCCAGATGCGGGGTGTTGGGCACCGGCCGTTCGCCGATGTGGCGGAGCACGACACCGCGCTCGTAGGCGGCGCCGGCGAGCAGTGGCGCGCTGACCAGCTGCGAGGACAACGAGGCGTCGAGGGAGACCTCACCGCCGCGCACGCCCCCGGCGCCCACCACGGTGAACGGCAGCGCCCCGCGACCGCCGTCCTCGATGTCCACGCCCAGGTCCCGCAACGCGCCCAGCAGCGGGCCGACCGGACGTTTCCGCGCGGCCGGGTCGCCGTCGAAGCCGACCCGGCCGCTGGCCAGCCCGGCGAGTGGCGGGACGAACCGAAGCACGGTCCCGGCATTGCCGACCTCGAGCGCGGTCGGGCCGGTCGTCCAATCCGCGCCGTCGACCGTCCAGGTCTCGTCATCGCTGTCATCGACCCGGGTGTCATCGATCCGGGCGCCGAGCGCGCGCAGCGCAGCGACCATCAGGGTGGTGTCGCGGCTGCGCAGCGGGCGCTGCAGCCGGCTGCGGCCCTGGGCGAGCGCCCCGAGGACCAGCGCCCGGTTGGTCATCGACTTCGAGCCGGGCAGCGAGACGTCCGCCTCCACCGGGTCGGTGGCGTACGGCGCGTTCCACGGCTCGGGGGTCACCCCACGATGGTCGCATCGACGTGGCCACCCCGGGTGAGGTAGTCAGGGCGGAAGACATCTCGTCGTACGGCAACCCAGGAGGATGACCAACGGTGGACACGCATCTGGCCCGCACCAGGCTCGAGGGGCTCCTCGCCGAGCTCGACGAGTCGGCTTCGGTGGTGCGCAGCGACGGCGCCGAGACCGCAGTCCAGGACATCGGCGCCGAGGACACCGAGGATGTCGCGACCGATCTCGTCGACGCGGACCGCGAGGAGGCCTCGCTCGAGGTCATCCAGGCACAGCGCGAGCGCGTGACCGACGCGCTGGCCCGCATCGACGCCGGCACGTACGGCATCTGCATCGACTGCGGCGAAACGATCCCTGACGAGCGGTTGGAGGCACGCCCGGAGGTCGCTCGCTGCATCAAGGACCAGGCCGCGTTCGAGGCGGCACGCTGAGTCGCATCCTCGACATCGAGACACCCGTCGGGCCGGCGCGGGCACACCTCGACGACGCGGCGCAGCCGCTCGGCCTGGTCGTGCTCGGGCATGGTGCGGGCGGCGGGATCGAGGCGCCTGACCTGCATGCGGTCACGGCCGCGCTTCGTGCCGCCGGCTGGACGGTTGCCAGGGTCGAGCAGCCCTATCGAGTGGCCGGCAAGCGAGCTCCGGTCCCGGCGCCGTGGCTCGATCAGGCCTTCTCGGCCGTGGTCGTCTCGCTGCGCCTTGCGGTGCCGGACAGCCGGCTCATCCTCGGCGGCCGCAGCAGTGGAGCGCGCGTGGCGTGTCGGACCGCCGCCGGGCTGGGAGCCGACGCGGTGCTGGCGCTGGCCTTCCCGCTGCACCCGCCGTCGCGTCCGGAGCGCAGCCGCGTCGCGGAGCTCACCGGCGCCGGCGTACCGGTCCTGGTGGTCCAGGGCGAGCGCGACCCGTTCGGTACGCCGAGCGAGTTCCCGGCCGAGGCGACCGTCGTCGCCGTACCCGGTGATCACTCGCTCGCCCGCTCCGCGTCCGCGCTCCGTGAGCTCGGTGAGCTCGTCGTGACGTGGGCGGCGGGAATCGGTCGGGGGAACGCCGCGTTAACGGTTATGTGACCGGGACCACATCACGGGGCTTGCGCAGCGCGACTGCCGACTCGGCACCCCGCTCACCCTCTCGCCGTCGGCCGATATCCTCGGCTCCGCCTCCCGGTGCGAACCCGGCAGTCCTGCCGGACAGCCGGCGCCGGGGCGCGGTGGTGCGGAGGGACGTGCGGGTGACCGAGGAGACCGTCGAAGAGCGCAGCGCTCGGTTCGAGCGGGACGCTCTGCCGTTCCTCGACCAGCTGTACTCCGCGGCACTGCGGATGACCCGCAACCCAAGCGACGCCGAGGACCTCGTCCAGGAGACCTACGTCAAGGCGTTCGCGGCCTTCCACCAGTTCCAGGAGGGCACGAACCTCAAGGCCTGGCTGTACCGGATCCTGACCAACACGTTCATCAACACCTACCGCAAGAGCCAGCGTCGCCCGCAGGAGTCCGGCGACGCCGAGGTCGAGGACTGGCAGCTCGCCAACGCCGAGTCGCACACGTCCTCCGGGCTGAAGTCCGCCGAGACCGAGGCGCTCGACCACCTCCCGGACAGCGACGTGAAGGAAGCCTTGCAGTCACTGCCGGAGGACTTCCGGATGGCGGTCTACCTCGCGGATGTCGAGGGGTTCGCCTACAAGGAGATCGCCGAGATCATGGGTACGCCGATCGGGACGGTGATGTCGCGGCTGCACCGCGGTCGCCGTGGCCTGCGGGATGCCCTCGAGGCCTACGCCCTGGAGCGGGGATATCGGCGTCCCGGTCCGGACGAGAGCACGTCAGACACCGATCAGGTCCATGCCGGTGAAGACTCATGACGAGGTGCGTCCGATGAGCGTTGGCGACCCCCGTGACGTCGACTGCGTCGAAGTCATCGAGCAGGTCTATCTCTACCTCGACGGTGAGATCGACGAGGTCCACCGCACCGAGGTGCGGGTGCATCTCGACGACTGCGGTCACTGTCTTCGGCAGTACGGCATCGAGCAGGAGGTGAAGGCGCTCGTCGCCCGCAGTTGCGGCAACGACAGTGCGCCAGACGGCCTCAAGGACCGGTTGCGGGCCAAGCTCGCGGAGGTCCGGATCGACCTCACCACGATCGAGTACCGGGTCGAGTAGATCGCTAGCCTCGGGGCATGACGTCCTGGCTCGTGACCGGCGGCGCCGGCTACATCGGCGCCCACATCGTGAAGGCGCTCGCCGACTCCGTCGAAACGGCGGTCGTCCTCGACGACCTGTCGACCGGTACGGCGGAACGAGTGGGCAACGCCACGCTCGTCACCGGCACGGTCCTCGACACCGACCTGGTCACCCGGGCGCTGCGGGAGCACGACATCAAGGGCATCGTCCATGTCGCGGCGAAGAAGCAGGTCGGTGAGTCCGTCGAGCGGCCGCTGTACTACTACCGAGAGAACGTCGACGGCCTGCTGTCGGTTCTCGACGCCGCCACCGCGGCGGGCGTCGAGTCGTTCGTGTTCTCCTCGAGCGCCGCGGTGTACGGCATGCCCACCGTCGAGAAGGTCACCGAGGACGACGGCGGCGTCCCGCTGAGCCCCTACGGCCAGACCAAGCTGACCGGCGAGTGGGTCAGCCGCGCGGTCGGCGACGCCACCGGCATGCGGGTCATCTCACTGCGCTACTTCAACGTCGCCGGCGCAGGAACGGTTGAGCTCGGCGATCCCGGTGCCTTCAACCTGATTCCGATGGTGTTCGAGGCCCTCGGCCGGGGTGAGGCGCCGAAGGTGTTCGGCAATGACTACCCGACGCCCGACGGCACCTGCATCCGCGACTACGTGCACGTGACGGACATCGCCGACGCCCACGTCGCCGCGCTGCGGCACCTGCGCGACGGCGGCGGGTCTGCGACGTACAACATCGGGCGTGGTGTCGGTTCGAGCGTGCTCGAGGTGCTGCGGACGATCGCCGAGGTCACCGGAAACGAGACACCGCCGGAAGTGGTGGCGCGCCGACCGGGGGACCCGGCCCGCACGGTGGCCGTGGTCGACCGGATCCGGGGCGACCTCGGCTGGACCGCGAGCCACGATCTCCGTGACATGGTCAGCAGCGCCTGGGAGGCCTGGCAGGCTCGCCAGCCCGCTCACTGACCGTCTGGATCAGGTGTTGGGGCGCTTGCCGTGGTTCGCCTTGCTCTTCGCGCGGGCGCGCCGCTTGCGCTTCTTCTTCGCCATCTCGAGCTCCTCGTCGGGCCGACGTACGGTCATGACGACCCTACGCGGGTCAGCGTGAGAGCTGGGCGCGAAGGGCCCGCTTCAGCGGCGTGCGTGGCGGCCTGACCCGCCGCCGCCGCATCCCTAGGCACAGCAGCTCACCCAGCCCGGCCGCGATGAGGACATCACCGGGGCTCGCCACCTCCGGCCGCAGTGGCAACGCCACCGGTACGACGTCCCCGAGCACCCGCAGCGTCGTCCTCGAATCGGCGAGCACGTGCCGCGGGTCGTTGCCCGCCGCGATCGAGGCGATCGGCGTCCCGGCTCGCGCCGCCGCGGCGCTTGACACCGGCATCGCGCCGTTGGCGGTGACGACGAGCGCGTTGAGCAGCAGGCCAAGGGTCACGAGCGGCACCCCGCGGATCCGCAAGTTGCGGGCGCAGAAGGCCAGGGCGGCCAGCGCCGACAGGCCCAGTCCGACGGCGTACGCCGTTCCCGAACCGGCCAGCCACGCGCCCAGCCCACCGACGAGCTGGGCGGCGACCGCGACGATGACCAGCCACAGATCGCGAAGCGGCAGCGTCTGCAGGCTCGAGATCGACCCGCCCAGCACGAAGCCGAGCAGGCCGGAGCCGACCAGAACGAGCACCGCGAGGCTCATACGGCTAGTGTGCCGCCGTGTTCGAGTCGTTGCTGGTCGCGAACCGCGGGGAAATCGCGCGTCGGGTGCTGCGCACCGCAAGCGGGATGGGTCTGCGGACCATCGCCGTCCATTCCGAGGCGGATGCGGGACTGCCTTTCGTGCGTGAGGCGGACGAGGCCGTGCTGCTCGGCCCGGCTCCTCCGACGGAGTCCTATCTCGATGTTGCCCGGGTCTTGGAGGCCGCTCAGCGGAGCGGGGCAGCGGCGATCCATCCCGGCTACGGCTTCCTCGCCGAGAGTGCTGAGTTCGCGCAGGCCGTCATCGACGCCGGGCTGGTGTGGGTCGGTCCGTCCCCGGAGTCGATGACCTCGATGGGCGACAAGGTGAGCGCCCGCAACCTGATGGCGGACGCTGGGGTCCCGGTCGCGCCGGGGACCCGGGAGCCGGTGCACGACGTCGACGCGGCGCTGGCGGCAGCCCGCGAGATCGGTTACCCGCTGATGGTCAAGGCCTCGGCGGGTGGTGGCGGCATCGGCATGGGCGTCGCCAATGACGACGACGGGCTACGAGCGGCGTTCGAAACCGCCCGCTCCCGCGCCGAGCGGTTCTTCGGGTCACCGGCGATCCTCCTCGAGCGTTACATCAGCGGCGCCCGCCACGTCGAGGTCCAGCTGCTCGGGCTCGCCGACGGCACCGTCGTCGCGCTGGGCGAGCGTGACTGCTCGGTGCAGCGCCGGCATCAGAAGGTCGCCGAGGAGACGCCGTCGCCGGGTGTCGGTGAGGAGCTGCGGGCCCGGATGCTGGCCGGCGCAGTCCGCGCCGGCGAAGCGGTCGACTACCGCGGGGCGGGCACCGTGGAATGTCTGGTCGACCCCGGCACCCAGGAGTACGTCTTCCTCGAGATGAACACCCGGCTGCAGGTGGAGCATCCGATCACCGAGCTGGTCACGGGGATCGACATCGTGGCGGAGCAGCTGCTCGTCGCGGCCGGGGACCCGCCGCGCGCCGACCTGCAGCACATCGCGCCAACCGGCCACGCGCTCGAGCTCCGGGTGTACGCCGAGGACCCGAAGCGCTTCTTGCCGTCGCCGGGCCACATCACGACCTGGGACGAGCCGAGCGGCGAGGGCATCCGCGTCGACGCCGGCTACGCCGCCGACACGACCGTCACGCCGTACTACGACCCGTTGCTCGCAAAGCTGTGCGTCTGGGGCAGCGACCGCGAGCAGGCGTTGGCGCGGGCGCGGGGCGCCGTCGCCGACTTCCGGATCGAGGGCCCCAAGACCAACCTGCCGTTCTTCGTCGAGCTGCTCGGCGACGCGGACTTCGGCTCTGGCCGCTACGACACCGGTCTGGTCGAGAGGATGCGCTCATGAGCGACGTCCTGACCGAGCTGACCGGCGGCGTGCTGCGGCTGCGGATCAATCGCGAGGATCAGCGCAACACGCTGTCGCCCGGCGTGCTCGCCGCGCTCGTGGAAGGCGTCCGGTCGGCGACAGCCGACGACCGGATCAGGGTCGTGCTGATCTGCGCGGCTGGCGACCGGGTGTTCTGCGCGGGAGCCGACCTGGCCACGATGGGTGACGACGCGACCGGCCTCGAGCAGCACGAAGGGCGTGGCCTGCTGACGAAGCTGGTCGTGGCCGTCCGCGAGTGCCCGGTGCCCGTGGTGGCCCGGGTGCAGGGGCTGTGCCTCGCTGGCGGCGTCGGCCTCGCCGCTGGGTGCGACGTCGTCCTGGCCACCGAGAGCGCGCAGTTCGGGTTGCCCGAGGTCGACCGCGGGTTGTGGCCGTTCATGGTGAGTGCCCTGCTCGCCCGGCACGTCTCGCCCAAGCACGCCATGGACTGGATGCTCACCGGCGAGCGGTTCGACGCCCGGTCGGCGTACGCCGCGGGGCTGGTCTCCCGGGTTTTCGCGGACGAGGACTTCGACGCGGCCGTCGAGGCGTACGTCGAGAAGCTGGCTTCGGCGCCGCCGGTGGCCGTCCGGCTCGGCAAGTCGGCGTGGTCCGCAGCGACCGAGACGCCGTCGCTGCCGATGGCGCTCGAGGCGATGCAGGCCCAGCTGGCGTTGCTGGTGAGCACCAACGACGTCGCCGAGGGGATCGCTGCCTTCTTCGACCGGCGACCTCCTTCCTGGTCCGGTCGCTGACGTATGAACGGGACCCTGGTCGCGGTCGGCGTCCTCGTCCTGGTGGTGGCGGTCGTGCTGGCCGGCTACGCGACGGCCCGCTCGCGCAGCCGCGGTGTCAGACCCGGCTCGCCGGACCGGGTGAGTGAGGACGTCGTCAGCGGCCTCATGGCCGAGCTGAAGAAGTGGCAGGCAGAGGCGGCGTACTGGAAGTCGACGGCACAGCGGCTGCAGCGCCAGCTCGACGACCGCTAGTGGTTGGATGAAGGTCTCAACGGGAGGTTGCAGTGGCCGAGGTCCGCGCCGAGATGGTGGCGAACGTCTGGAAGATCGTGGTCCAGCAGGGGGATGCCGTCACGGACGGCGACACGCTCGTGATCCTCGAGTCGATGAAGATGGAGATCCCCGTCGTCGCTGAATCCAGCGGCACGGTCAGCGAGTTGCGGGTTGAGGAAGGCCAGGTCGTGCAGGAAGGCGACGTCATCGCGGTCATCGCCTGATTTCTCGCCAACCCAGCGGTCAAGAATGGCCTCAATCGCGCCGAAGCACCATGTGTGACGTCGGAGCTGATGATTGAGCCGTTTTTGCGCGCGCTCGTGGACTGCGGCGGCTCCGACCTGCACTGCAAGGTCGGATCGCCGCCGCGGGTCCGTATTGATGGCCGACTCCGCAAGCTACAGACCCGCGACCTCGCCGCCGCTGATACCGAGTCGATGGTTCGCGAGGTGCTCCGCGAGGACCTGGTCGATGAGTTCGACCGGACGAACGAAGCCGACTTCGCCTACTCGCTAGCCGGCGTCGGCCGATTCCGTGTGAACGCGTTCCGCTCCCGTGGCTCGGCCGGTCTGGTCTTCCGTCGCGTGTCCGTCGGCGCGATCCCGCTCGACGATCTGGGACTGCCGCCCGTGCTGGCCAGCCTTGCCCTCGAGCCGCGTGGCCTGGTCCTCGTGACCGGCCCCACGGGGTCCGGAAAGACCACCACGCTCGCCGGCATGATCGACCACATCAACTCCAACCGCGAGGTGCACTGCGTCACGATCGAGGACCCGATCGAGGTGCTGCACTTCGACAAGCTGGCGATGATCAACCAGCGCGAGGTGCGTGTCGACACCGAGGACTTCACGGTCGCACTGCGCGCGGCGATGCGGCAGGACCCCGACGTCATCCTCGTCGGCGAGATGCGTGACCAGGAGACGGTCAAGGCAGCCCTCGCGGCCTCCGAGACCGGCCACTTCGTCATGTCGACCCTGCACACCACCGACGCGCAGGAGACGATCACCCGCGTCATCGACTTCTTCCCGCCGCACGAGCAGAAGCAGATGCGGCTCTCGCTCGCCGGTGCGCTGCGCGGCATCATCTGTCAGCGGTTGGTTCCTCGCTCCGACGGCGAAGGACGCTGCGTCGCGATGGAGGTGTGCGTCAACACCGGCCGCATCGCCGAGGCGATCACCGACCCCGACAAGACCTCGACGATCAACGGGCTGATCGCCGATGGCGCCTACTACGGCATGCAGACCTTCGACCAGCACCTGGTGTCGTTGATCCGCGACGGCGTGATCACGCTGGACGCCGCGATGGCGGCCTCGACCAACCCGCACGACCTCACCGTCGAACTGCGCCGGCTCGGCCTCGTCGCCTGACGGTTATTGCCGGATCAGTTCGGCAACCAGCTCAGCCACTCTCGTCGGCTGCTCCAGGCCCGGCAGGTGCGCGACATCCGGCAGCGGCACGAATCGACCCCGCGGCAGCCGTTCGGCGAGCTGACGTGACCGGTCGACGATGAACGGCGCGTCCAGCTCACCGCAGGCCACGATCGCCGGGACGTCGATCTCCTCGATCCGGGACCAGGCGTCAACATCCGATCCTCCGGCGCCCTCGTCGACGTCGTAGGACAGCAGCTGGCGGTTCATCTCCTCAGCGAGCCGCCGGGCCGGGCCAGTCACCCGCCCCTCGGCCCCGGTCGGCCCATCGAGCCACATCCAGCTCTCCAGCCGGACCAGCTCGGTCTTGTCGCCGTCGTTCCAGGCACGATCGATTCTTTCGGCGAGTACCAGCGTCGCGGCGTCCATCTCGACCGGCTCGGGAGCACCGCTCACGGCCGGCGACAACAGCAGCAGCCCGGCCACCCGTTGCGGCTCGGTGAGGGCGAGGTCCAAGGCGAGCGCACCGCCCATCGAGTTCCCGACGAGTACGACGGGTCCGGTGGCGAGCTGGTCGATCACGGCGACCAGGTCTGCCAGATGGCTGAAGGCGAGCTCGCCCGGCGGGCTGGCGCCGAAGCCGCGCCGGTCGTACACGATCACGTCGGCGGCCTCGCCGAGCTCGTCCGCCACGGCGTACCAACTGCGCCGATCCGTGACGCCGCTGTGCAGCATGACCACGGTGGGTGCGGGCGCGGGCCACCGCTCCGCGCGGAGCGCCGCTCCCGGGACGTCGATCTCGAGTTCGACGTCGGGTGGCATCGCGCGAGCATGCCACGCGCCGACGCGCCGTTGCGCGGCAGGCATTGGACAATATGCGTACGGAGTATGCATACTGCGTATCCGTCACCCGGGCGTCGGGTGAGTCAGCACCAGGAGCGCGCATGTCGATCAGGCAGGGGATCCTCGCCCTGCTCGCCGAAGGACCCCGCCACGGCTACCAGCTGCGGCAGGACTTCGAGGCGGGCACCGGCGGCACCTGGCCGTTGAACATCGGGCAGGTCTACACGACGCTGGCCCGGCTCGAGCGCGACGACCTCGTGGCGGTGGCCGGAGACGGCGACCCGTCCCACAAGGTCTACGACCTCACCGATGCGGGCCGGGTCGAGCTGACCCGGTGGTTCGAGACTCCGGTACGCCGGGAGGACCGACCCCGCGACGAGCTCGCCATCAAGCTGGCGATGGCTGCCCGGCTGCCGGGTGTCGACGTCCATGCGGTGGTCCAGTCGCAGCGGACCGACACGATGCGGGCGCTGCAGGACTACACGACGCTCAAGCGCGGTGGCGGCTCGGGCGACCTCGAGGATGACCTGGCCTGGTCGATGGTGCTCGATTCGTTGGTGTTTGCCGCTGAGGCGGAGATCCGCTGGCTTGATGCCTGCGAGACCCGGCTGGCACGGCGCACCCCCGGTGCCGGTCGCGTGCGGCACGTCGACCAGGTGGAGCCCGCGGCGGCCGAGCAGGTCGCGCGATGACCGCCGTCCTGAGCATGCGCGAGGTGTCGCGGGTGCATGGCAGCGGCGCCCAGGCGGTGCAGGCGCTGCGCGGGATCTCCCTCGACGTGACCGCCGGCGAGCTGGTGGCGGTGATGGGTCCGAGTGGTTCGGGCAAGTCCACGTTGCTCAACATCGCCGGCGGCCTGGACTCGCCGACGGCGGGCGAGGTCTTCGTCGAGGGCGTGCTTCTCTCCGGGCTTTCCGCGAGCAAGCTGGCCGAAGTACGCCGGCGATCCGCCGGATACGTCTTCCAGGAGCTCAACCTGGTCCCTGCTCTCACGGCTGCCGAGAACGTCGCGTTGCCCCGGGAGCTCGATGGGATCTCGGCCCGCAAGGCCCGGATCGAGGCCCTGGCAGCGCTCGCTGACGTCGATCTTGCGGACCTTGCGGACCGGTTTCCCGACGAGCTCTCAGGCGGCCAGCAGCAACGCGTCGCGATTGCCCGCGCCCTGGTCGGGCCGCGCCGGTTGGTGCTCGCCGACGAGCCGACCGGAGCGCTGGACTCGGTGATCGGCGAGGATGTGATGCGCCTGCTCCGCGATCGATGCGACGCGGGAGCCGCTGGAGTCCTCGTCACGCACGATGCCAGGCTGGCGGCCTGGGCCGATCGCGTCGTCTTCCTGCGTGACGGACGGGTCGTCGACGAGACCGGCCCTCGGCCCGACGCCGGCGCGCTGCTCGCCGGCCGGGCGCCGCGATGACATCCCGGCCCGCTGCCCTTGCCGCGCTTCGGATCGCTCGCCGTGACGCCTGGCGGCACAAGGCTCGGTCTGTCCTGGTCGTGGCCATGGTGGCGCTGCCCGTGCTCGCCCTGACCGGAGCGGACGTCCTGGCCCGGACGATGCAGCTGAGCCCGGCCCAGCGGCTGGACCGCGAGATCGGGCAGGCGAGCGTCGCCTTCCAACCGCTCGGCGGCCGGGTGCAGCAAGAGGTGGACGCCACCCTCGGCGCCCAGACCACCGACAGTTCCGTGTCGTTCGATACGTCGGCCTATCGGGCCCTGCTGGCCCGAACGGAAGCGCGGCTGCCGGCCGGATCCCGAGTCGTGCCGACGGTCACCACCAACGGACCGGTGAGCGCTGGCGACCGGCTGGTCGACGCCGACTTTGATGGCCTGGATCTGCGCGACCCCCTCACCAGGGGCATGGCCGATCCGGTCTCCGGCCGCGCGCCCACCACGGCGTCAGAGGTAGCGATCAGCCCTTCACTGGCGGCCCGGCTGGCCGTCCGCGTGGGCGGACAGGTCACGCTCGGCGGCACCCGCCGGACCGTTGTCGGCGAGTATCGCGACCCTGCTCACTGGTCGAGCGAGGGTGTCTATGCGCTCCCGTCGGCTCTGCCGCGGTCGCCGGACCTGAGCTCGACGTACCTGGTGGCCACGTCGGATCCGGTGACCTGGTCTCAGGTGCAGGCCTTCAACGCCATGGGCGTCGCGGTCACCTCGCGGTACGCCGTCGAGCACCCGCCTCGACGCACCGACTACCCCTTGCAAGGCAGTGACCACGCCGAGCTGATCGGCATCGCCACGGTTGCCGTCGGCCTCGCGGTCCTCGAGGTCGTCCTGCTTGCCGGCGCCGCCTTCGCTGTCGGTGCCCGTCGGCAGCGTCGTGATCTCGCTCTGATCTCGGCGGGCGGTGGGGATGCCCGCCAGGTCCGCAGCGTCGTCCTTGCGGGCGGCCTCGTGCTGGGTCTGGTCGGAGCCGTTCTTGGAGTGGCGGGCGGGGTCGTGGCCGCTCGGCTGCTCCTGCCCATCGAGGAGCGACTGGCCGACAAGCTCGGTGGCCCGTTCGACGTCCGACCACTGGAGCTCCTCGCCGTCGGTGTCCTCGGCGTGCTGACCGGCCTGCTCGCCAGCGTGCTTCCGGCCCGATCAGCGGCGCGCGAGGACGTCGTAGCGGCGTTGACCGGGCGACGCGGGACCGTGACGACCGCGCGGCGGGTGCCCGTGGCCGGGTTGTCGATGGCGTTCCTGGGTTTTGTGATCGCGGCATACGCCGCCCACCCACCGGCCCGCTTCACACTCATCCTGGTCGGCGCCGTGCTCTCCGAACTGGGTTTCGTGGTCTGCTCTCCGGCCATCGTCGGGCTAGCGGGCCGGTTCGCCCGGTTCGCCCCGCTCGCCCCTCGGCTGGCACTGCGCGACGCGGCCCGGCACCGCGGCCGGACCGGGCCGGCGGTGGCCGCGATCATGGCTGCCGTCGCCGGCAGCATCGCCGTCTCGACGTACATCGTGAGCGAGGTCGCGTCGGAGCGGGCGAACTACGTACCGCAGGCCCGAATCGGTCAGCCCGTGATGTATGTGGGCGACGGATCACCCGCGCAGGTTCGGCACAACCTCGCCGCGGCGACCGCGATCGCTCGCTCGGACCTGGGGGCTAGCACGGTCGTGCCGCTGCCCACGTCGACCTGCAACGGATCCGGCCGGATCCAGTGCGCGTTCCTCACGTCGGTCACCGATCCCGCGTTCCACGCCGAGACGCCGAGCACTGTCGCCGTCGGTGACGCGAACCTGCTCGCCCGCCTCGCCGGACGATCCGACCCGCAGGCGGTTGCGGCGCTGCGAGCGAGCACGGTGGTCGTCTTCGATCCCGGCTGGACGAACCACGGCACCGCGACGCTGAGCATCGAGGCGCAAGGCCCGTCGTCCTCCAGTGACCGTGACCAACAGCTTCCGGCGTACGCCGTCGACGTGGGCAATACGTCGGCTGCCACGGGGGCGATCATCAGCCCGGCGCTGGCGAGGCAGCTGCACCTGACGGTCGACCACAACGCCTACATCGTCGTCACACCCCGGGTCCCGACCCAGGCTCAGCAGGACCGCGCCGACGCCGCCCTGCAGCCGACCGCCGCGAACCGGGTCCCGCCCGCCTCGCTGACCATCGAGCGTGGGTATCACCCGCGGCGGTGGAACTACGGTCTGCTCGCGCTGGCCGCGGCTGCGGGCATCGTCACGCTGGGCGCAACCGGCATTGCTACCGGGCTGTCCGTCGTCGAGAGCCGTAGCGACCTGACCACGCTGTCTGCGGTCGGGTCGTCGCCACGCACTCGGCGGCTACTGGTCGCGAACCAGGCGGGGACGGTCGCCCTGTTGGGCACCCTCGTCGGCGTCGTGTCCGGCTTGGTGCCGGCGTACGGCATCCTGCGGTCGCGGGCGGGGTTCCCGTTCGTCTTGCCGTGGGAGACGATCGGCGTCGTCGTCGTCGGTGTCCCGCTGCTGGCGATGCTCGCCACGTCGGTCTTCTTGACGACACGGTCGACGTTGCCGAGGCGCGCCACGTGAACGCCACCGAGCGGGCTCGGTGGGACCGTCGGGTTCGACGCCGCCGTGCGATGCGGTTGGCGGCGCTGTTGCCGCCACCTCCCGAACTTGTCAGGGGCCGCGAGCGCGGAAACGGGCCGGGAGGCCTGACACGTCGAGGCGGAGGGGCTCCGTAGCCTGGCGTCGTGCCGACCATGGACGAGCTGCTGGGGCCGCACGGCCTCGAGCTCGACGACGCCGACATTCTGCACCGGCTGGTGGGGGACTGGCAGCTGCTCGCCGACCTGTCCTTCGCCGACCTCGTGCTGTTCGTGCCGGACCGCGATGGCGAGTGGTTCACCGTCGTCGCGCAGATGCGGCCTACGACCGGTCCCACGTCGTACCAGGACGACCTGGTCGGGACCGTGGTGGCCGCCGCGGACCGGCCGCAGCTGCGCGCCGCCTTCGCCGACGGTCGGATCGTGCGGGAAGGCGATCCGGTGTGGCTCGGCGGTGTTCCGGTCCGAGAAGAGGCGCTCCCGGTGACCCGCGGCGGCCGGGTCCTCGCCGTGATCGCGCGCGACACCAACCTGGCGGCCGCCCGGACGCCGAGCCGGCTCGAGATCGCCTACCTGCAGAGCGCAAACGACCTGGCCCAGATGCTCGCCGAGGGGCGCTGGCCGTACCCGGGCGAGCGGGCGAGGGACGAGGGCTCCGGCCCCCGGGTCGGTGACGGCCTGATCCGCCTCGACCCGGCCGGCCACGTGACGTTCGCCAGCCCCAACGCCCTGTCTGCCTACCGCCGGCTCGGCCACCCCGGTGACCTGACCGGCGCATCGCTGTCGGAGGTGACGAGCGGCCTGGCCGGTCGGCTCGCCACGCCGGTCGACGAGCCGGTCTCCGTGCTGGCGCGCGGCCGGGTGCCCCGCAGTGGCGACGTCGAGGGGGCGGACACGATCATCGCGCTGCGGGCGTTGCCGCTCTGGCCGGGCGGCGAGCACATCGGCGCGCTGGTCCTGGTCAGGGACGTGACCGAGGTACGACGACGCGATCGGCAGCTGCTGAGCAAGGACGCGACCATCCGGGAGATCCACCACCGGGTGAAGAACAACCTGCAGACCGTGGCGGCGCTGCTCCGGCTGCAGGCCCGTCGGATGGACGTTCCGCAGGCCCGCATCGCCCTCGAGGAGTCGGTCCGCCGGGTCTCCTCGATCGCCGTCGTCCACGAGACGCTCTCGGGATCCCTCGAGGAGAGCGTGCCCTTCGACGAGGTCGCCGACCGGGTGCTCGCCATGATCGCCGACGTGGCAGGAAGCGCGGTCGCGGTCCGGCGACGGGGCAGCTTCGGCGTGCTCACGGCGGAGATGGCGACGCCGCTGGCGATGGTGCTCACCGAACTGGTGCAGAACGCCGTCGAGCACGGGTACGACGATCAGCAAGGCGGAACCGTCGAGATCCGGGTCGACCGGGGTGAGGGCGACCGCTTGAGGGTGGAGGTCGTCGACGACGGACGGGGGCTACCGGCCGACTTCGAGGCCGACGCCTCAGAGCGGCTAGGGCTTCAGATCGTCCGCACCCTGGTCGGGACGGAGCTCGGTGGCCGGCTCGACCTGCGTTCGCCGGAGACCGGCGGGACGGTGGTCACGCTGACGTTCGGCGCACCGAACCCCGGTCGGTGAGTGGGTTCAGCCGGTGCGCAGCGGGGTCCGCAGCCGGGAGCGCTTGAGCGCCATCCGCTCGTCCTCCGACAGCCCACCCCAGACACCGGTGTCCTGGCCGCTCTCCAGCGCCCACTCCAGACAGGCCTCGGTCACGGTGCATCGTTCGCAGACCGCTTTCGCGTCTTCGACCTGGACCAGTGCGGGCCCGGTGGTGCCGATGGGGAAGAACAGCTCTGGGTCCTCCTCACGGCACGCGGCTGCGTGTCGCCAGTCCATGCGGCGTCCTTCCGTTCCGGTGTCCGGCGTCTCCGTGAGTTCATTCACGTGACTCTGTGTCATTCGCGTGACCTGTCTTGTGAAATCTTTCACGAAGTACGTCGTACCACAACCTAATCCCTGATCTGTCCCCGTACTCGGGACGCTATCTATGTCCGTCGTGGGCTGTCCAGGGCTGTTCTGGTCCACGCTAGAACGGGGTTCTGGAGCGGGGCAAGCGTGACCGCCAGGTTTCGGCGGCTGGAGCCTGTGGGACTTCTCACACGTCACGCGGGGACCCTGCCCCTCGGCCAAACCGCTCAACCCTCGCGAGGGCGCAATCGCCCGCCGAGCAATCAGGCGATGACCCGCAACGCGTTCGGAACCGCCAGGAAGCGGGCATCGGTGCGCTCGCCGAGATAGTCGCCGTCGACTTGGAGGTGGGTCGGGCGGTCGGCGACCAACCGGAAGTCGCGCAGGTCGTGGAAGGTGCGGGTGGCCCGGCCCCGGATCCCGCCGCGGGACAGCATGCCGGCCGCGGCCCAGCTGACCCCCGGCAGCCGCATCCGCTGCCGGCCGACCAGGTCGAGGCCGGCGTCGAAGGACGCATCCGGCGTCAGCACGATCGGGTGGTCACGGAAGTAGGTCCACGGCGAGGTGTTGGCCACGATGCCGAAGAACAGGCCGGTGACCGGCTCCTCGCCGGGCCGCTCCAGCGTGAGGGCGGGATGCCGCCGGTCCATCGCGAAGACGCTGCGCACCGTGGCGCGGGTGTAGCGGCTGGGCGTGCTGGCCTTGCCCTTCGCGCGGGCCGCCTCGACCCGGCGTACCGCGTCGGCATCGACGCCGAGCCCGGCCGTGAACGTGAACCATCGCTCGTCGACCCGGCCGAGCCCGAGCCGCCGGGTGTGGCCGCCTCGGAGGGCGTCGAGCAGCTCGCCGGTCGCCTCGATCGGGTCCCGGGAGATGCCCAACGCTCGGCTGAACACATTCGTGCTGCCACCCGGCACGATCGCCAGCGCCGGAGCATCAGGCGAGGGCCCGGTCCATTCGCCGGAGCCGAGCAGGCCGTTGATGACCTCGTTCACTGTTCCGTCGCCGCCGAGGACCACGACGAGGTCGAGCGAGGCCTCGACCGCCTGGGCGCCCAACTCGATGGCGTGGCCGCGGTGCTCGGTCTCGATGACGTCGACCTTGAGCTCGCTGCCGAGTGCCCGGGTGAGGACATCGCGCTCATGACGCGTCGTGGAGGTGGCCATCGGGTTGACCACCAGCATCGCGCGCATCACACGAGGATATCGGTCACCTAGGCTCGTGACCCCATGTCACGACCCGCCTCACTGTCCGTAGCTGCCGCCCTGGTAGCGCTCGAAGCCGCCGGGATGGCGATCTTCGGCATCGTCGAGCTGGTCCGTGCCGTGGTCGGTCATCCGCAGAGCCGAGGGACGGCGATTCTGCTCGGCGTGGTGGTCCTCATCTACGCGGCCGGCATCGCGGCCGCCGCGCTCGGCCTCTGGCGGGTACGACGGTGGGCGCAGACCCCGACGTACCTGGTGCAGTTCTTCTCGCTCGTGATCGGGATCGGGCAGCTGCACACGCTGCCCGGGCTGATGATCCCGTTGCTCGTCGTGGCGGTGCTCACGCTGGTCTCCGTGTCACTGCCGGATAGCCGCGCCCGACTCGGCGGGATCTGAGGCTCAGTTGGTCTGAGACTCAGTTGATCTGAGGCTCAGTCCTCGGCCAGCAGCCCGGTGCGCAGCTGCGCGAGGGTGCGGGCCAGCAGGCGTGACACGTGCATCTGCGAGATACCGAGCTCGGCGGCGATCTGCGACTGGGTCATGTTGCCGAAGAAGCGCAGTAGCAGGATCTTCTTCTCGCGGGGTGGCAGCTGCTCGAGGAGCGGCTTGAGCGACTCGCGGTACTCGACACCCTCGAGCGCCTCGTCGGTCGCGCCCAGCGAGTCGGCCACCGCGGGGGAGTCGTCGTCGCCGGCGTCCGGAGCGTCGAGCGATACCGCGGAGTAGGCGTTCGCGGACTCCAGGCCTTCGAGGATGTCCTCCTGCGACATCTCGAGGTGGCCGGCGAGCTCCGCGACCGTCGGGGCGCGGCCGTTTCGCTGCGACAGCTCGCTGGTGGCCTTCGCCAGGGCGAGCTTCAGCTCCTGGAGCCGGCGGGGCACCCGGATCGCCCAGCCCTTGTCGCGGAAGTGGCGCTTGATCTCCCCAACGATCGTGGGGGTGGCGTACGTCGAGAACTCCACGCCGCGTTCGAGGTCGAAGCGGTCGACGCTCTTGATCAGACCGATCGTTGCCACCTGGACCAGGTCGTCGAGTGGCTCGCCGCGGTTCCGGAAGCGACGGGCGAGGTATTCGACGAGGGGCAGGTGCATCTCGACCAGCTCGTCGCGGATCCGCTGCCGCTGCGGGTCGTCTTCGTCGCAGCTGACGAGCACCGCGAAGAGCTCTCGGGCGTGGGCTCGGTCATGCGAGGTCTTGGTCTGCCGCTCGACGTCCGCGGTCAGCTCCGGTTCGACCGTGATCTCCAGGTCGGTCGTACCGTCCGGCGGCTCCGGCACGGCGGCATCGTCGGCCGGGCCGGCCTGGTCCACGACGGCGGGTGCCGCGGTGGGCTCACTCGTCATCGTGCCGGTCCGCTCCGACGCTTGTTGAGGGAGATGGTCACCCGGCCGTCCGAGTCGCCCGAGCTGTCGACCTCGCCGGCCAGCGCGGAGAGCACGGTCCAGGCGAAGGTGTCGCGGCTGGGCTGCTGGCCGTCGCGGGTCAACACGCTGACGCTCACCCGCATCGTGTCAGCGTCGAGCAGGAACTGGCACTCGATGTCGGCCCCGGCGACGGCCTGGGCCAGGAGCATCGCGCAGGCCTCGTCGACCGCGATCCGCAGGTCTTCGATCTCGTCGAGGGTGAAGTCGAGCCGTGCGGCCAGGCCGGCGGTCGCCGTCCGGAGCACGGAGAGGTAGGCGCCGACTGCGGGCAGGGTGATGACCACGACGTCGCGCGGCGCTGTCGGGGCACTCCCCGGTGCGCTTGCGGCTTCCGCCACGGTGTGACTCCTTCGATCCGTTTCGATCCGCCGGTGTTCAGCTGGGGGGCGCCGAGCGCCGTACCGGCCCGACGTTATCCCAGGTGGAGGGGGTGTGCCGAGCGTCGGTATGAGCGGGTTTCCGGGGTTTTTGCGGTCGCGGTACGGTGCCGCCGTGCAAGTCGCCGAAGGAGTGCACCGACTCGGACACGAGCTGGTCAACTGGTACGCCGTCGTTGACGGCGGCAGCGTGACACTGATCGACACCGGGCTGCCTGCCGACGCCTCGCAGATCGAGGCCGAGCTGGTCCGGATCGGGCTGTCGCCGGCGCGGGTCGAGGCCGTGATCCTCACCCACGGTCACGGTGATCACACCGGTGGAGCGGAGCTGGTCCGGACCACGATGTCCGCACCGGTCCACGTGCACATGGCCGACCGGGCGCTGGCGGGCGGGCGACCACCGCTCAAGGCGCTGGCGAAGTCACCGTTGCTGGCTCGCCATGTCTCGCGGGAGTTCCTTGGGGCGATGCGCTTCTTCGTCGGGCACGGCCTGCTGCGGCCAAAGGGGGTCAAGGAGCTGTCCAGCTTCGACGACGGTCAGGTTCTTGCCGTTCCGGGCGCTCCCCGCGTCGTGCACGTGCCCGGGCACACGGCGGGGTCCAGCGCGCTCTTGCTCGAGGCCCGGGGCGTGCTGGTCACCGGCGACGCCCTGGTCACACACGACGTGTACAGCGGCCGGCGTGGCCCGCGGTTGTCCGCGCGGGTCTCCAACGCTGATACCGATCAGGCGCGGGAGTCGCTGACCGCGCTGTCCCCGTTACGGGCGCGGGTGCTGCTTCCCGGGCATGGCGACCCCTGGCAGGGCTCGCCGGCCGAGGCGGTGGCCGCGGCCCGAGAGGCCGGCGTCGCGTGAGCGTGGCTGATCACTGGCTCGCCTGGCCGGCGGTCGCGGTGAGCCTGGTCGGTCTCGTGCTGGCGGGCGCCCGGGCCCGGCGTACCGGGGGATCGGAGCGTGCCGCAGCCGCGGTCGTCGTGGCCTTCGCGGTCCTGCTGGCCGGTTTTCTCGGTCTGGTCGCCGCGACGGGGCAGGTGCTGTAACCCAGCTGTCGCGCGGCGTGACCGGATTGACCCAAAACGACCCGCTGATGGGCCATATGGGGGACATCTCCAACTTATGACAGTCCGTCCTCCAGCGGAGTCTCCGCGGCGCCGACAAAGGGGGAGGGACCACGACGGAGGGTTGACGCTTTGAACGATCTCGAGCTACTGGTGTCGGAGGCCTATGACGAGGGTCTCGTCACCGAGGTCATCCGACCGGCGGCAGTGATGCCGGACGATGTGGCTCGCAGGGTCCTCATGGAGCTCAACCTCAACGATGTGCGAGTTGGCGGCGTGTGGTGGTCGGAACCCTCGACCTGGCGGCGGTTCGACTCGCCCTGGGAAGGTCCCGACTCGACCATCGGGACGTCCAAGCTGCTCGGCACGATCCAGGTCGCGTACGGCGTCCCTACCCGCTACGAGATCACCATCTTCCGCGCGACGATCACCCGCGAAGGCACCAACCACAACTACACGGTCGAGTCGCTGTGCGACGAGGTGCTCACCTATGGCGGGCTGACCCTCGCCAGCTGCCCCCGCGCCGACCTCAAGCCGCCGCCGAAGCCGTTCCACCTCTGAGTCACGAGATCTCCAGCCGCCAGACCGTCCAGTCGTCCATCGGGACAGCACCGATCGACCGGTAGAAACCCTGGGCGTCGACGTTCCAGTCCAGGACCGACCACTCCACCCGGCCGTAGCCGCGCTCGTGGGCGATGTCGACCAGTGTCATCAGCAGGTCTCGCCCCACGCCGGCGCCGCGTGACCCGGGCTGGACGTAGAGGTCCTCGAGATAGATCCCGTGGCGCCCCACCCAGGTCGAGAAGTTGAGGAACCACAAGGCAAACCCGACGACATGACCGTCGATCTCCGCGACGTGGCAGAACGCCGCGGGCGAGTCGCCGAAAAGCGCTGCGCTCAGGTCTGATTCGGTCGCGTGCACGGACGCCAGCGACTGTTCATAGTCGGCCAGCTCGCGTACCAGCGACAGCACAACGGGTACGTCATCGGGCCGCGCAGGGCGGATCGACGACGTACCCGTCATGTCAGGGGACCGGTCAGCCGGTCAGGCGGCCTTGGTCTCCCAGAAGATCTTGTCGATCTCGGCGATCTGGTCGAGCAGCTTCTGCCCCTCGGCCGGGTCGACCTTGCCCTTGCTGCCTGCAGCGCCGGCCTGCTTGGTGGCCTCGTTGAACAGCTGGTGCAGCTGGGGGTACTTCTCGAAGTGCGGCGGCTTGAAGTAGTCGGTCCACAGCACCCAGAGGTGGTGCTTCACGAGCTCGGCGCGCTGCTCTTTGATGATGAGGGCACGGGTCCGGAAGACCGGGTCGTCGTTGTCCTGGTACTTCTCCATGATGGCCTTCACCGACTCGGCCTCGATCCGGGCCTGAGCGGGGTCGTAGACACCGCAAGGCAGATCGCAGTGGGCGGAGACGACGAGTCTGGTGGTACGCCGCAGTCGCAGCATGGTTTCTCCTCACGTGAGCGTTCGGCTCTCCTTGGGACACTATCCGCGGGTCGGTTGTCCTACACCTGAGGGGGAGTCCCGGTGATGTGGCCGCTTCGGGTCGTCACGGTCGAAGGCCCGTCGATGGTCCCGACGCTCCGCCACGGTGACCGGTTGCTGGTGTGGTTGCGGCCGCCCGCGCGTACCCCACGGGTCGGAACCGTCGTGCTGGTGCAGCTTCCGGACCGGCCCCTGTCGGTGAAGCGGCTCACGGGGATCGAGCCCGACGGCTCGGTCCGGGTCGAGGGTGACAACCCGGTGGGTAGCACCGACAGCCGCCAGCTCGGGTCGCTGCCTGCCGCCGCCGTGCGCGGCCGAGTCCTCCGCCGGCTGAGCACCGGGTAGGGTCTTCCGCGTACCGGGCGACCCCCGCGACACTCCCTGATGTGCGGCCCGCCGGCCGCCGGAGTCCTGATCGGCTCCGCCCGCGCTGCCACGGTTCGGTGGTGGCACTCTTGGAAGCCCGAAGGGTGTGGAGAGCTGATGACGTCCCCCGAGGTTCCCGCGAACCCGACCACGAACCGTGACGACGAGCCGGTCTTCGCGCTGCACCGCGGTGGCAAGATCGAGGTCGTCTCGACGGTCCCGTTGCGTGACCGCGACGACCTGTCGCTCGCGTACACGCCCGGTGTCGCCGAGGTGTGTCTCGCGATCGCGGCTGAGCCGGCGCTGGGATGGGACTACACCTGGCGCTCCAAGGTCGTCGCCGTCGTTACGGACGGGACCGCCGTGCTGGGGCTCGGCGACATCGGGCCGGTCGCATCCCTCCCCGTCATGGAGGGAAAGGCGCTGCTGTTCAAGCAGTTTGGGGGCGTCGACGCGGTTCCGATCGCGCTGGACTGCACCGACATCGACGATCTCGTCGACACCGTGGAGCGGCTCGCGCCGAGCTTCGGCGGCATCAACCTCGAAGACATCAGCGCGCCTCGGTGCTTCGACATCGAGGAGCGACTCAAGGCCCGGCTCGACATCCCGGTCTTCCACGACGACCAGCACGGTACGGCGATCGTCGCGCTGGCTGCCATGAAGAATGCCGCGCGACTGACCGGCCGGTCACTCGGGGACCTGCGCGCGGTGGTGTCCGGCGCCGGCGCGGCGGGTGTCGCCGTGACGAAGATCCTTCTCGAAGCCGGTATCGGCGACATCGCGATCGCCGACAGCAAGGGCATCGTGCATGCCGGGCGCACCGACTTGACCCCGATCAAGGCCGCGATGGCGGCCATCACGAACCGCTCGGGTTACACCGGGTCGATCGTGGAGGCGATGGTCGGCGCCGACGTCTACATCGGGCTGTCGGCGGGCAAGGTCGAGGAGGCCGATGTCGCGCGGCTCGCCCCCGAGGCGATGATCTTTGCGATGGCCAACCCGACGCCGGAGATCCACCCCGACGTGGCGCGGCGCTACGCCCGCGTGGTTGCGACCGGCCGCAGCGATTTCCCGAACCAGATCAACAATGTGCTCGCCTTCCCCGGCGTCTTCCGCGGGGCGCTGGACGTCCGCGCCAGCGCCATCACCGAGAACATGAAGCTCGCCGCCGCATCGGCGCTGTGCGAGGTCGTGGGCGACGATGTGTCGGAGGAGTACGTCGTACCCAGCGTCTTCGACACCCGGGTCGGACCCGCCGTCGCGGCCGCGGTGGCGGCAGCAGCTCGCGCCGACGGTGTCGCGCGGCTCTGACCCGAAGGGCAGCAGGACCTCGATAGGGTCGCTCGCATGCTTGCCGCCTACGCCTCCCGCATTTCGCCCGACGATCCGTTGAGCGCTCTGGAGGTGGGCGAGCTCGAGGCGCCCGCTCCGCCGTCGGGTTGGGTGACCGTCGCAGTCAAGGCGGCGGCACTGAACCACCACGACCTGTGGTCGTTGCGTGGCGTCGGGCTGCCGGAGGACCGGCTGCCGATGATCCTCGGCTGCGACGCGGCGGGCGTCGATGCCGACGGGAACGACATCATCGTCCACGCCGTCATCGGCGACCCCGACCGTGGCGGCGGCGACGAGACGATGGATCCGAAGCGATCCCTGCTGTCCGAGCGGCATCCCGGCACGATCGCCGAGCAGGTGTCGGTGCCGGCGCGCAACCTGGTCGCCAAGCCGGCCGAGCTCTCCTGGGAGCAGGCGGCGTCGATACCGACGGCCTGGTTGACGGCGTACCGGATGCTGTTCGTGCGCGGTCGGGTGCAACCCGGCGAGACCGTGCTGGTGCAAGGCGCTGGCGGCGGGGTGGCGACCGCGGCGATCGCGCTGGGTCGTGCCGCCGGGCTACGGGTCTGGGCGACCTCGCGGTCGGAGGCCAAGCGAGCGCAGGCGGCCGAGCTCGGTGCCGACCAGAGCTTTGAGTCGGGGGCCAGGCTGCCGGAACGAGTCGACGCCGTGATCGAGACGGTGGGTGAGGCGACGTTCGGCCACTCGTTGAAGTCGGTCCGGCCGGGCGGGCGCGTCGTGGTCTGCGGATCTACCAGCGGCCCGACCACGCAACTGGAGCTGCAGCGGCTGTTCTTCCTGCAGCTCGAGGTCGTCGGCTCGACGATGGGGACCAAGGCAGAACTCGAGCGGCTGCTCGGGTTCCTGGTGGCGACCGGGGTGCGCCCCATCGTGGACTCGACCTATCCGCTTTCCGACGCCCGCGAAGGCTTCGCGCGACTTGCCGCCGGCGATATGTTCGGCAAGGTAGTCATCACGACCTAAGTGGGGGGTTCGGATGACGCATGGTTTGCGCCGACTGGCGTTCATCGGTGTCCTCGCACTCGCGCTCGGCGGCACGGGGTCGACGGTCGCAGCGTTCTCCGCCGCGACGCGGGTTGCCATCCCGCCAGGCGGTCCGGTGCCCGCCGGCTTCCGGATCGCCGACCTCAGCTTCGTCGGTACCCACGAGGGGTGGGCGCTCGGGACGGCTCCGTGCACTCACAAGCCGTGTACGTCGATGCTGCGCACGACGAACGGCGGTGCGAGCTGGGTCGGCATCCCCGCGCCGATCGCCTCGCTCACCAACTGCACGCATACCTGCGTGTCCGGACTCCGGTTCGCCAATCCGGAGGTCGGCTACGCGTTCCGGTCGTCCCTCGAGATGACGACCGATGGCGGCAGCAGTTGGCACAAGCAGAGCGGCAACGCCATCGCGCTGGGGATCACGGGCGACACCGTCATCCGGGTCCGAGCGAACCATCCGAGCGGTTGCCCGCCGGGGTGCACGTTCCGGGTGCAAAGCTCATCGGTGGGCAGCACGACGTGGCATAACCTCTCCGCGCCGCACGTGATCGGCGACTTCCCGGACGTCGAGGCCGCCGGCGCTTCGGTGATCGTGTCGATCGAGCAGAACCCGGCCGGTGGAGCACCGAATGCTCACGCCACGCTGCTGCTGTCCGCCAACCACGGGCGGACCTGGCGGAAGCGCAACGACCCTTGTGCCCGCCGCGTCGCGGGAGAGGACGACGCCGTCTCGGTCGCCATGACCACCCACCACCGAGTCGCCGTGCTGTGCCGCCCGCGCCGCGGCAACGCCGGTCACGACTTCGTCCTCACGTCGTCGAACGGCGGCCGGACGTTCGGCCACCCCCACGCGATCGCGGCGGCCGGCGGAAAGCATGCGGCGTATCTCGTGGCGCGGACCGCTCATGCGTTGTTCGTCGCCACCTTGACCGGCACCGGCTCCCAGGTGCACTACAACGTCGACGTCAGCCGTAACGGCGGTCACAGCTGGACCCGGACGTTGCGGACGACCGGGCCATCAGGGTCAGCGGGACGCGACGGGTTCCTCGGCTTCGAGTCGGCGAACGTCGGGCACTTCGTTGGTAATCGGCGAACTGTCTCCCGCACCTCCGACGCCGGCCGGACCTGGGCGACGCACCATTTCGCCCACTGACGTTGTTGCCGAATGGCCGTGCGGTCAGTCGTCCTCGTCGTCGGTGCGAGCCAGCCAGGTGGCGAGCCGGTCGATCGGGGTCTCGAAGTCGGGGTTGAGGTCGACGAACGACCGGAGCTGATCCGCCAGCCAGGTCAGCGAGACGGTCTCCTCGCCGCGCCGGTTCTCGAGCTCCTCGATGCCCCGGTCCGTGAAGTACACCGGGGCTCAGCTCAGCGCGGCGTCGATCAGGGCCGCCTGCTCCGCCTCGTGCTGGGTGTGCGAGCCGGCCGCGGGTGACGCCGAGGCCGGTCGGGTCACCGGCTTCACCCACTGGCCGGCTGCCAGGTGCTGCGGGAGGTTCATCGCGATGAACGGCCAGGCACCCTGGTTCGCCGGCTCCTCCTGGACCCAGACGATGTCCTCGACCGAGGGGTACGCCGAGATCGCGTCGGCGATCTGCTCGCCGGGCATCGGGTAGAGCTGCTCCACCCGGACGATGGCGGTATCCGTGATCTGCCGGCTGTCCCGGGCCTTGATCAGGTCGTAGTAGACCTTGCCGCTGCACAGCAGGACCTTCGTGACCTCTGCGGGATCCGGCTGGGCGGGGTCCGGGATCACCGGCTGGAATCGGCCGGACGTGAAGTCATCCGGAGCGGACGAGGCGGCGCGCAGCCGGAGCATCGACTTCGGAGTGAACACGATCAGCGGCTTCCGCCGACCCGACATCGCCTGCCGCCGCAACAGGTGGAAGTAGTTGGCGGGCGTCGACGGGACCGCGACGGTCCAGTTGTCCTCGGCGGACATCGCGAGGAACCGTTCGATGCGGGCCGAGGAGTGGTCCGGACCCTGACCCTCGTAGCCGTGCGGCAAGAGCAGAGTGACGCCGGAACGCTCGCCCCACTTGGCCTCGCTCGCCGAGATGAACTCGTCGATGATCTCCTGCGCGCCGTTGACGAAGTCGCCGAACTGCGCTTCCCACAGCACCAGCGCGTCCGGGCGAGCGGTGGCGTAGCCGTACTCGAAGCCGAGCGCGGCGTACTCGCTCAGCAGCGAGTCGTAGACGTAGAAGGTCGCCTGGTCGTCGGAGAGGTGGGCGAGCGGGGTGTACTCGTTGGCGGTGTGCCGGTCGACGAGCACCGAGTGACGCTGACCGAAGGTGCCGCGGCGGCTGTCCTGGCCGGCGAGCCGGACCGGATGGCCGTCGAGAAGCAGCGAGCCGAACGCGATGGTCTCGCCCATCGCCCAGTCGATCCCGCCGTCGGACACCATCGCCGCACGCTTCTCCAGCTGCGGCAGCAGCCGCGGATGCACCGTGAAGCCTTCCGGCATGGTGACCTGGCTGTCGCCGATCGTCTTGAGGACCTCGACGGTGACCGCCGTGTCGGGGTCGGTCTCGACCGCGACCTCGGGTTGGTCAGACAGTGGGGTCGGGGTGGCGTCCCGGGTCTCCGCGAAGACCCGCTCGAGCTGGCCCTGGTAGTCGCGCAGGGCCTCCTCGGCCTCCTCGACCGTGATGTCGCCGCGACCGATCAGCGACTCGGTGTAGAGCTTGCGGACGCTGCGCTTCGCGTCGATCAGCTCGTACATCACCGGCTGGGTGAAGCTGGGCTCGTCGACCTCGCTGTGCCCGCGCCGGCGGTAGCAGAGCATGTCGATGACGACGTCCTTCTTGAACGCCTGGCGGAACGCGTACGCCAGCTCCGCGACCCGTACGACGGCCTCTGGGTCGTCGCCGTTCACATGGAAGATCGGCGCCTGGATCATCCGGGCGACGTCCGTGGAGTACACGCTGGACCGCGCGCTCGACGGCGACGTCGTGAACCCGACCTGGTTGTTGATGACGACGTGGATCGTGCCGCCGGTCCGGTACCCGCGCAGCTGCGAGAGGTTCAGCGTCTCGGCCACGACGCCCTGACCCGCGAACGCGGCGTCGCCGTGGATCAGCACCGGAAGCACGGTGAAGCCGGTCTCGCCGCGGTTGATGACGTCCTGCTTCGCGCGCGCGATCCCTTCGACGACCGGGTCGACGGTCTCGAGGTGGGACGGGTTGGAGGTGAGCGACACCTTGACCGTCTCGCCGTCGGGGGCGGTGTAGGTGCCGTCTGCGCCCAGGTGGTACTTCACGTCGCCGGAGCCGTGCGCCGTACGCGGGTCGAGGTTGCCTTCGAACTCCGAGAAGATCTGGCCGAAGGACTTGCCGACGATGTTCGCGAGGATGTTCAGCCGGCCGCGGTGCGCCATGCCGATGACGACCTCGTTCATGTCGTCATGCGCGGCCTCGGACACGACGGCGTCGAGCAGCGGGATGACGGACTCGCCGCCTTCGAGGGAGAACCGCTTCTGCCCGACGAACTTGGTCTGCAGGAAGGTCTCGAACGCCTCGGCCTGGTTGAGCTTGCCGAGGATGCGCAGCTGCTCCTCGCGGTCCGGGCTGGTGTGCGGGCCCTCGACGCGGTTCTGGATCCAGCGGCGCTGCTCCGGGTCCTGGATGTGCATGTACTCGATGCCGATGGTCCGGCAGTAGGAGTCACGAAGCACCCCGAGGATGTCCCGCAGCTTCATCAGCGCCTTGGCCTCGCCGAACAGCCGAGTGCCGAACCGGCCGGTGGGAAACTCACGGTCGAGGTCCCACAACGTCAGGCCGTGGCTTGCCACGTCGAGGTCGGGGTGGCGGCGCAGCTCGAACTCCAGCGGGTTGGTGTCGGCCATCAGGTGGCCGCGGACCCGGTAGGCGTGGATCAGCTCGATGACGTGGGCCGGCTTGTCGACCTCGCTCTCGTGGCCGGCGGCCTTGTCATGGCTCCAGCGGATCGGCTCGTACGGGATCCGGAGCGACGCGAAGACGCCGTCCCAGAAGTCGTCGCCGAGCAGCAGCTCGTGCATCCGGCGCAGGAAGTCGCCGGACTCTGCCCCCTGGATGATCCGGTGGTCGTACGTCGAGGTGAGCGTCAGGATCTTGCTGATGCCGAGCTGCGCCAGCACGTCCGGTGAGGCGCCCTGGAACTCGGCGGGGTACTCCATCGCGCCGACGCCGACGATCGTGCCTTGCCCCTGCATCAGCCGCGGCACCGAGTGGACGGTGCCGATCGTGCCGGGGTTGGTGAGGCTGATCGTCGTACCGGTGAAGTCGTCGGCGGTGAGCTTGTTGCTGCGCGCCTTGCGCACCACGTCCTCGTACGCCGCCCAGAACCGCGAGAAGTCCAGCGTCTCCGCGTTCCTGATGGACGGCACCAGCAGGGTGCGGGTGCCGTCATCCTTCTGGATGTCGATCGCCAGGCCCAGGTTGACGTGCTCCGGCTCGATGACGGTGGGCTTGCCGCCCGACTCGGCGAACGACCGGTTCATCGCCGGGAAGTCGGCGATCGCGCGGACTAGGGCGTACCCAATCAGGTGGGTGAAGCTGACCTTGCCGCCTCGGCCGCGGCGCAGGTGGTTGTTGATGACCACCCGGTTGTCGACGAGGAGCTTCGCCGGGACGGCGCGGACGCTCGTCGCGGTCGGTACGGCGAGGCTGGCCTCCATGTTCGTGACCGTGCGAGCCGCCGCACCCTTCAGCGGCCGGCCGCCCGGCGTATCCGGCGCGGAAGGCGTGGCTGGCCTGGCCGGCTGCGTTGCTGGGGTGGGCGTCGGCGATGCCTCGACCTTTGCCGGCGCGGCCTGAGGCTCGGCTGCGGCGGGCGGGGCAGCCGGCGCGCTCCCGTTGCCGGCCTCATGAGAACTGCCGTTGCCGTTGGCCTGGTGCGAGCCGTTCGGCTCAGCGGGGGTGTAGTCGGAGAAGAAGTCCCACCACGCCTTGTCGACTGAGTCAGGGTCCCGTTGGTACTGCTGGTACATCTCGTAGACCAGCCACTCATTGGGGCCGAATCCTGCAAACTGACCTGCGTCAGCAGTCACGGCGAACGTCGCCTCTTCCGTGCATTGTGAATCGGTTAGGTGTGCCGTCCAGGCTACGCCTGCGGGCGCGGTCGGCCGAGCCCGCCACGCGCAACGCCGACCCGTTCAGGCGAGCTGCGGCTCCACCTCGGGGACCGGTTGCGCATCGGCCAGCCGATCGACGTCCAGCGGCAGTCGGCGCCGGAGCACGCGGGACAGCACCACCGTGACGCAACAGCCCAGGCACAGGCCGGTGATCCACAGCCAGGACAGCCCCGACGAGATCAGGAATGCCGATATGGACGGTGAGATCACGAACGCGAGCGCATACATCGACGACGACAGCGCGTTCGCCCGGCCGCGCACGGCGTCACCCGCCAGCGAGTTGATCAGCGGGCTGACCGTGGGCGCCATGAAGGTCTCCCCGACTCCGAACAGGGCGGCGAACCCGAACACCAGAGCGTCACGACCGCCCGGGGAACCCGGGAGTGCGCACAGGGAGAACAGCGCCCAGCTCACCGCCCAGATCACCCCGACCGCGGCGAGCGCGGTACTGCGCCGCCAGTGACGGACCAGGCGGAGCACCAGCAACTGACTCACGACGATGAGGGCGGTGTTCACGCCGAGCGCCAGCGCGACGATCCGGACCGACACGTGCCCGACGACCGTCGCGTACGCCGGTAACCCGGAGTCGAGTGCGGCGTAGCCGGTGAGCGCCAGCAGCAGGGTCGTGAAGACGACGAGGAGTAACGGCCGGTTGGCCGCGATGTCGCGGTAGCTGCCGCGTGGCGCGTCCACCTCGCGTCGGGGTCGGACATCGGGCAGCCGTGCGATGACCGCCGCGAACAGCGCGAAGGAGACGGCGTTACCCAGAAACAGGGCCATGAACGTGACCGGGCGGTGGACGTCGACGACCAGCCCACCGACCACGCTGCCGGTGCCGATGCCGGCGTTGACCACTGTGAAGTTAACCGCGAACGCGCGCTGCTGCGTCGCGCCCCGGCCGGCGACCGTCGCCAACATGACCGTGTACGCCGGGAACGTCGCGCCCTGGACCACGCCGAGCAGCGCCAGCACCGGGATTGCCTCGCCAGGGGAGTGCACGAAGGCCAGCCCGGTCTCCGCGACCGCCATCCCGACCATCAGGATCAGCAAGGTGTTGCGTGGGCCGAACCGGTCAAGCGCGACGCCGCTCAGCGGGACGGCGGCCAGTCCGATGACGCCGGGCACTGCGAGGAGCAGCCCGGTCGTGGTGAGCGGGATGTGGCGGACCTGGTGCAGGTAGATGAGCAGCAAGGGAAGGACCAGCCCGGTGCCCACGGCGCTGAGGCCGTCACCGGCCAGTAGCAACCGGGTGTCGCGGCTGAGCGGGGCCATGCCCGCATTGTCTGGGTCGGGTACGACACTGACGACCGGTTTTCACTCTGCGCCCGAAGGATCCCTGCGCCCTGAGGATCCCTGCGCCCTAGGGTTCGTGACGTGACCAACGCGGTGGGGGACGCGATCCGGGTCTCGTGGGTCTGCGTCACCTGGAGCCTGCTCGCGGGGGCGGTGTCACTCGCCGTCGCGCTCACCGCCGGCAGCCTGTCGCTCGGCGGACTCGGTGCGAGTGTCCTGGTCGACGTCGTCTCGTCCGCTGTACTGATCTGGCGGTTCCGGCACCAGCAATCCGGCGGAGAGTTTCCGGAGCAGGCGGAACGCCGGGCGCAGGTCGTCGCGTCGGCGGGGCTGCTTGTGATCGGGCTGGCGCTGGCCATCGCCGCCATCCAGCACCTGGTCGCCGGCTCACGCCCGTCCGTCCCTGCGGCCGCGCTCGCGCTGGCCGGTGCCAACCTCGTCGTGCTGCCCTTGCTCGCCCGGTGGAAGTACTCGGTGGCGCGGGCGGTCGGGAGCCTCGCGCTGCGGACCGACGCTCACATCACGATGGTCGGAACCGGTACGGCGGCGCTCACCTTGGCCGGGCTCGGGCTCGACCGGGCGTTCGGGTGGTGGTGGGCCGATGCGGTCGCGGCGCTCGCTATCGCGGCGGTCGCGGCCGATCAGGGTCGACGGTCGGTCGGAGCAGCGGCATGAGGATCTCGTCGACGATCGCCACCACGGTCGTGTCACGCAGCGCCGTCCCGAGCTGGGCGCGCTCGGCGTAGAGCAACATCGGACCGAGCTCGACGACCCGGTCGGTGATGGCGTCCGCGCGTACCTCGCCCCGCTCGACACCGCGGTTGAGGATGTCGATCAGGACCCGCTTACGCGGAACCACGAGCCGCTCGCGAACTGCCGTCGCGAGGTTGACGTTCGTCTTGAGGTCGGTCATGCAGTTGCGGACCGCGCTGCCCGCCTTGCTGTTCATGTGCTTGGCGATCCGGCGCAGGATGACCAGCAGGTCGTCGCGCACGTTGCCGGTGTCCGGAACGGCGCCGATGGACGGCATGTGTGCGTCCACGGTGTCCAGGACCAGCTCGAGCTTGGTCGGCCAGCGGCGGTAGATGCTCGCCTTGCCGGTTTGGGCTCGCTCAGCGACGCCCTCGATGGTCATCGCGTCGTATCCACGGGTCGCCAGCTCGGTCATGACGGCGGCGTGGATAGCCTCGACGAGCACCTCGCCGCGCCGGCGAAGTGGGGGAGCGAGGACGGTCACGCCACCACGATAAAAGACGTTTGCGTTCTCTAGCAATACGGGTTTACGGTCGAGCTAGGGAACGCGTGCGTTCCTTGTTGCGGGGACGTTGCCGCTGTCGTCCCGCTGTCATCGAGGGGAAATAATCGTGGCCACCACCGAGGCGCATTCGACTGCTGTCGAGAGCCCGCCCGCCCATCACCGGCTGGCGCTGGCGGTCATCGCGACAGCCCAGCTGATGGTGGTGCTCGACGCCACCATCGTGAACATCGCACTGCCGCACATCCAGACCGCATTGGGCTTCTCCGCCACCGGGCTCTCCTGGGTGCTCAACGCCTACACGCTGGTCTTCGGAGGCCTGCTGCTGCTCGGTGGTCGCACGGGTGACATCTTCGGACGGCGTCGGATGTTCCAGATCGGCGTCCTGCTGTTCGCGCTCGCCAGCCTCGCGGGTGGCTTCGCGCCGACCCAAGGCTTCCTGCTCGCCATGCGCGCGCTGCAGGGTGTCGGCGGCGCGATCGCGTCACCGACCGCACTCGCACTGGTCACCTCGACCTTCGCCGAAGGCCCGGAACGCAACCGTGCCTTCGGCGTGTACGCCGCGGTCTCCGGTGCGGGCGCCGCGGTCGGGCTGATCCTCGGCGGTGTGCTGACCGACCTGCTGTCGTGGCGGTTCGTGCTGTTCGTGAACGCGCCGATCGGCATCTTGCTCGCCATCGCCGCGCAGTACGTTCTCAAGGAGTCCGACCGCCGTAAGGCCGGGGTCCTCGACGTACCGGGCGCTGTCACGTCGACCGTCGGTATGGCCGCGCTGGTCTACGGGTTCATCCATTCGGCGACCAACGGCTGGGCGCAGACCGCCACCATCGTGTCGTTCGCGGTCGCGGCGGTCCTGCTCACCGTCTTCGTCGTGATCGAGTCGCGGAGCCGCAACCCGTTGATGCCGCTGCGGCTGTTCCAGAGCAGGACGAGGATCGGCAGCTACATCGTCATGCTCGTCACCGGCGCTGCGGTTTTCGCGATGTTCTACTTCCTCACCCAGTACGTCCAGGACGTCAAGGGCTACTCGCCGTTGAAGGCGGGCTTCGCCTTCCTTCCGGTGAGCGCCGTCATCATCGTCGTGGCGCAGATCGCGAGTCGCGCGATCGTGCGGTTCGGTGCGCAGACCCTGATCGTCTCCGGCACGATCTTCACCGGGTTCGGGCTGCTCTGGCTCTCGTCCATGGGCGTGGCGGCGCCGTACCTCACGCATCTGCTGCCGGCCATCTGCCTGATCGCTGTCGGCATGGGGCTGATCTTCGTGCCGATCACGCTGACGGCGGTCGCGGGGGTCGAGGAGCGGGACAACGGGATCGCCTCGGCGATGCTGAATGTCTGCCAGCAGGTGGGTGGCACGATCGGCCTGTCGGCGCTGGTCACGGTGTTCACCAGTGCGTCGCGTCACGAGGCGAAGTCACAGGCCCAGTCGCTGGCGAACAACCCGGTCCTGCTCAAGGCGCTGGCGTTCACCCATGGAGCGGACGCGGCGTTCAAGGTCGGTGCGGTCTTCACGCTGCTCGGTCTGGTTGCCGCGCTGGTCTTCATCCGGTTCAGCCCGTCGGAGGCCCCGGCAGCGCCTCCCGGCGGCGGAGTCGGGTGAGCCGGGGATCGACGTACCTGCTGCGGTTGCGGCTCCCGGACCAGCCGGGATCCCTCGGGCAGGTGGCGACGGCGCTCGGCGCCGCAGGTGCGGACATCCAGAGCATCGTCGTGGTCGACCGCGAGTCGGAGTACGCCGTGGACGACCTGGTGGTCACCCTGGCGGAGGGCAACCTGGCCGATCGCCTCGTCACTGCGGCGGCGTCGGTTCCCGGTGTCGTGGTCGAGATGGTGCAACGCCATCACGGTCGGATGGACTTGCGGGACGAGCTCGCGCTGCTCGACGCCGCCGCCTCGCACCCCGAGCCGTTGCGGGTGCTGGTCGACGGCCTGCCGGGTTTGCTCAACGCCAGCTACGCATATGCGGTGGGGCCGGGGGGCTACAGCTACGGCAGTACGTCGGCTCCGTCGCGTGCGCCGCAGGACGGGTTGCTGCCGCTCGACCAGCCGCGAAAGGTCGAGGCGGACGAGCTGTGGCCCGACGCGTCGATCGCCGGACCCGACGCCACCCTGGTCGCCGTCCCCTACTCCGGCACCCACGTGCTGGTGCTCGGACGGATCGGCGGACCTGCCTTCCGGCCCAGCGAGCTGATGCGCCTGGCCCACCTTGCGAACGTCGCGGCAGTGGCCCTGAGAGGTCTGGCGGCGACCTGAGTCGAACCGGACCGACGTGACCAGCGAAGATCCCGGTGTGAAGGATTGGGTCTACAGGTCAGTCATCCGGACCGCGCTCGGGTTGTTCCGCGTGCTCGGGTTCCGGTTCACCATCGAGGGCATCGAGCACATCCCGGACACCGGCGGTGCGGTCGTGGTCTCGAACCACGTCAGCTACTTCGACTTCATGTTCGTCGGGCTGGCCGCGCATCACAGGCGTCGGCTGGTCCGGTTCATGGCCAAGAAGTCGACGTTCGACAACCCGGTCTCCGGGCCGCTGATGCGCGGGATGCACCACATCCCGGTCGACCGCAGCGCGGGCGCGGCGGCGTACAGCCACGCGGTCGAGGCGCTGCGGCAGGGTGAGCTCGTCGGGGTGTTCCCGGAGTCGACCATCAGCCGGTCGTTCCAGCTTCGTGAGATCAAGAGCGGCGCCGCACGGATGGCGATCGAGGCCGGCGTGCCCGTGCTGCCGGTCGTCACCTGGGGTGGGCAGCGGGTCTGGACCGCGGGCCGTCGACCGGTGTGGCACCGCGGGGTTCCCGTGACACTGCACGTCGGCGAAGCGATCCCGGTGACGGGGACGACGACGGCCGCCGAGCTCACGGAGTCCATCCGGCAGGCTTTGGTCGAGCTGACGGAGCAGGTGCAGCGGGCGTATCCCGCCCCGCCGCCGGGCGAGTCGGACTGGTGGCAGCCGGCGTACCTCGGTGGCTCGGCTCCGGAGCCGGAGCGAGCCCGAGAGATCGAGGCTGCGGCGATGCAGGAACGTCTCGCGCGGAAGCAGGCGAAGGCGGCCGGCAAGGGCCGATCTCGGTCGTGACGACGACGCCTACCGACGTACCGGTTGCAGCGGTTGACGTTCTGCCACCTGATGGCGACGTGACCGCAGTCGCCTTGGTGCTGCCCGGCGGGAAGGCGAAGAGCTTCGCCGCGGGCGATCCGAAGGGGTTGGCGGCGGTGCGGATGCGTCCGTTCGCGAGCTCGCTGCGCCGGGCTGGGCGGTCGCGGGGCCTGGCGGTGTGGACCGTCGAGTACCGCTACCGCGGCTGGAACGGTGACGAGCGGTCCCCCGTCGTCGACACACAGTGGGCGCTCGAGGAGGTTCGGCTCCGCCATGGCGACGTACCGGTTGTGCTGGTCGGCCACTCGATGGGTGGCCGGACTGCGTTGCAGGCCGCCGGTGACCCTTCGGTGCGTGGGGTGTGCGCGCTGGCGCCCTGGACGGAATCCCGCGACCCGGTGGAGCAACTGGCCGGCCGATCCATGCTCATCGCGCACGGCAGCTGGGACCTGGTCACCTCCGCGGCAGCGTCTCGCCGGTACGCCGAACGTGCTGCGGCCGTCACCTCACCGGTCGGCCGGCTGGTGGTGGAGGGCGACCTGCATGCGATGGTGTTCCGCTGGCGGCGCTGGCACATGATCGCGACCGGCTTCGCGCTGGGGACGCTGGACCTGGCACCGCTACCTCGACGGATCGAGCGAGCGTTTCGCGCGGGCGCTGCCGGCAACTTCCGCGTCCGCACTTGAGTCCTATCGTTGCCCGCGTGCCTGGTCTCGAGCTCAGTCTCGTGGGGGTGACGCGACGGTTCGGCGTGCGGACCGCTGTCGATGCGGTCAGCCTCGATGTCGTCCCCGGTTCCACGGTCGCCCTGATGGGACCAAACGGGTCGGGGAAGACCACACTGTTGCGCCTGATGAGCGGGCGTGACGTGCCCTCGGACGGCGAGGTCCGGTTGGGCGGCCAGCGGTTCAGCGAGGACGAGGAGTGGGTTCGTCGGCAGGTCGCCTTGGTCGCGGAGGACTCGGCGTTCTATCCGGATCTCACCGTGCGTGAGCACCTGTGGCTGGTTGCCTGCGCGCATGGTGGCGGCGATCAGTCGACCGTGATGACGGACGAGGCGTTGGCCGAGATGCGGCTTGCCGACCACGCCGACGCATTTCCGCGCGAGTTATCGTCCGGCCAGCAGCAGGCACTGTTGCTGGCCACCGTGCTGGTCCGGCCGCGTCGACTGATCTTGCTGGACGAGCCGGAACGCCGACTGGATCCCGAGGCGCGGGACCGACTCGGTGTGCTGCTGCAGGCCGAGCGGGCCGCCGGTGTCACGGTAGTGCTGGCGACTCATCATCCCGACCTTGCCCGAGCCGTTGCTGACCGACTGGTGCTCTTGCGGGCCGGCACCGTGGTCGCCGACGGGCCGCCCGATGAGGTCGATACCGGGATCCTCGATGACGGCTGAGGCCACCGAGGTCTGGTCGTTCCTCACTGCCACGCACCGTCGCCGTCGGCGCGCTCGCGGTAGCCGGCTGGCCTACGTCGTCTACGTGGTGATCCTCGCGGCGGTGGTGTACGGCGGTCCGCTCATTCTGCGAGCCGTCCGGTCGGTGCAGCGAACCCCGCGACATACCGTCACCACAACACACTTGCTGTTGGCGATGCCTGACTCGTTGTCAGCCTTGACGTTGCTCGTCGTCGTTGCGCTCGCTCGGCAAGCGATCTGGCGGGGTCCGGTGGTTCTCGACGCGCCCGACGCGGACTGGCTGCTGCCGCTTCCGCTCTCGCGCACCACTCTGCTGCGACCGAAGTTCGGGGCCAGCCTGATCTCAGGGGCTGTCCTCGCCTTACTAGCCGGCGTCGTCGGTTCACTCGTGCTGCGCAGCTACGCACTGGGAGCCGAGGGCGGGCTGTTGCTCGCGTCGGTCGTGGCGGCCGTGCTGATCTGTGTGACCGGACTGTCGGCGGCGGCGCTCGTCGAACGTTCCCAGCGCTTGTCCCGGCTCACGTTGACGTGGTCGCCGTTGCTGATCGGTATCGCCGTCGCCGCGTTCGGGTTGGGAGTGGCGACGGCGGCGGGAGTCGGCCTCGGTGACGTGGGCACCGTCGTGACGTGGTCCGGACCCTGGGGCTGGTCGACACAACTGGTGATGCACGCGGCGGGCGATGGGGCGAGTCACTGGCCGGTCGGGGCTGCGCTGCTGGCTGTCACCTGCGCCGCGAGCCTGCTTGTCGCGCGTGCTGCGGTCCCTCAGATTGCGGGCCGCTCGTTGCGGCAGCGGGCCGCGACGGCCGGCGCCGTGGGTGCGGCGGTATTCCTCGGTGAGTTTCGCGATGCCCGGCTTGCGATCCGGGACGTCGGGCGTGGGCCGGCGCGTCGACGCAGCCTGCGGTTGCCGGTGCACCGCTCGCTCGCCGTCGTCTGGCGTGATCTGTCGGCACTCAGGCGCTCGCTCGGCGCAGCCGCGTGGACGCTGCCGTTCCTCGGCGTACTTGCGCTGGCGCTGCACGTGGCCGTGGACCAGCGCCAGGGGCGGCACACCATCATCCCGATCGGGTTCGCGCTGATTGGTGGGTATATCGCTGCGCTCCAGCTCGTCGAGCCGGCACGGCTCGACGCGGACGACCCTCGACGTACCCGGTGGTCGCCGTACCCGGCTGCGGCACTCGCCCAACGCCACGCCGTCGTTCCGACCGTGCTCCTCGCCGTCGTGGGTCTCGTCGCCGCGCTGGTGGGCTCCCCGTGGCTCGGCCTGCATCACGCGGTTCTTGCCGCCGCCGCCGCATGTGTGCTCTCACCCGTGCTCGTCGCGACGGCCTTGGTCAGCGGCTACCGGGGACGCGTCCCGTTGCAGCTGATGTTCAGCGGCCCGGACATCGGCTTCGGTCCGACCGGTCCGGTGCTCGTCGCGGCCTGGTACCTCTACGGCCCGATCACCGTCCTCGTTGCCGGCGAGATGACGTTGCTCCCGCTGGTCGGGGCCTGGCGCCACGGGTCGCCACCGACCGTGCCGGTGTTGCAGGCCATCGCGATCGGGGCTGGATGGACCGCCGTGATCCTGTGGTGGGTCGGAGCCCGGGCCCGGCGCCGACGCTAGTCAGATGCGGAGCGTCACGCCACGGGAGAGACTTGGGGTATGGAGCTCCCCGAGGATCTGATCGCGCTGTTGCGCGGTGCTAGCCCGTGCTTTCTCGCCACGGTGATGCCGGATGGGTCGCCGCAGCTGACCCAGGTCTGGGTAGACACCGACGGGGAGCATGTCGTCGTCAACAGCGTTCGGGGGTCTCAAAAGGCGAGGAACATTGAGCGCGACCCGCGCGTCTCACTCAACATCGCTGACCCGTCTGTGACCTCGCGCTATTTCGAGGTCCGCGGCCGAGTTATCGATGTCACGACCGAGGGCGGAGTGGAGCACATCGAGGCCCTGTCGCAGCGATACACGGGCGGCCCATATGCCTGGTACGGCGGTCGCGATCAGGTTCGCGTGATCCTCACGATCGCTGCGGATCGGATCAGGCCCGTGGGCTAACGTTTGCAGCTAGTTGTTACGGCCGTCCAGGCGGATCGTCCACGGCTCGATCGTGTCGATCACGAGATGGCTATCGCTCCATGGGTCGCGGGCCAGCGTGGCTCTGACTTCGGCTTCCGATTCGGCCTCGATGACATGCGCCACTCGGTGTTCATCCGCCAACGGGCCGCCGAGGATGACGAAGCCGGTATCGACCAGGCCATCCATGAACGTCGCATGTGCCGGCCAGTCGGACTGCCCCTCAAGCGGCAGCGAGGGGTCCCACTCCGGGCCGGAGCGATGGAGCACGACCAAGAACGTCGTCATCCGAGGACATTATTCGGTTTGTGCAGGCCTAGCGGCCACGGGTGACGGCCAGGTTTGCACAAACCCGATGGATGCTCGTCACGTCCAACCCGGTGTGCGTCCCGCTTCCTCGATCCACTTCTGCAGCTCCGGTCCCTGCGCTTCCTCCAGGCTCGCCACCTTGATGTACCGGGTCCGGTCGGTCGTTCCGAGCGGGGGCGGGGAGTCGAAGTCGGCACCGCCGTGGAAAAGGACATTCACCGAAACGTCGTAGGCGGCTATTTCAATGATCCACCCGAGTTCTGATCGCCCGTAATAGGCCCTTTTCCACTTGACGGCGTACTCAAGGCCCGGGACTGTCGCCCGGATCGACTCATCCAGCTGCCTGATGATGGGCTGCAGGTCCGGCACCAGGCGCCGGCACCAATCGTCGATGTCGGAGTGGTCCGCCGACGGCTCTGGTGGCTTTCGCCCCGCATTTCCCTTGATCGCTTTCGGCATCGCGTGTCGTCCTCCACTGGATGAGCATCCTGGCCAGTGTCCTTGAGATTGGGTTCAGGCGGCGGTGAGTTCTGATGGCAATGGTTCGGCGTACACGACAGTGAGCGAGGACACCGCGCGGGTCAGCGCGACGTACAGCCAGTGCAGGCCGCGGTCCTCGGAACGGACGATCGCTGCTGGCTCGACGATCACGACGTGGTCGAACTCCAGCCCTTTGCACAGCCGCACCGGCACCAGCTCGACGCGGTTGTTCATCCCGTCCTCCACCCGGCCGGTCCCGATCCCGGCACCGGTCAGCGCGCGAGCGACAACGGCGAGATCCGCCGCGGCCGCGATGATGCCGATCGAGCCGTCATGGTCGAGCCACTGTCGAACAGTCGCTATCACCGCATCCGGCAGTGACGAGGTTTCCTGTAGTTGCAACGAGTTCGGGGCATGCCGGATCGACTCGGCGGCGTCGACTCCCGTAGCAAGCGACGGCAGCAGTCGGTTGGCGAGGTCGAGCACCTCTTGTGGGACCCGGTAGCCGCGGGTCAGCGCGACGATCTGCGCCTCCGGCTTGCCGAGGTGCCGCAACGTGTCGGGCCAGCTCGCCACCGCGTCAGGGGCTGTCGCCTGCGCGACATCGCCGAGAACGGTGGCCGAGCCGGTCTCGCAGCGCCGCCCCAACGCTCGGCACTGCATCGCGGAAAGATCCTGCGCTTCGTCGACGACCACATGCCCGTACGACGGTGGCCGCGACACGTGAGCCGCGACCTCGTCGACGAGGAAGGCATCCGACCTCGACCAGCGAGCCCGCGCCGGCGACACCGGCGGGTCATCCCAACGCAGCACCTGCTGTTCGCTCGCATCGAGGATCCCGTCGGCGCAGCGGGCAAGAAACAGCTCCTCGCTGAGCAACCGGGCCACCAGCGGACGCGCCGCCACAGCCGGCCAGTGCGCGTCGACGAACTCTCGCACCGGCGCCGACCGCGCCGCCCGAGCCACCCACCGGTCGTCGGGCGATCCGCCGCGTCTCTCAACCCGCCGCCGTACCGTCTCGGCCACCAGGGTCGGGAGTCGCGACCGCACCACGCCGTACGGCGTCGCGGTCTCGCGTTCCCGGGACAGCAGGTCGGCGAGCTCGTCGGCGGGCAGCCGCCACCGTCGCGACCCGACCGCGAACACCAGCGACTCGGTCGGCAGCCGCAACCCGTTATGTACCGCGCGATCGACGACAGTGGCCAGCCGCGGGTCACCTTTGAGCCGCGCGACGTCCGGCTGCTCCTGCGACCGGATCGTGACGCCGGCGACGAGATCGTCGACGGCGACCTGCTCGACATCGATCTCGCCGAGGGCCGGGAGCAGCGCGCCGATGTAGGACAGGAACGACCGGTTCGGCCCGACCACCAAGACCCGACTACGGCGTAGCTGCTCGCGATGGGCATAGAGAAGGTACGCCGCGCGGTGCAGGCCTACCGCCGTCTTGCCCGTGCCCGGCGCGCCTTGGACACACATCGTCCGCTCCAACGGCGCCCGCACCAGGGTGTCCTGATCCGGCGCGATCGTCGCGACGATGTCGCGCATCGGGCCGACCCGGGGCCGCTCGATCTCGGCGGTCAAGATCCCGCTGGCGGCGGGGTCGTGCTCCTCGCCCGCGGTGAGCAGTTCATCCTCCAGCGACGTCAACGTGCCGCCGGCGTGACCGAACCGCCGGCGCAGCCCCACGTCCATCGGCTCGCCGGCTGTCGCCCGGTAGAAGGCCAGCGAGACATCGGCCCGCCAGTCGACGACCACGACGTCGCCGGCGTCGTCGCGAACATGCCGGCGCCCGATGTGGAACTGCTCGCCGGAGCTGTCCCGGTCGATTCGGCCGAAGAACAGCGGCACGTCGGGGTTGTCCCGCAACGCTTCGGCGCGCCGCGCCAGCTCGGACTTCAGGAACTCGGCCGAGACCGGGTCCCCGGCTTGCGCGTCGAGCGACTGGACGGCGTCGCGCATCGCCGCGAGGCAGCGTCGGGCATGGTCGAGGTAGCGGCGTTCCGCTGCCAGTGCGTCGTCCGGGTTCGCGCCCGGTGGAGGCTCACTGCCAGGATCAACGGACACGAGCGAGAGAATCTAGCGCATGAGCCTCATCCCCACCACCGGTTTGATCGGCGTCGAGGACGTCGCCGCGGCCGCCGATCGGATCCAGGATCGGGTACGCCGGGTCGTACTCAGCCCGGTCGACGCGGGCGCCTTCGGCGAGGCCGAGGTGTGGTTCGCGCACGAGTACCTCCAGCACACCGGCACGTTCAAGGCCCGCGGCGCGGCCAACCTCGCGACGTGGCATCTAGCGGCCGGCACGATGCCCGACGCCGGTGTCACCATCGCCTCCGGAGGCAACGCCGGGCTGGCGTGCGCGTGGGCCGCGCAGGCGACCGGCACGACGGCCACGGTGTTCATCCCGACGAACACGCCGGCGTTCAAGGTCGCGAAGCTGCGGGCGTACGGCGCGACCATCCGGCAGGTCGGGTCGGAGTACGCCGATGCACTGGCCGGCTCGATCGAGTTCGCCCAGCAGAGCGGCGCGCTGCTCTCGCATGCCTACGACCACCCGCTTGTGGTCGCCGGGGCCGGCACGATGGCTCGCGAGATCCACGCGCAACTCCCCGACTTCGACACCCTCGTGGTCGCGGTCGGTGGTGGCGGACTGTTCGCGGGCACGGCGGCCGCGCTGAGCGGTACCGGCAAGCGGATCGTGGTCGTGGAGCCCGAACACTCCCGAGCCCTCAATGCCGCGCTCGCCGCGGGCGAGCCGGTGGATGTGCCCGTGGCATCCGTCGCCGCCGACTCGCTCGGCGCCCGTCGCGTCTCGCGGGCGGCTTATGACTTCGCCTGCCACCCCGATGTCAGCTCGGTATTGGTCTCCGATGAGGCCATCGTGGCTGCCCGCCAGTCACTCTGGGACCACCACCGCATCGTGGTCGAGCACGGCGGCGCTGTCGCCCTCGCCGCACTAGCGTCCGGGGCCTACTCACCGGCGTCCGCGGAGCGGGTCGTCGTCGTCCTCTGCGGCGCCAACACCGACCCGAGCGACCTGATCTAGCCGCCTAGACGTCGGTCGACGTGCCCGGTGGGATGACGGTGACGGTCGCGCCAGCGGGTGCCAGTGACTCGAACAACCCGTAGTACAACTGCGGAACCGCCAGTATCGCTTCGTGGATCGGTACGGCTAGCCGTGGCGAGACGGCCCGGAAGAAGTCGACGGCCTCGGACAGCTTGAGCCACGGCGCCCCGGTCGGCAGCCCGAGGACATCGATGTCACGGCCGGGCAGGCTGAAGGAGTCGCCGGGGTGGTAGAACGCGCCGTCGTCCAGGACGTACCCGAGGTTGGGGATCACCGGCACGTCGGGATGGATCACGGCGTGGTCACCACCCACGACGTCCACCCGGCTGCCTCCGATCTGGAGGGTCTCGCCGCTGCCGGCGACCTGGAAGTCCAGGCCTCGCTCGGTCACCGACACGGCCGAGCCGGGATCCACGATCAGGCGAGCCCGCGGGTTGGCTGCCACCAGGGCCGGGAGCCGCTCGAGGTCGAGGTGATCGGGGTGCTGATGAGTGATGACGATCCCGTCCAGGTCCGTCAGCCCTTCGAAGCCGTTCGAGAACACGCCGGGGTCGAACAGCAGCCGACTGGACGGAGTCTCGACCAGGACGCAGGAATGGACGAAGTGGGTGAGCTTCATGACTCGAGCCTTCCACGGAGCGCGTCGATCACGCCTTCGGGGGGAGCGGAAACCAGCCGCTCGTGCGCGCCACGTACTCGGCGTACCCGGGCCGTGACGACGAGAGGTTCTTCTCCAGCAACGGCTTTCCTGACTTGAAGAACAGGAACCACGTCATCAGCACCGGCGATCCGACGGTGAGCAGACCGATCCAGTGCTCCGCGGCGATCAGCCACAGGCCGACCCAGACGGTCGCATCCCCGAAGTAGTTCGGATGGCGGGTGTAGCGCCACAGCCCGCGGTCCATGACCGTCCCTGTATTGGCCGGGTCGGCCTTGAACCGCGCCATCTGCTGGTCGCCGACCGCCTCGAAGAACAGGCCCACCGCCCAGACCAGGGTCCCGACGACGGCGAGGGCGACGGGTCCGGTGCGGACGTACATGGCGGCCTGGACTGGCAGCGACACGAACCACGCGATCACGGCCTGAAGCACGAACACGATGCCGAGGGCGCGCAACGCCCGCGCCGCTCCGGTGCCCTCGCCGAGCAACGCGTCGTACCGCGGATCCTCGCCCTTGCCCCGGCTTCGCAGGCCGATGTAGGTAGCGAGCCGCAACGCCCAGACCACCACGAGCACCAGCACCAGCACCCGCCGCCAAGCAGGGACGCCATGACCGGCTGACCAGATGAACGAGGTAGCCCCGATCGCGGCGAAGGACAGCCCCCACAACGTGTCGACAACGTTGTAGCGGCCGACCGCCAGCGCCACCAACCACGACACCAAGAACAGGACAAGCGTGACCCCGAAGGTGACGGCGAACCCGGTCAGGAAGGGATGGACCGCGAAGGACGTCACGCCCGCGAGGATGCCACTGGCGTCGTCCGCAAGGCGTGAGGCTCCCAGCCCAGCCGGGTCGCCGGCATCCCGCTGCGGCCGGCGGCAGTCGGCTTCACGGACAGGATCTGGTCGACCCCCATCCGGTTCTGCTCGAACGCCAGCGCACCTCCGACGAGGTAGAGCCGCCACACCCGCGCTTGCTCGATCCCGACCAGGTCGACGACCTCGTTCCCGCGGCTCTCGAACTCCGCATGCCAGGCCTCGACGGTGCGGACGTAGTGCTCGCGAAGGGCGTGGACGTCACGGATCTCGAAGCCGGCATCGTGCACCAGCCCGAGCAGCTCGGGGAGCGGCCGCATGTACATGTCCGGTGCGATGTAGGACTCGATGAACGGACCACCACCCGGGTGGTCGCTGGCGTGCGACATCTGCTGCACCAACAGCCGGCCCTCGACCCGAAGGAGCCCGTGCAGCGCCGCGAGGAACCCCGGGTAGTTACCAGCCCCGACGTGCTCACCCATCTCGATCGTCGAGATCGCGTCGTACGGTCCGCCGTCTCGCTCCGTCACCCTGATGTCGCGGTAGTCCTGCAACCGCAGGTCTACCAGGTGCTCGAGGGACTCCTCAGCCAGCCGCTGCCGGCCGAACGCGAGCTGCTCCTGCGAGATCGTGACACCGGTGACCCGGGCGCCGTACTCCTTGGCCGCGTGGACCACCAGCGCGCCCCAGCCGCAGCCGACGTCGAGCAGCCGGACCCCAGGCCCCAGCTCGAGTTTCTGGCAGATCAGGTCGAGCTTGTCGCGTTGCGCATCGGCAACGGTGTACGACGGGTCGTCGCTGGTCCAGTAGGCGCAGGAGTAGGCCATGTTCTCGTCGAGCAGCAGCGTGTAGAGCGCGTTCGACAGGTCGTAGTGATGGCTGATCACCTGCGCGTCGCGCAGCCGGCTGTGCAGCCTGCCGCGCGGTCGCGCTTCCGAGACCGGAGGGGGCAGCGGTCGCTTCACGGCGCCCAGTCGGTATGCCGCTGCCGCCGCGCGGGCCAGCGTCGCCGGACCGACCCGGGAACGCAGACCGCGGTCACGGGCAGCCGCCCAGATCCGCCGGAAGCCGTCCGCGAGATCGCCCTCGACGTCGAGCTCGCCGGTGACGTAGGCCCGGGCGATGCCGATCTCACCGGGCGCCCACAGCAGCCGTCGCAACGCGTCGGGGGAATGCAAAACAACCGTCGGGGCGTCGGCGTCGGCCGCCCGCAGCTCGCTGCCGTCCCACGCCCGGACGTGCACCGGGAGCGGGCCACCGAACACCGGGCGGAGGACGCCATCGAGGACGTCGGCGACGGTGGTCATGCGGGGATGCCGTCCCGCGAGAGCGTGAGCTGGGCGACGTCGAGGTACCCGGCCCGGAAGCCCGCCTCGCAGTAGGCGAGGTAGAACGTCCACATCCGGCGGAAGATCGCGTCGAAGCCCATGGCCTCGACCTCCTCGGCCCGGGCGGTGAAGCGTTCCCGCCACTGCCGGAGGGTTTCGGCGTACGACGCGCTCATGTGCAGCCGGTCGATGACCCGTAACGACGTGTGGGCCGCGCACACGTCGTCGATGACGCGCTCCGAGAGCAGCAGCCCGCCCGGGAAGATGTACTTGTGGATCCAGGTCCACGACCGGCGGCTCGCCATCAGCCGGTCGTGCGGCATGAGGATCGCCTGCAGCGCGATCCGCCCACCCGGCGCGAGCCGCTCGTCGAGGGTGCGGAAGTACGTCGGCCACCATCGCTCGCCGACTGCCTCGATCATCTCGACGCTGACGATCGCGTCGAAGCGCCCCTCGACGTCGCGGTAGTCCTGCACCCGTACGTCGACTCGATCGGCGACGCCGGCCCGCTCGATCCGGGTGCGGGCCATTGCCGCCTGTTCGCGAGAAAGCGTCACGCTGGTGACGGTCGCTCCGCGAAGCGCGGCCTGCATCGCCAGCTCGCCCCACCCGGTACCGATCTCCAGCACGGTGCTGCCGGCGGTCACGCCTGCTGCGTCAAGGATGCGCTCGACCTTGCGCCGCTGGCCTTCGACGAGCGATTCGCCTGGCGCATTGAACAGCGCCGACGAGTAGTTCATCGACTCGTCGAGGAACGTCGCGAACAGCTCGTTGGACAGGTCATAGTGGCGGGCGATGTTGCGCTGGGCGCCAACACGGTCGTTGTCCTCTTCGATCGGGTGGCGCTCGTTGTACCAGCGCCGCAGCCACTGGAAAGCGGGCGGCACCAGTGACGCCATGTCGCGGGCCATCGGGGTCAGCGCACCGACCAGCTCCTCGCTGTCCCAGTCGCCGGCCATATAGGCCTCGCCGAATCCGATCAGTCCGTTGCGCCCGAGTCGGGACAGGAACTGCTCCGGGCGCCGTACGACGATCGTGGGGGCGCCGTCCTTGCCCCACGCGCTGCCGTCGGGGAGTGCGATCCGCACGCCAGTCTGCTGGACGACTCGCCTGAGCAGGATCCTGGCCACCCCCGCTCGGAAGCGAACGGGTGCCACCGGAGCGATGTCCGGCCAGCGTTGGAGATCGACAGACCGAGGGGCAAGCCGGTCCTGGGTCGTGCTCATGACACTGCCTTCTGTGGTGGGTGGACGGGACGTGGTTCGATCCGCAGGCCCCGGAGGAACAGCCGGATCCCCTGCCAGCGGATCAGGGCGGTGGTGCGCCAGGATCCGGCGGCGGTGCCGACCGCGTCGGCGAGCAGCGGCCGACGAGCCCGGCGGGTGGCCTGCAGCGTGGCGACGAATGGCGGCTGGCCGTCGCGGTCGAGAGTGACGGCCACGGCGATGCGCTCCACCGGTGCCGACACCGAGATCCGGTAGGTGCCGTCGACGGGGTTGAACGGCGAGACGTACATCTGCTTCTCGACGTACTCGGTCACCGCTGCCGCCGCCGGCTCGGGCCTGAGCAGGTAGGCATGCCGGTCACCGTAGGTGTTCTGCACCTCGGCGACGACCGCGGCAAGGGTGCCACCGCAGGTGTAGCACCAGTGGATGCTGATCGGGTTGGAGACGTGGCCAAGGGCACGCGCGTTCGCCAGCATCAGCACCCGGCCACCGTGCAGGTCGATGCCGCGGTCGGCGAGGAATGCCTCGACGTTGCCGCGCAGTGTCGCGCCGGGATCACCGAGGTGGTCGGCGGCGTCGAAGCGGGCGAGCCAGCGCAGCCAGCGGGGGAGTCGCGGGACGGCGTCGAGGTCCACCAGCCACGGCCGGGTCCGGTAGCGGAACCGGTTCGCGAGCGGCGCGGTGCGGGCGTGCACGACGACGCCGTCGTAGGTCACCACGTGACACCCAGCGACTCGGCGGCCTCGACGCCGGAGCGGCAGCCGTCCTCGTGGAAGCCCCACCCGTGATACGAGCCGGCGAACGCGGTCCGGCCGTCCGCCAGTTCCGGGAGCCGGCGTTGCGCCGCCACCGCGGGGAGGTCGTAGATCGGGTGGTCGTAGGTCATCCGTTCGACGACAGTGTCGCCGGTGACCGCGTCGCCCGCGTTGAGGCTGACGACGTACGGCGTCGTGGTCGGCAGCTGCTGCAGCCGGTTCATGTCGTAGCTCACCACCACGTCGGACGCCGACGCGGCGCACCGCGGCATCCGGTAGTTCCACGCCGCCCGCGCCCGGTCGCTGGCGGGCAGCAGCGACACATTGGTGTGGAGCACCGTGTCGTTGCGGGAGTAGCGGAACGCGCCGAGCACCTCGCGCTCGGCCGGGGTCGGGTCGGCAAGCAGCGACAGGGCGGTGTCGGCGTGGGTCGCGATGACGACCTTGTCGAAGCTCTCCATCACATCGTCGCCGTCGACGATCTCGACCCCGTCCGAGGTACGGCGGATGCTGCGGACTGGCGTCGCCAGCCGGACCGAGGTAATGCCCTTCGCGACCTGCTCCACGTAGCTGCGCGACCCCCCGACGACCGTGCGCCAGGGTGGCGACCCGGTGACGGACAGCATCCCGTGATTGTCCAGGAACGCGAACAGGTACCGAGCGGGGTAGTTCAGGGCATGGCCCGGCGCCATCGACCACACGCAGGAGACGACCGGGACCATGAAGTGCTGGACGAAGTACGCCGAGTAGCCGCCGTCGGCCAGGAAGTCGGCGAGCGTCACGGTGTCGTCGCCGGTGGCGAGCACCTGCCGTGCGTGACGGTGGAACCGCTTCACCTCGACAAGCATTCGGAGGTACGCCGGCCGCGCGAGCGACCGGGGCTGTGCGAACAGCCCGCTGAGGCCCTTGGCCCCGGCGTACTCGAGACCGCAGCCGTCGCAGTGGATCGACATGCTCATCTCAGTGGGCTGGGTCGCGACGCGGAGCTCGCGGAACAGCCGCAGCAGGTGCGGGTAGGTGCGGGTGTTGTGGACGATGAACCCGGTGTCGATCGGGATGGCGCCGCTGTCCGGAGTGACGACGTCGTGGGTGTGGGCGTGACCACCGAGCCGGCTGTCCGTCTCGTACAGCGCGACGTCGTACTCGCGCTGCAGGACGTAGGCGGCGGTGAGGCCGGAGACGCCGCTTCCGACCACGGCGACGCGGCGTCGGCCGGAGCCGGAAGTGCGCACGGCGGGGGTCATGAGAAGCCTCTCGTCGGGTCGGGGACTGTGCTCTCTCACTGAGTGTTCGTAGCCTGTCACCCAGCGGATCGGCCCTGCCACCCCCGTTGTGACGCGTGGTTGGGATCCTGTCGATGTGTCCGGCATCAACCCAGTGGGAGTGATTGGCGGCTCGGGGCTCTACCGGCTCCTCGATGACGCCGAGGATGTGGTCGTCGACACGCCGTACGGTCCGCCGAGTGACCCGCTCGTCGTGGCCGACGTAGGCGGGCGGCAGGTGGTCTTCGTGCCCAGGCACGGTCGTGACCACCGGTTCCCGGCGCACCGCGTGCCCTACCGCGCCAACCTTTGGGCGCTGCGGTCGCTCGGGGTGCAGCAGGTGCTGGCGCCCTGCGCGGTTGGTGCGCTGGACACCGGTCTCGCTCCCGGCGACCTGGTCGTCCCGAACCAGGTCATTGACCGGACCTCGGGTCGGGTCTCAACGTTCTATGACGAGGGTGCGGTGCACGTGCCGTTCGCCGACCCGTACTGCCCGCGTGGTCGGGCAGCCGTGCTGGCCGCGGCGGATCGGGCGGCGTGGCCAGCGGTCGATGGCGGCACCACGGTCGTGGTCGAGGGCCCGCGGTTCTCCAGCCGGGCCGAGTCACGGTGGTTCGCCGCGGCCGGCGGGACGCTCGTGAACATGACCGGGATGCCGGAGGCGGGGCTGGCTCGCGAGCTCGCGCTCTGCTACACGTCGGTCGCGCTGGTGACCGACCTCGACGCCGGGATGGCGTCCGGCGAGACCGTCACGCAGGCAGCGATCTTCGAGGTGTTCGGGCGCAGCATCGACCGGCTCCGCGCCGTACTTATCGACGTCGTCACATCGCTGTCCGACACCCGAGACTGCTCCTGCCCGCACGCGTTGGACGGCACCGCCGCCGCACCCTGATCAGGCAAACAGCAGGAACAGCCCCACGACTATGACGACTACGCCGACCACCAGCGACAGCGTCTTGCTGTAGCCGACGTAGCCTCGACCGCTGAACCGGCCGTTGAACATCACGTTGTTGCTCGCCGCGTTCGCGCGCGCGAACCGGCTGCGCATGACGATCTGGCCGATGCCCATCACGATCAGGATGACGCCCACGACGTGGATCATGTCTGTGGTGTACCACGATGCTCTCGTTCAGAACCTGCGCAGGATGATGAGGGAGAGCAGGATCGGGATCCCGATCGCCGGCCACATGATGGCGTAGCCGTGGGTGCCGGACAGGAAGCTGGCAGAGGACCCGATGGCGGCACCAACCGCCGGCGGTCCGAGCACGACGCCGATGCCCCGGCTGAAGTCCACGAGGCCCGCCGCCGCGCCCTGCCCGGTGTCAGGAGCCAAGGTGAAGGCCAGCGCCTGCGGCAGCGTCATGAGGATCGCCCCGGCGATCGCGAAGACAGGTACGACGATCAACATCGGCGTGATGGTCGTCGGCCAGATGCCGTAACACAGCCCGGCGCCGTAGACCAGCGCTGACCACCGCATCACGCGCGGGATGCCGTAACGGTCGGAGAGCCGGCCGGCGACGGGGGCCCCGATGACGTAGGCGACGGCGACGACCGCGATGACCGCCGAGGCCAGGTTCGACGAGCGAAGCAGTCCGTGCGTGACGTACAGGACGATGAAGGTCTTCAGGCCGGCGAAACTGAACTCCCACAGTGCGTTCGCGACCGCGAACAGCTGCATGTCGTGGTTGTGCAGCAACAGGTCGCGGGTCGAGCTCGTCGGCACAACCTGCTCGTCGGGATCGGGCGGAAGCTCTGGCGGCACCAGCTGGACAATGGGCCGGAGCGCCAGGGTGGCGAGGAGCAGCACGCCGCCACCGATCACGAACGGCAGCGGCATCCACACCCCGAGCAAGAAGCCGCCGGCGAGCAGAGCGATGCCGAGACCGGCGCCGCGCTCGATCGCCTGCCCGGACTGCGCCCGCGCGAACAACCGGCGGGGGAGCACGTCGGCGAAGATCGCTCGGTACGGCGGGTAGTACAGGTAGTAGCCGATGAAGAACGCCAGGACCGTGAACCCGGCAAGCCGGTAGGTCCCGGCGAACGGCATCAAGACGAGGCCGGCCGCGGCGATCGGCGCGCCCGCCATGATGAACGGAATCCGTTTGCCCACCGCGGTCTTGGCGGGAAGCCGGTCGGACAGCGCTCCAGCAAGGAGCGGCACGATGAGCGCGAACGCGCCCTCGAAGCCGATCAGCGCGCCGACCTTCGCCGGCGAGTGCGCGACCCGGAGCAGGACCACGGGACCGTACGTGGTGAGCACCGTGATGGCGAAGGACAACCCGAAGGTGGGCAGCCCGAGGACCAGCAGCAGCGAGCGGACGTCGCGGGGCTGGCTGTTGGCCGTCGGCAGCGACAGGCAGAACGGACCGAAACGGACCGCCTTGCGTGGGGCGCCGGACGTCGCGCTATCAGAGGCCGCCGCCTCTTCATCGGCGACGGGAGAGGCCATATGACCAGTCTGCCCTGATCTCGGGAGAGGATGGGTGGGTGACGGCCACCGGCGAGTCTCGGCTCGGGCCGTTGCGTCGTGGCGCGGCCAGCGGAGGCCGCCGGCTCGAGGGAGCGTTCGGCGGCCCGGCCCGGACCCGCGTCATCGTGGTGCTGGGCGGCGTCCTCGCATTGTCGA
>DATAVK010000039.1:0-4349 GCA_036267755.1 Mycobacteriales bacterium
CGATCGACAAGGGTGCCGCGAGCGGTGTCGAGGCGAGCACCATCGCCTGCGAGTGGGCGCCGCAACCGTGGTCGACGGACACGATCCGTCCATCGTCGGGCGCGTACTCGTTGGCGCAGCCGCCGAAGCCCTGCCGCAGCGCGCCGGCCAGCGGCACATAGAAGCCGCACGTCGCGCACGGCGCGGGCGCGGACTTGGCGATCGGCGCGGACGGTCCCGGTTCTCCGGCGTACCAGCGTTCGACCGCATCGTTGCGGCCCTCGAAGGACAGCACCCGCTCCCGGCCGAGGCCGAGCTCGAGGCTGACCTCCTGCTCCTCGACGTCGTCGGTGGAGAAGTACGCCGGCACCAGCCGCGGGTCTTCTGCGGTGGTGACGAGCAGGTCGCCGACGCCGAGGTCACCGGGGCGCAACCGCTCGGTCCACGGCACCCACTCGGGTGCGAGGACGGCGTCCTCACCCGGCAGCAGCACGACGTCGTCGACGGTCACATTGCGTGCCCGCGACGCACGGGCCAGGGTGACGGCCCACCGCCAGCCGCGGTAGGCCGGGTCGAGCGTCGCGAACAGGTGCGTGACGACGCGCTCGCCGTCGACGTCGATGCCGAGATGCTCGCCGACCAGCCCGGGGGCGTCGGCCTCTGCCGCGGCGCGCGCGATGTCGACGGCGGCAGCGGTGACGGAGTCCGGAGTCGCGGTCGCCGTAGCGGTCACGCGGTCAGACCTCGAGCTCGCTTGCGACCGCGCGGAGCACCTGGGCGATCCGCTGCGAGGTCTGCTTGTCCGGGTAGCGGTTTCGGCGCAGCGACGGGAGCACCTTGGAGTCCAACAGCTTGATCATGTCGTCGACCAGGCCGTGCAGTTCCTCGGCGGGCCGCCGAGTCGCCGCGGCGACTGATGGGATCGGGTCGAGGACGCGCACCGACAACGCCTGCTCGCCGCGTCGGCCCTCGGCAACGCCGAACTCCACCCGGGCCCCGGGCTTCAGCGACGTGCCCTCGGGCAGCGAGGACGCGTGCACGTAGACGTCGCTGCCCGCATCGTCACGGGACAGGAAGCCGAAGCCCTTGTCCACGTCGAACCACTTGACACTGCCGGTAGGCACGATGACCTCTTCGTCTCGTTTACGGGGTGCACTCAGGCGTGCACGGCTTCAGGCTAGCCGTCCTGGCGCCGGACGGAGCTCCGATTATGCGCTCATCGCCAGCGGTCAGGGTCCGGCAGCAGTTCGTTCATCGAGCCCGACCGGAAGCCGCGGGGGTCCAGCTGGACCGTCTCGAACCCCTGCACCGCGTCGAGAATGGCCGGCCTGGCGGCGACCGCGGGCACCGCCTCGGCGTCGATCTCGACCCGGGCCAGGTCGCCGAGATCCCGCACCCGCAGGTCGCGGATCGTGATGCCGTGCTCGGCCAGCGCCGTCCGCAGCGCGGCTTCGGCCCGCTCCACACGCGACAGCCGGTCGGCGGTCACCTCGACGCCGAACGCGATCCGGCTCGACAGGCACGCGGCGGCGGGCTTGTCCCAGGTCACGAGGCCCCAGTCGCGGCTTGCCCGGCGTACCGAGCCCTTGTCGAGGCCGGCGTCGAGCAGGGGGGTGAGCGCGCCCCGCTCGGCGGCGGCGCGGATCCCGGGCCGGAAGCCGGCCGCCACGTCGTCGGCGTTGGTGCCGGTCAGCACGTGCCCGACGCCCATCGAGGCGGCAAGCGCGGACAGGACGTCGAGCAGCTCGGACTTGCAGAACCGGCAGCGGTCACCGTCGTTCGCGCGGTAGCCGTCGCGCGCGAGCTCGTCGGTGGTGGGCGTGACGTGACGCACCCCGAGTTGCGCGGCGAAGGCGCGGGCTGCATCGAGCTCGCTGCCCGGCAGGCTGGGCGAGACCGCGGTGGCGGCGATGACCGACGCCGGGCCGAGCGCGCGCACGGCGGCAGCGAGCAGGAACGCCGAGTCGGCCCCGCCGCTGAACGCGACCATCACCGAGCCGAGCTCGGCCAGCTGGCTGTCGAGCTCCTCGAGCCGACCCGGGAGCAGGTACGACGAGAGCCAGCCGGGGAACTCCGTGAGGTCGTCGAGGACCACGTCGGCGCCGGCCTCGCGCAGCTCGGCCGGGGTGTCGGCGCCCGTGGCGACGGCGACAGCCGTGGCGCCGGCGATCCGGGCGGCGAGCATGTCGCCGGTGTGGTCACCGACGTACACCGCGGCGGCACGGTCGCGCAGCACGTCGCCCTTGTCCGGTCCCCAGACCCACCCGACGACCTCATCGGGGGTGAGCCCGAGCCGCTCGACCGTGGCCCGGACGGCGGGTTCGTTCTTGGCACTCACGACGATCGAGTGGCCACCTTCTCGGCGTACCGCGTCGAGCGCCTCGACCCCGCCCGGCAGCAGCGTGGTTCCTTCCACGCCGAGCGTGATGAAGTGGGCGCGGTAGCGGTCGGCGAGCTCGCTGACCCGTTCCGGCGGCACCCAGTTCGCGAGCTCGACCTCGAGCAACGGCCCCAGCCGGGTCGCGGCGAGCTCGCCGTCGATCTCGATGCCGGTCTCGTCGGAGACCGCGCGGTACGTCGCCACGACGCCCGGCCGAGGGTCGGCGAGCGTCATGTCGAGGTCGAAGCCGACGACGAGCGGGTGCCCCCGCCCCCGCGTCGCCGTCATTGCTCCGAGACTAGAAGGCTCCGGTGCCTTCCGGCGTACCGAGACCGGTCGGGCCGTCGTACCCGGCCGCGCCGGTGCACAGGTAGCTGCTGCCGCAGGACCCGTTGCTGCCGCTCGTCACGTCGTTGAGCGACCCGGTGTGCGAGTAGGCGAACGACGCGCCGTTCGTGCTGGCGGCGTTGCCGGCGAGCGCGTAGACGCTCGCGATGATCGGCGAGGCGACGCTGGTGCCGCCGAACTCCAGCCAGCCGGACTGGCCCTCGTTGGCGGTGGAGTCGTAGACCGCGACACCCGTGTTCGGGTCGGCGTCGGCGGAGACGTCCGCAACGGTGCGGTTGGCGCAGCCGGTGTCGTGCTGCCATGACGGCTTCGGCTCGTACGACGAGCAACCGCTGCCGGTGCCGCCTTCGATGCCGGAGAGCGCCCCGTCACCCCACACCGTCTCGCTCCAGCCGCGGCTGTTGCTCGCAGTGCTCAGCGACGTGCCGCCGACAGCTGTTACGGCGGGAGCCGCCGCCGGGAACTCCACGCCGTACCCGCTGTCACCGGCGGAGGCCGTGATCGCGATGCCCGGGTGGTTGTAGGCGGAGTTATCGGCGGTCTCGGACGAGTCCTCGCTGCCGCCGTAGGAGTTGGAGATCTCGGTCGCGCCGAGAGCGGCGGCCTCGTTCTCGGCCGTGACCAGATCGGAGTCGTTCGCCGAGGACGCCTCGACGAGCAGGATGTGCGCGTTGGGGGCGATCGCCGAGACCATGTCGAGGTCGAGGGACTCCTCCTGCGCCCAGCCGGTATCGGTGCTGGGCGGGGTGCTGCCGCCGTTCTCGTTCACCTTCCTGAAGCAGCCGTTGGCGGTGGTGCACGCGGACTCGCCGTACTGCGAGCGGTACGTCGCCAGGTCCTGGGCGGCCGTCGGGTCGTCGTAGGCGTCCACAATCGCGACGGTCTGGCCGCTGCCGGCGCTCGCCGACGGCAGGTCGTAGGCCGACTGCAGGTCGGCCGGTCCGTAGCCCTCGGGCGTGGCGTTCGAGGCCAGCAGCCCGAAGGTGCCGTTGGCGTAGGTCAGCTTCTTGGCCTTGAGCAGCGCCAGACAGGCGACCGACCCGGCCTTCGGCGTGGCGCAGCTCGGAATGAACGTGGTGGCCGTCGAGACGACCGTTCGGCCGGAGCTCGGCGCCGCGCTGGCGGACGTGGCCGCAGCCACCGATCCGGTGACGATGAGTGCCGCGGTGGCGACCGCGATTCCTGTCGGGTGGCGACGCATGAGTCCTCCGAGGCGTGGATTGATGCCGTCGTTATGTCTTCGTGACCATACCAAAAAGTCCTCTTTGTTGGGTTTGCCCGCATTTCAGGCGGTTGCATCGCCCTGTGGATAGCGCGAGCGGGCCGCCGTACCTGCGCCCTACCGTGCGCTCCTTATCCGTCGTCACCAGGAGGTCGTCATGGCAGGGATTCGCGTCACCCCGGAGCAGCTGCAGGGGATGTCGGGCCGGGTGAGTGGCAGCGCCTCGTCGATCGAGGGCGAGCTCGCCGGTCTCGCCGGTGCGCTGGCGCCGCTCGGCGCCGACTGGGCCGGGCTGGCGAGTCAGCGGTTCGAGCAGCTCTGGGCGGAGTGGCAGCGCAGCGCCCGCGGCCTGCACGAGGCGCTCACCGGGATCAGCACGCTGCTCAACCAGGCCGGCGCGCACTACGCCGAGGCCGAGCA
>DATAVK010000040.1:0-19421 GCA_036267755.1 Mycobacteriales bacterium
CAAGGCGCTGCCCAACGCCAGCCTGGTCGACGCCTACAAGGCCGGCTACATCTACACCCAGATCATCCGCGACGGCACCCATCTCAACACCGGCGAGAACGGCTACGACGCGGAGTTTTCCCACGACGTGATCGGCATCCTGGCGAACCTGCTGGTTCAAGGCGACTTCAGTCAGGCCAAGACACTGATGACCCGGGCCCGCTCGGTCGTCGGCGCGCAGAGCCAGTACGACGACGGTGTCTGGAAGTATCCGTGGCTGTGGGCTGAGTACATCCTCAAGACCGGCGATGTCGCCTTCGCCAGGGCGAACTTCGACACCGACGGAGCTTCGGGCGCCACCGAGCCCAGCATCGAGACCACCGCGCACCTGATCGCGAAGGATCGCACCGGGCCGGGCGGCATCATGCTCGAGACGAGCGACATCGACGCCAACGGTTACTGGACGATCGACGACTACTCGGCGCTGTTCGGGCTCGCGGCGTACAAGTACGTCGCCCAGAAGGTCGGCAAGCCTGGGCAGGCCCACTGGGCGGCGAAGGAGTACAACAGCCTGCTCAAGGCCGTGAACAAGACCCTCGACGCGACGATCTCGAAGTACCACTTGAACTACCTGCCGTGCTCGATGATCGAGCCCAACACCGACAACCGGTGTTCCAACCCGGAGGACGCGAACTGGGCGGCGCCGTTCCTGTTCGGCCGGTGGGCCTGGGACGGGTATCTGTTCGGTGCCCACCTCGACGGCCCGGGCAAGAGCTTGATCGATGCGACGTACGACTACGGCTTCAACCGGCTCAAGGGCAAGCTGCCGCCGAACACCTTCGGCGGCTACTCGCCGGACTTCTACAGCACCGGCTACAACGCGGGCTATGGCAGCTGGGGGCTGTCGAGCACCCAGCACCGCACCCAGGGGATCCTCAGCTACGAGTTCATGACCAAGAACTCGCAGAGCGGGCCGCTGTCGTGGTGGGAGAGCGCGTCGAACCCCAACACCGGCAGCCCGTGGAAGGGCACCCATCCCGCCTCCGGCAACGGTTCCTCGCCGCACGCCTGGGGCATGGCGAATGCCAACATGGTCTTGCTCGACTCGCTGCTGGCGCAGCGCTCGAACGGTCAGCTGCTGGTCGGTCGCGGCGTACCGAACGCCTGGCTGACCAGTGGTCGTCCGATCAAGGTCACCCACTTCCCGACGACGAACCGTCACCGACTCGGGGCGTCGATCGTCACGCACGGCAAGACCGTGAGGCTCACGCTGTCCGGTGACAAGCCAGCCGGTCCGGTGGTCTTCGAGCTGCCGGCGTTCCGTCACAACATCGCGTCGGCGAGCGCCGGACACGTCAACAACAAGGCCGGCACCGTCACGCTCACCCGGTCGACCCGTCACGTCACCGTGCACCTCAAGAACCGACCCTGAGGTGGCGCGTGGCTCGACCGGGGTAGAGGGTTGAGCTATGCAGATGCGAACTCTCGGTCGTACCGGTGTGCAGGTGAGCCCGTTGTGTCTCGGCGCCATGATGTTCGGCGCCTGGGGCAACACCGACCACGACGACTCCGTGAAAATCATCCATCGGGCGCTGGACGCCGGCATCAACTTCATCGACACGGCTGACGTCTACTCGGCGGGTGAGTCCGAGGAGATCGTTGGCAAGGCGTTGGCCGGTGGTCGCCGCGACAACTTCGTGCTGGCGACCAAGGCCCACGGGGCGATGGGCAAGGATCCGAACCAGCAGGGCAACTCACGCCGCTGGCTGGTCCGCGAGGTCGAGGCCAGCCTCACCCGGCTCGGCACCGACTACATCGACCTCTACCAGATCCACCGGCCCAGCCCGGACACCGACATCGACGAGACGCTCGGCGCCCTGACCGACCTGGTCCGCAGTGGAAAGGTTCGGTACATCGGAAGCTCCACGTTCCCCGCGCAGGAGATCGTCGAGGCCCAGTGGGTCGCCGAACGCCGCGGTCGCGAGCGGTTCGTGACCGAGCAGCCGCCGTACTCGATCCTGTTTCGCGGGATCGAGCGCGACATGCTGCCGACTGCGCAGCGTTACGGGATGGGCGTGATCCCGTGGAGCCCGCTGGGCGGCGGCTGGCTGTCGGGGAAGTGGCGCAAGGGCGCCGACGACCTCACCAGCCGGCGCAGCGCGATGCTGCCGGAACGCTACGACCTGTCGCGACCTGAGAACCAGCGCAAGCTCGATGCCGCCGACGCCCTCGGTCAGCTGGCCGACGACAGCGGCATCTCGCTGGTCCACCTCGCGGTGGCCTTCGTCATGCAGCACCCGGCGGTGACCGCGCCCATCATCGGACCACGCACGATGGAGCAGCTGGAGACCCAGCTCGGCGCGGTTGACGTGGTGCTCAGCGGCGACATCCTCGACCGGATCGACGAGATCGTGCCGCCCGGGCTGAACATCGCGATGGGTGACTCCGGCTACCAGCCGCCGTCACTCACCGACGCGTCCCTCCGCCGCCGCTGAGCCCTGCGTTACTCGGCGGCGCCGGCCACCTGCTCCGGCAGCAAGTCGATCGTGTGCTTCGGGCCGGTGAACCAGTTCTTCACCGAGGCGTGCCAGTAGATCCACAACACGATCAAGGCACCGGGTACGACGAGAATCGTGTAGTTGACGTACTTCCACGCGAAGCCCGTCTCCCACGGCACGCCGCCGATCGACGTCGGGAGCAGTGCCACGATCGAGGTGATGATGATCTCGACGATCGCGACGATGCACATCCACTTGTACTTCGAGCCGAGCGTCCAGTTGCCCGTGACGAAGCTGTCGCCGGCCTTCCAGCGGTAGTAGATCGGGATCGCGAACGCGAGGTACAAACCGACGACGCCGATGGAGACAACCGCGAAGAAGGCCACCGGCACTGGTGCGCCGCCGATGTCGACCTTCACCAAGGCAGGCAGCGTGAGGATGACCGCGATGACCGCGGAGGCGACGACGCCGTAGACCGGCACCCGGCTGGCAGACAGCGTCCGCCAGTACTTGCCGCCGGGCACCGCTCCGTCACGGCTGAACGCGAACAGCATCCGGGTCGTGCTGGTCATGCACGCGACGGTGCAGAAGAACTGGCCGGAGGTGGAGATGATGAGCACGGTGCCGTGCCAGTTGGTTCCCAGCGCCTGGGTGAAGATCGTGTTGACGGCACCGCCGCCGGTCGTGACGCCACTGACGCTCTGCACGGCGAACAGGAACGACAGCAGCAGGATCCAGCCACCGACCGCCGAGTAGAAGATCGACCGCCAGATGCCCTTGGCGGCGCTGTCCGCGGCGCTCTTCGTTTCCTCGGACAGGTGCGCCGAGGCGTCGTACCCGGTGATCGTGTACTGCGTGAGGATCGCGGCCAGCGGCAGCACGTAGAGGATGAAGCCGGCGCCGGAGGTGTGGCCGCCGAACAGGCCGGTGTTGTTCACCTGGGACGTGGCCACGGTGTGCAGACTGGCGTGGTGGCCCGGGACGAGGAACAGGATGAGGATGACGGCGGCGGCGCCGAACACGTGCCACCAGACCGACACGTTGTTGAGCACCGCCAGCAGGTGGCTCGAGAAGATGTTGATGACCGACGCCAGCGCCAGGACGACGATGAACTCGATGAAGACGCGGTCCAGCGAGTAGTGGTTCGCCCACGAGCTGCTGAACGTCGAGAGGGTCAGGTCGAAGAACGTCGCGCAGCCGTAGGCCACGGACGCGACGATGGCGAGCAGGCCGATCAGGTTGAGCCAGCCGGTGTAGTAGCCCGCCTTCGCTCCGCCGAGCTTCGAGGCCCACCAGTAGATGCCACCTGAGGTCGGGAAGGCCGAGACGAGCTCGGACATGCAGAACCCGATGACGAGGATGAACGCCGAGATGATCGGCCAGCCCCAGAAGATCGCCATCGGGCCGCCGTTGTTCCAGCCGAGCCCGAAGCTGGTGAAGCAGCCCGCCAGGATCGAGATGATCGAGAACGAGATAGCGAAGTTGGAGAAGCCGGACCAGGAACGGTTCAGCTCCTGCTTGTAGCCGAGCTCGGCGAGCCGTTGGTCGTCCGCGCTCAGGCCGGTGATGTCAGTCACTGGTCATCCCCCTCGTGATCGTGGTCACTGCTGCACATCCCTGATCAACCTCGTCATGTCAGGACCGCCGAGCTCGGCGGCCGCCCGATCGAACTTCCCCATCCCCCACGTCCAGAAGTCGAAGTCGACCGCGCTGGTGGCGGTCTGGATCGACGCCCACAAGGTCCAGCCATAGTTCGCCAGCAGCCCGAACAGCCGGGCCCGGGCGACCATCGCCCGCGAGGCTCGACCGAAGTACGCCTCGACGATTCCGTCGAGCCGATCGGCCGGGAACTCGGTCTCGCTCCACATGTTGCCGAGCTCGAAGCACGGGTCCCCGTTGCCGGAGTACTCGAAGTCAACGAACCAGATCTGCTCGCCGTCGTCCATCAGGTTCGCCGGCAGCAGGTCGTTGTGGCAGGGCACGGTGGGCAGGGTCCGGGCCCGCAGCGCCTCGCCGATCGCCGTGATCTGCGGCATCAGGTCGAGGTACGTCGGAGGCAGCCGATAGCCCTCGGACACGACGAGGTCGAGGTAACGACGCTGTAGCGCCACCATGTCGAAATCCGCCGCGAACCGCGGACCGGCGTGCAGTCGCCGGCAGGTGTCGGCGACTCGCGCGACGGTGGCGGCGTCATCGAGGTCAGCGGCCGCCAGTGTCCGGCCCTCGATCCAGTCGATGACCAGCGCGCCGAGGTCCGGCAGGTAGCCGAGGACCCCCGGTGCGACCCCCGCGGCCGCGGCCGCGAGGGAGTTGGCGTACTCGACGTCGCGATCGATCGCCAGCAGCTCACCCTGCGGGCTGGACAGCCGGATCACCGCCTGCCGACCGCTGGCCGTGACGACCTTGAAGTTGTGGTTGGTCAGGCCGCCCGGGAGTGCGGACGCGTGAACCGGCCCGGCCGACAGTTCGGGGACCCGCCGTACGACGTCGTCGATGACGGGTGGGATCTCGTCGTCGAGGGTCATCTCACTGACCGGACGTGCAGCGGCGCGTGCACTGCTCACACGCCCTCCCTGCTTCCGTGTGAGCCCGCGACGGCGCGTCGACGGGCTCTCGCCCTCGGGGTGGGCGAATCGTAGGGCTGAATCCGTTCAAGGTCTAGTGCCAAGACCTTTTCTGTGGCGGCGTCGCACGCCATGATGGCGCGGTGACCGCCGAGCGAGACCTCCCGAGCAGCGCCCGGATCGTCGTCATCGGCGGCGGTGTCGGCGGCGCCAGCGTCGCCTACCACCTCACCGAGCTCGGCGAGCACGACGTTCTGGTCCTCGACCGGGACGAGCTGACCAGCGGGTCGACGTTCCACTCCGCCGGGCTGGTCGGGCAGCTGCGGGCCGACCCGACGCTGACCCGGATGAACATGTACTCCGTCGAGCTCTACCGCAGCCTGCAGGCCGGTGAGAACCCGGTCGGCTGGACCGAGAGCGGCGGCATCAGGCTGGCTGCGAGCGCGGAACGGCTGCAGGAGATCCGGCGCCAGATCGGCTGGGCCCGCGCCTATGGTCTCCCGCTGCACGAGATCTCTCCGGCCGAGGCGGCGGAGCGGTTCCCGCTGATGAGCACCGAGGGTGTGGTCGGTGCGGCGTACCTCGAGTCCGACGGCTATCTCGACCCATCGCAGCTGTGCATGGCACTGGCGGCGCGCGCCCGGGCCGGCGGCGCGAGGATCCGCACCCACACCCGGGTCGTCGGAGTCGACGTCGAAGCCGGTCGGGTCACCGGCGTCCGGACTGACCGTGGCGACGTCGCCTGCGAGGTCGTCGTCGACTGCGGCGGGATGTTCGCCGCGGAGATCGGCCGGCTTGCGGGCGTGCGGGTGCCTGTGGTCCCGATGTCGCATCAGTACCTGGTCACCGAGGCGTTCCTGCCGCCCCGCAGCGCGCCGCTGCCCACCCTCCGCGACCCTGACCTGCTGGTCTACTACCGGCAGGAGGTCGACGGCCTGGTCATGGGCGGCTACGAGCGCGACCCGGCGCCGTGGACGGCCACGACCACGTCGTATGACGCGATAGACCCGGCCTTCAACGGGCGGCTGCTGCCGGAGGACTGGCCGCGGTTCGAGGAGATCGCGACGAACGCGGCGGTCCGCGTGCCGGCGATGGCCGACGTCGGGGTACGGCGGATCATCAACGGCCCCGAGGCCTTCACCCCGGATAACGAGTTCTGCCTGGGCGAGACCGACGTGGCGGGGTTCTTCGTCGCCGCCGGCTTCTGCGCTCACGGCATCGCGGGCGCGGGCGGCATCGGCAAGGTCATGGCGGAGTGGATCGTCGACGGCGAGCCGAGCTTCGACGTCTGGCACATGGACATCAACCGGTTCGGCCGGCACTACCGCTCGCCGCGCTACACCCTTGGCCGAACCGTGGAGAACTACCAGACCTACTACGACATCGCCTTCCCCGGCCTGCAACGCATCTCGGGTCGCCCGCTGCGCACCAGCCCGGCGTACCCCTGGCATCGCGAGCACGGCGCGCACTTCGGCGAGAAGGCCGGCTGGGAGCGGGTCGACTACTACCGGCACAACATGGCTCGCGGTGACGAGTCGCTCCGCCCCCACGGCTGGGCGGGTCGCCCGTTCTCACCCGCGGTCGGCGTCGAGCACCTCGGGACCCGGGCCACCGCGGGGTTGTTCGACGAATCGTCGTTCGCGATGATCGAGGTGACCGGTCCGGACGCGGCTGGCCTGCTCGAGTGGGTCTGCGACAACCGGGTCGCGCGATCGATCGGCGCGGTGACCTACACTCAGGCGCTCAACCGGCGCGGCGGCATCATGTCCGACATCACCGTGACGAGGACCGATGACGATGAGTTCCAGATCGTCACCGGCACCGCGCACGGTACCCACGACCTGGCCTGGTTGCGCACCCAGGCGAGACGGCGCAACGCCGACGTACGGATCACCGATGTCACTGGGCGCTATGCCTGCTTTGCGCTGTGGGGTCCGCGATCGCGCGACATCCTCGACCGGCTCACCCCGAGCTCGCTCGCCGACGACGACTTCCGGTTCATGACCGCGCAGCAGATCACGGTCGGCGACGTGCCGGTCCGCGCCCAGCGCGTGACGTTCGTCGGTGAGCTCGGCTGGGAGCTCTACGCATCGGCGGAGTACGGCGCGGCGCTGTGGCGGGAGCTGTGGGAGGCGGGCCAGGACGACGAGCTCGTGGTCGGCGGCTACCACGCGATCGAGAGCATGCGGATCGAGAAGAGCTACCGGGTCTGGGGCTCCGACATCACGCCGGAGACCTCGCCCGACGAGGCGGGTCTCAGCTTCTGCGTGAAGCTGGACAAGCCCGGCGGGTTCGAGGGCCGCGACGCGTTGATCGCGGCTCGCGAGCGCGGCCAGACGCGACGGCTGTGCGCGATCACGATGGACGATCCGCGCTCAGTGGTCCTCGGCAGCGAGCCGGTCCGGGTCGGTGACCGGATCACCGGCCGGATCACCTCCGGCGGCTACGGCTACTCGGTCGGAGCCTCGATCGGCTTCGGCTACCTGGACATCGGTGACGCCGAGCCAGGTACGGCGGTGACCGTCGAGCTGTTCGGTGAGCGCCACGGTGGCACCGTGGTCGCCGAGCCGGTGTTCGATCCCGCCGGCAAGCGACTGAAGGGCGTCACGTGATGGCCGCGCCGCCGCCGCGGGTCGGCTTGACGACGTACCGGGAGACCGCTGCTTGGGGGGTATGGTACGAGCCGGCCGACCTGCTGCCGGTGAGCTACACGGCGGGGATCGCCGCGGCCGGCGGGGTGCCGATGCTGCTGCCGCCCGGCCCGGCCGATGCCGAGGTCATCGAGTCGGTCCTCGAGGGGATCGACGGGCTGCTGCTGACCGGTGGCGCCGACATCGCACCCACCCGGTACGGCGCGGACCGCGACCCGAGCACCGGGCCGGAGCGGGCTGACCGCGACGGCTGGGAGCTCACGCTGGCTCGCGCCGCCGAGGAACGCGGGATGCCGGTCCTCGGGGTGTGCCGCGGCATGCAGGTGCTGGCGGTTGCCCACGGGGGGGAGTTGGTGCAGCACCTCCCGGACCTGGTCGGCAGCGACGCCCACTGCCCGGTCGTCGGGGTGCACGGCCGCCACGACGTCAAGGTGGCGCCGGGCAGCCGGCTCGCCGGGATCGTCGGTGACCGGCTCGAGGTCGCGACCTACCACCACCAGGCCGTGGCTGCGGTCGCTGGCCCGCTCGTGGCGACGGGCTGGGCCGACGACGGCACCCTCGAGGCGGTCGAGCGGGACGACGGCGCCTGGACGGTGGGGGTGCAGTGGCATCCCGAGGTGGTGGGCGGCGAGCCGCTGTTCGCGGCCTTCGTCGAGGCCTGCCGCGAGTGGGCCGCGGCATGACCACCGGCAACGTCGAGGCGCTGTGGGCCCGGTCGGTCTTCGCCCCGGTGCCGGTGCGCAACGCCTTCGAGGTGACGATCGAACGGCTCGCGCAGAGCATCCGGCTCGGGGTCCTCGCCGGCGGCGACCGGCTCCCGCCGGAGCGTGAGCTGGCCGACACCCTGGGCGTCTCGCGGGTGACGCTGCGCGAGGCGATCAAGGCGCTGCGAGCCGCCGACCTGGTGGAGTCCCGCCGCGGGCGCGGCGGAGGGACCTTCGTCGTCGCACCGACCGACTCCCGCCCGGCCACTCGGGACCACACCGACCGGCCGTCGCCGGCCGCGGTGAACGACGCCCTCGACCTGCGCCGGATCGTCGAGCCGGGCGCGGCGGCACTGGCTGCGACCCGGACGCTGTCCGCCGCCGACCGTGCGACGTTGCACGGATGCCTGAACGACGCTGCCACCGGTGACCCCGAGCTGCGCCGGCTGGCGGACTCGCGGCTGCACATGGCGATCGCGGCGGCGGGGGAGAGCGCCGCGGTCGTCGCGGTCGTCGCCGACGTCCAGATGCGGCTGACCGAGATGCTGCGTGCGATCCCCGTCATCCCCGCCAACATCGCGCACTCCGACCGGCAGCACGCGGCGATCATCGCGGCGATCCTCGCCGGTCAGCCGGAGCTGGCCCGGGCGGAGATGGAGGAGCACGTGGACGCCACCGCTGCGCTGTTGCGCGGCCTGCTCTGCTGACATCGACGTACCGAAGATCCTCATCAGGAGGTACGGTCGGCAGACCTTCTCGGGATCGGAGTGCAATGCCCGCTGCACCACTGACGATCGAGGAGCTCCGTCTCGACGTCGACAACGGGTCGATCGACACGGTGGTCCTCGCGCTCGTCGACCTGCAGGGCCGGCTGCAGGGCAAGCGGCTCGACGCGGAGTACTTCGTCGCCGAGGTGCTCGAGCACGGCAGCGAAGGCTGCAACTACCTGCTCGCCGTCGACGTCGAGATGAACACCGTCGACGGCTACACCATCTCGTCGTGGGAGCGCGGGTATGGCGACCTCGTGATGGTGCCGGACTTCGCCACGATGCGACGGATCCCGTGGCTGCCCGGCTCGGCGATGGTGCTGGCAAACGTGACGTGGCTGGACGGCACACCCGTCGTCGAGTCGCCGCGCCAGATCCTGCAGCACCAGCTCGACCGGCTCGCCGAGCGCGGCTGGAAGGCCTATGTCGGCACCGAGCTGGAGTTCATCCTCTTCGACGACACCTACGAGCAGGCCTGGGCAAAGGGGTATCGCGACCTGGTGCCGTCCAACCAATACAACGTCGACTACTCGGTGCTTGGGACCGCCCGGGTCGAGCCGCTGCTGCGCGCGATCCGTCTCGGGATGCGCGACTCCGGGCTGCAGGTCGAGTCGGCCAAGGGCGAGTGCAACCTCGGCCAGCACGAGATCGCGTTCAAGTTCGACGAAGCGCTGCGGACCTGCGACAACCACTCGATCTACAAGAACGGCGCCAAGGAGATCGCCGCGCAGCACGGGTCGGCGCTGACCTTCATGGCGAAGTTCAACGAGCGCGAGGGCAACTCCTGCCACATCCACCTGTCGCTGCGTGACGACAACGGAGTCCCGGTCTTCGCCGGTGACCGCAAGCACGGCGTGTCCGAGGTGTTCGAGCACTTCCTGGCCGGGCAGCTCGCCGGGCTGCGGGAGCTGAGCGCGTTCTTCGCGCCGAACATCAACTCCTACAAGCGATTCCAGGCCGGCTCGTTCGCGCCGACCGCGGTCATGTGGGGCATCGACAACCGGACCTGCTCGATGCGCGTGGTCGGTCACGGCTCGTCGCTCCGGTTCGAGAACCGCGTTCCCGGCGGCGACGTCAACCCCTACCTCGCGGTGGCCGCGATGATCGCGGCCGGCCTCTACGGCATCGACCACGAGCTGCCGCTGCCGGAGGCCTTCGAGGGCAACGCCTACGTCGCCGACGCCGAGCGGGTGCCCACCACCCTGCAGGAGGCCGCCGACTTGCTCGCCGGCAGCGCGCTCGCTCGCGAGGCGTTGGGTGACGCGGTTGTCGATCACTACCTCAACACCGCCCGGGTCGAGCTGGCCGCGTTCAACGGCACGGTCACCGACTGGGAGCGGATCCGCGGATTCGAACGGATGTAGGGACACCACCACTCATGTCCTCGATGCACGACGTCATCAACCCCGCCGACGAGCAGGTCGTCACGACGATCGAGCTGTACGACGCGGAGGCGACTGACGCTGCGATCCTCCGTGCGCGAGCGGCTTTCCCGGCCTGGCGTGACGTCGCGCCGGGTGACCGGGCCCGGCTGTTGCGCCGGTTCGCGGCCGCCGTGGACGCCGACCTCGAGAATCTCGCCCAGCTCGAGGTCCGCAACGCCGGTCACACCATCGGCAACGCCCGATGGGAGGCCGGTAACGCCCACGACGTGATCGAGTTCTACGCCGGTGCACCGGAACGGCTCAGCGGGCAACAGATCCCGGTCGCCGGCGGCATCGACCTGACCTTCCACGAGCCGCTCGGTGTCGTCGGGGTGATCGTCCCGTGGAACTTCCCGATGCCGATCGCGTCGTGGGGTCTCGCGCCAGCGCTCGCGGCCGGCAACACCGTCGTCCTCAAGCCGGCCGAGCTCACCCCCTTGACCGCGATGCGGTTGGCGGAGCTCGCCCTCGAAGCCGGCCTGCCGGAGGGCGTGCTGCAGGTGCTGCCCGGCCCGGGCCGGGTCGTGGGTCAGCGCTTCATCGACCATCCGGACGTCGCCAAAATCGTGTTCACCGGCTCGACCGAGGTCGGCCGCGCCGTCATGGCCGGCTGCTCCGCGCAGATCAAGCCGGTGACCCTGGAGCTGGGCGGCAAGAGCGCCAATGTGATCTTCGCTGACGCCGATCTCGACAAGGCAGCGGCGACCGCGCCGTACGCCGTCTTCGACAATGCCGGCCAGGACTGCTGCGCGCGCTCTCGGATCCTGGTCCAGCGCAGCGCGTGGGACGAGTTCATGCCGCGGTTCGAGCAGGCAGTGAAGGGTGTCGTCGTAGCCGACCCGGCCGACGCCGGCACCGAGATGGGCCCGCTGATCAGCGCCGGCCAGCGCGACCGGGTCGCGTCGTACGTGCCCGACGACAGCCAGGTGGCGTTCCGCGGCTCCGCCCCGGATGGCCCCGGTTTTTGGTTCCCCCCAACGGTTCTGACCCCCTCGGATCCGGCCGACCGGGTGCTGCACGAGGAAGTGTTCGGGCCGGTGGTTGCCGTCGTACCGTTCGAGGACGAGGCGGACGCGATTCGGATCGCGAACGACAGCGAGTTCGGCCTGTCCGGCTCGATCTGGACCCGGGACGTCGGCCGGGCGCTGCGGGTCAGCCGCGCCGTCGAGGCCGGCAATCTTTCGGTGAACTCCCACTCCTCGGTGCGTTACTGGACGCCGTTCGGTGGGTTCAAGCGGTCCGGCCTCGGCCGCGAGCTCGGACCCGATGCTCCCTTGGCGTTCACCGAGACCAAGAACGTCTTCATCGCCACCGACTGAGAGAAGTTATCGAGATGACAGTGGTTCCCGGCCGCCTGCAGGACAAGGTCGCGGTCATCACCGGAGCCGGCAGCGGCATCGGTCTCGCCACCGCGCGCCGGTTCGCGGCCGAGGGCGCGAAGGTCGTGTGCGCGGACGTCGACGAGGCGAGCGGGCAGGCCGCCGCGGCCGAGGTCGGCGGCCACTTCGTCGCGGTCGACGTCACCGACGACGAGCAGGTCCTCGCGATGTACACGTCGGCCGAGCAGACCTACGGCAGCGTTGACATCGCGTTCAACAACGCGGGCATCTCGCCGGCTGATGACGACTCGATCCTCATCACGGGTATCGAGGCGTGGGACCGGGTGCAGCGGGTGAACCTCACGTCGGTCTACCTGTGCTGCAAGCACGCGATCGCGGCGATGAAGCGCGGCGGCGGCGGCTCGATCATCAACACCGCGTCGTTCGTCGCGGTGATGGGGTCGGCGACGTCGCAGATCTCCTACACCGCCAGCAAGGGTGGGGTGCTCGCGATGAGCCGCGAGCTCGGCGTGCAGTTCGCCCGGGAGGGGATCCGGGTGAACGCGCTGTGCCCCGGGCCGGTCAACACGCCGCTGCTCAAGGAGCTGTTCGCGTCGGACCCGGAGCGGGCGGCCCGGCGGCTGGTGCACGTGCCGCTCGGCCGGTTCGCCGAGCCCGAGGAGATCGCCGCGGCAGTCGCGTTCCTCGCCAGCGATGACGCGTCGTTCATCACGGCCTCGTCGTTCCTGGTGGATGGCGGCATCAGCGGCGCCTACGTCACCCCCCTCTAACGCCCACCCACACCAATGGCCCATTGGTGCTGCCATAGCGACACCGATGGGCCATGCGTGTGCCTATAGCGACACCGATGGGCCATGCGTGTGGGGGGTCGGAATGGTTGGTACGGCGGGTCGGTTGGCAGGGGCATGAGCGCTGTGGTCGTCGCTACCGCCTATGGCGGGCCTGAGGTCCTCTCCGTCGTCGACGAGCCGATCGGCTCTCCCGGCCCTGGCGAGGTGCGGATCGACGTGAGAGCGGCCGCGACCAACCCGGCGGATTACAAGTTCTACAGCGGCCTGTTCGGGACCGATCCCGCCAACCTCCCACTCCGCCTCGGGTTCGAGGTGTCAGGCGTCGTGACGGAGGTCGGCGAAGGTGCCGAAGGCCCGGCCGGGCCGATCAGTGTCGGCGACGAGGTCATCGGCTACTCGGTCAACGGCGGGTACGCCGCAGAGCTCGTTGCGCCAGGCTCCTCGGTGCTGCCCAAGCCCGCGACGCTGTCCTTCGAGCAGGCGAGCGGCCTGTTGCTCTCCGGCGTGACCGCCGTCCACACCCTCGTCGCGACCTCGGTCAGCGCCGGCGACACCGTCGTCATCCACGGCGCTGCGGGCGGCGTCGGGCTGATGGCCGTCCAGCTGGCCGTCGCCAAGGGGGCGCGCGTCATCGGCACCGCGAGCGAGCGCCGGCACGACTTCCTGCGCCAGCTCGGTGCCGAGCCGGTGACGTACGGCGATGGCCTCGAGGACCGGATCCGGGCGCTCGCGCCCGACGGAGTGGACGCCGCCATCGACATGGTGGGCACCGACGAGGCGGTCGAGGTCTCCCTCGCGCTGGTGGCCGACCGCAACCGGATCGCCACCATCGCGGCGTTCGGCCGGGCGCTGAACGACGGCATCAAGCTGCTCGGCGGCGGCCCCGGGGCCGACCCGGGCACCGATATCCGTGACAACGCCAGGCTTGACCTGGTGCGGCAGGCCGAGGCCGGCAAGCTGCGGGCCTTCGTGGCAGCAAGCTTCCCCTTCGCGCAGGTCGCCGACGCCCACCGGCTGCTGATGACCGGGCACGCCGACGGCAAGATCGTCCTGACCCCGTAACCCCGTCGTAGCCCGCCGTTCGCCCGTCATCGCTTTGCTGCGACAGGATGGTGGCATGGTGATGGACAAGCTGCGCGAGGCCGCGTGCTGGCTGACCGACATGGACGGCGTGCTGGTCCGCGAGGGCGACGCGCTGCCCGGCGCGGCGGACTTCCTCGCCCGGCTGCGGGAGCGCGACCGGCGCTACCTGGTGCTCACCAACAACTCGATCTACTCGCCGCGCGACCTCTCGGCGCGGCTGTGGCGTTCCGGGCTCGAGGTGCCCGAGGCGGCGATCTGGACCTCCGCGCTCGCTACTGCGGACTTCCTCGCGAGCCAGCTGCCCGGCGGATCGGCGTACGTCGTCGGCGAGGCAGGGATGACCACCGCGCTGCACGAGGTCGGCTACACGCTCACCGAGCAGAACCCCGACTACGTGGTCCTCGGCGAGACGCGCACTTACTCCTTTGAGGCGATCACCCGCGCGATCCGGCTGATCGTCGGCGGCGCGCGGTTCATCGCGTCGAACCCGGATGCGACCGGTCCGTCGCCGGAGGGTCCGATGCCGGCGACCGGCGCGGTCGCGGCGATGATCACCCAGGCGACCGGCGCGCGGCCGTACTTCGTCGGCAAGCCCAATCCGATGATGTTCCGCAGCGCGCTCAACCGGATCCAGGCGCACTCGGAGTCGACAGTGATGATCGGGGACCGGATGGACACCGATGTCATCGCGGGCATCGAGGCGGGGCTCACGACGGTCCTCGTCCTCACCGGGTCCACGACCCCGGAGCAGATCGACAGCTTCCCTTACCGGCCGAGCCTGGTCGTCAACTCGATCGCCGACATCACCGACCTGATCTGAGGCTCTAGCCCCAGATCTGGGCTGCCTCGGACGACGCCGGCGCCCGTTCGCCGACCGGTGCCGCATCGGGCTCGCCGACGTAGCCGCCGGGACCGGGCGAGCGCACCTGCCAGATGACGAGCAGTGACAGTGTGAGTACCCCGCTCACCGCGGCCGTCGACACGAACGGCAGCCACGCGCCGACCCCGAACATCGCACCACCGATGCCTGCCGCCAGCGCCGACGAGCCGGTCTGCAGCGCGCTCACCATGCCCTGCGCCCGACCGAGCGCGGACGCCGGCGCGCTCTGCGCCAGCAGCGCCTGCGCCGCCGGGTAGGAGATCGCGACGCCCACCGCCTCCACCCCGCCGAGCCCGATCAGCCACGCGACCGAGTGCAGATAGGGGTACGTCGCACAGAAGGCCACCGTCGACAGCAATGCCACGATCGTCAGCCGCCTGCGGTCGACTCGATCCGCCAGCCGGCCCGCGAACGGCGACACCGCCGCGAACGGGAACGCGAACAACGTCCACGACAACCCGACCTGGAACACACTGGCCCCACGCGAGTCGAGCAGCATGGTCCAGCAGGTCTCGTAGGTTCCGGTGATCAGTCCGCCAACGACCGCGGTCACCAGTACGCCGGCAAACAACCGGCGGACCAGTGGCGGCTCCGGGGTCGAGCGACTCCGCGCCGGGACGGGCCGGCCGGTGTTGGGCAGCCCACCGATCACCCCGATACCGGCGACCGTCGACGTCACGGCGGTCGCGACGAACAACCACTCCATGCCGCCGATGCCCACGGCGGCACCGGCCAGCGGGCCGATACCGAGGCCGGCGAGCTGACCCGCGAACAGGGTCGAGAAGGCCCGGCCCCGCCGTTCGTCGGGCACCGCGACACCGATCAGCGCGAACGCCGCGACCAGGACGATGCCGTTGCCCGCACCCTGCACACCGCGCAGCGCGATGTAGCCGCCGGCACCGGGATGCAGCACGAAGCCGAGGCTTCCGACGGCGTACAGCAGCAGGCCCGCGACGAGGACGGGCCGGTGACCGATCCGGTCGCCCAGCCGACCCGAGGGGTACTGCACGATCAGTCCGGCGGCGAAGTACGCCGACATCACCAGGCCGACGATCGTCGGCGAGCTCCCGTGCTGGCGCAGGTACGCCGGGAGCAGCGGCAGGATCGCGCCGGCACCCAGTGACTCGACGAAGGCGGCGATCGAGAGCACAGCGACGAGCCGACGCGCTCGCGCGCCGGCGCCGTTGCCGGGGTGTGTCACCGATGCTCCTGGACTACTGAATGGTCAACCTAGCGCCCGCACCCGTTGCGGGCTCGGGATTTTTCGCTACAGCGACGGTACTGACATCCCGTAGCGGTGCAGCCCCGCCGTCATGGCGTCAACCACGGTTTCGATGACTTTGATCCGCGCCCAGCGTTTGTTCTCGGCCTCGACCAGGGTCCACGGCGCCTGCGGTGTCGACGTCCGGTGCAGCATCTCCTCGATCGCGGCGACGTAGGCGTCCCGCTTGTCCCGGTTGCGCCAGTCCTCGTCGGTCAGCTTCCAGCGCCGCAACGGATCTCCCTCCCGGGACTTGAACCGTCGCAGCTGCTCCTCGTCCGACAGGTGCAGCCAGAGCTTGACCATGACGGTTCCCTCGGCGGCCAGCGTGCCCTCGAACTCCGTGATCTCGGCGTATGCCCGCCGCCACACGTCCTCGGCCGCGTAGCCCTCGACCCGCTCGACCAGCACCCGCCCGTACCAGGAACGGTCGTAGACGGCCATCCCGCCCCAGCCTGGCAAATCCGGCCAGAACCGCCACAGGAAGTGGTGCCGCTTCTCGTCGTACGTCGGGGCAGCGAACTGCGAGACCCTCACGTGCCGTGGGTCGAGCGGCGCGACCAGCCGCTTGATGCAGCCGCCCTTGCCGGCAGCGTCCCAGCCCTCGAACACGACGCACACCGGTGGCCCGAGCTTGTCGCTGGGCCCGAGCAGGCCGCCGTAGGTGAGCCGCAGCTCCAACAGCCGCCGCTGCGCGATCTCCAGCCGTTCCGCTTCCTCTTCCCGTGACAGGCGCAGCGTCAGGTCGAGGTCGTCAAGCAGGCTCACTGCACCTCCAGCTCGCTCACCAGGAAGGCCAGCACCTCGGCCTCGTAGCGCAACCGGTCCAGCCGCCCGGACGGGCCGCCATGCGAGGCGGCGCCCAGCTCGGGTCGGAACAGCAGCGGGTGCGTGCCGGGGTCCTTCTCTCTCAACCTGGCTACCCACTTCGCCGGCTCGTGCACCATGACCCGCGCGTCATGCAGGCTGCCGGTCACCAGCAGCGCCGGCCAGTCACCATCAGGGATGTTCTCGTACGGCGAGTACGACGACATCACCCGGTATGCCTCGGCGTCGTTGGGGTCACCCCACTCGTCGTACTCGGTGACGGTCAGTGGCACCGAAGGGTCCAGCATCGTCGTGACCACGTCGACGAACGGCACCTCGGCCACCATCGCCCGCCACCGCTGGGGGGCGCGGGAGAAGACGGCGCCTTGCAGCAGGCCGCCAGCCGACACCCCACGGGAGGCGATCCGGTTGCCGTCAGCCCAGCCCTGCGCCGCAAGCGCGTCGGCGGCGGTGACGAAGTCGTCGAACGTGGTGGGCTTGCGCTGCAGCCGGCCCTGCTGCCACCAGGTCCGCCCGCCCTCACCGCCGCCGCGGATGTGCGCCACGGCGTACCTGACCCCGCGGTCGAGCAGCGGGAGCACGCGCGGGGCGAACCACGGGTCGATGCTGGCCTCGTAGGCCCCGTAGCCGTAGAGCAGCAGCGGCGCCTTGCCGTCGCGCGGCAGGTCGCGAGGCTCGGCGATCGTGACCGGGACCTCGGTCCCGTCCGCGGCGGTGACGAGGATCCGGTGGGTCTCGTATCGAGACGGGTCATGTCCAGGGATGTCCTGGGTGTGGCGCAGCGTGCGGGCACCGGTCGCGAGGTCGAGCGACCACCATCGGGCCGGCTCGATGAGCGACTCGGTCATGATCGTCACGGTTGTGCTGGTGTAGGCATCGCGCGCCTGCTCGTGGTCCTCGTCTCGCGAGCTGAGACAGATCGTGCCGGCTGGCAGCTGCGCCGTCTCGTCGCGGATCGAGCCGGTCTCGAGGTCGAAGACCCGAAGGATGCGGTCGAAGCCGCAGCGGGCCGTGAGCACGAGGTATCCCGCGTAGGCGTCCGCGCTCAGCAGCCGCTGCTGCGGGTCGTGGCCGAGCACCTCGACCCAGTTCGAACGGCCCGGCTCGCGCCGGGGTGCCCGCATCAACCGGAACTCCGGGGCCTCGTCGTCGGTGACGATGTAGAGCGTCCCGCCGTCAGGTCCGACGACGTGCTCGACGTCGTACTCGACGTGGCGGCGTCGGCGCTCAACGAGCTGCGCGTCGGCGTGGACGTCGGCCGTCTCGAGCAGCCAGATCTCGGACGCGTCGCGGCTGCGCGCCGTGACGACGACCAGCTCGCCGGAGCGACTGGCCCGGACGTCCAGCTCGTAGCGCTCGTCCGGTTCTTCGATCACCAACGTGTCGGTGTCCACCGGCGTCCCGAGTCGGTGACGTTTCACGAGGTAGGGCCGGTACGCCTCGTCGTGCACCGTGTAGATCAGCGTCCTGCTGTCGGCGCTCCAGGCCAGGCCGTAGTAGCTGCGCGGAATCCGGTCGGGCAGGTCGTCGCCGCTGTCGAGGTCACGGATTCGCAGCTCGTAGACCTCGTCGCCGACGACGTCGACCGAGTACGCGAGCAGCCGGCCGTCGGGGCTGAGCTCACGGACTCCGAGGGCAAAGTACGCCGCGCCTTCGGCGAGCGCGTTCTCGTCGAGGAGGACCCGCTCGCCGGTTTCATCCTCACGGACACGCACCAATTCGCGGTATTGCTTCCCTGCTACCGCCCTTGTGTAGTACAACGACGCATCGACCTGCCAACTGACTGACGGATCAGCAAGCGACAACCGTTGTGTCATCTCGTCGTAAAGCTGGGCCTGGAGAGTGCGGCTGTGAGCAGTGGTTTTGTCGTAGTACGCACGCTCGGCCCGCAGGTGACCCTGCAGCGCGTCAGCGTCGTGCCGCATCCAGCCGTAGTCGTCGACCACCCGCTCGCCGTGGATCTCCCGGACCTGCGGTCGTCGTTCCGCCTCGGGCGGAACCGGAACATTCCCAGCGCTGTATTGCATCGCCGTAACCTAGCCCGCGACCTCCGGAGACAGCCATGACGGATGCCCCTGCCCCTGCGCGCCGTCGGCGTCACTGCCGGGTCGGCCCGGTCTTCGCCCTGGCGGTCGTGCTGGCGGTGGCGACTCCCATGGCGGCCCTGGCGGCGAGCAGTACGCCGAGCCCGTCGGCCGTCCCGGCACGCAACGCCTCGACGCTGACAGTCGGCATCTCGCAGGACGTCGACTCGCTCAACCCGTTCGTCGGCGTCTTGGCATCGTCGTACGAGCTCTATCAGCTGTCCTACGACACGCTCACGGAGTACAGCCCGAACGACTTCACGCCCAAGCCCGGCCTGGCGACGTCGTGGAAGACCTCGCCGAACGGCCTCACCTGGACGTTCACGATCCGGTCCGGCGTGAAGTGGTCGGACGGGGTACCGCTCACTGCGCACGACGTGGCCTACACGTTCAACCGGGTGATGCACGGGCTGAACGAGCAGACGAACTATGGCAACTACGTCGCCGACCTGAAATCCGTGACCGCGCCCAACGACACGACCGTCGTGATGACCACCAAGCACCCGGACCCCTCGATGCTGGCGCTGAGCGTCTACATCCTTCCCGAGCACATCTGGAAGAACGTCA
>DATAVK010000041.1:0-17134 GCA_036267755.1 Mycobacteriales bacterium
TCGATCATCGCCCCGGAGTTGAAGTCCTTGAAGTACAGGACCTCCTTGTCACCGTTGGCATACGTCACCTCGAGGAAGCGGTTCTCCTCGGTCTCGGTGTACATCCGCTCGACCGTCCGCTGGGTCATCCCGGCGATGGTCTCCTCGGGCGACCCGCCGTGCTCCGCCAGGTCCTCTGGGTGCAGCGGCAGGTCGGACACGAGGTACTTGGTGAAGATGTCGCGCGCCGCTTCAGCATCGGGGCGCTCGATCTTGATCTTCACGTCGAGTCGACCGGGTCGCAGGATCGCGGGGTCGATCATGTCCTCGCGGTTCGACGCACCGATCACGATGACGTTCTCGAGGCCCTCGACGCCGTCGATCTCGCTGAGCAACTGCGGGACGATGGTGTTCTCGACGTCGGAACTGACCCCTGAGCCACGGGTCCGGAAGATCGAGTCCATCTCGTCGAAGAACACGATGACGGGCGTGCCTTCCGATGCCTTCTCCCGGGCCCGCTGGAACACCAGCCGGATGTGACGCTCGGTCTAACCGACGTACTTGTTGAGCAGCTCAGGGCCCTTGATGTTGAGGAAGTACGACCGGCCTTCGCCCTTGCCGGCAGCCGCGACCTTCTTGGCGAGGGAGTTCGCGACCGCCTTGGCGATCAGCGTCTTGCCGCAGCCGGGCGGCCCGTAGAGCAGGATCCCCTTCGGGGGCTTCAGCTGGTGCTCGATGAACAGCTCCTTGTGCAGGAACGGCAGCTCCACAGCGTCTCGGATCTGCTCGATCTGGTCGCCGAGCCCACCGATGTCCTCATAGTCAATGTCCGGGACCTCCTCGAGGACCAGGTCCTCGACCTCGGACTTCGGGATCCGCTCGTAGGCCCAGCCGGACCGACTCTCGACGAGAAGTGAGTCGCCGGGGCGCAGCGGTCCGTCGAGCAGCGGCTCGGCGAGCATCACGATGCGCTCCTCGTCGGTGTGCCCGACGACGAGGGCCCGGTCACCGCTCTCGAGCACCTCCTTGAGCAGGACCACGTCGCCCTGGCGCTCGAACGCCAGCGCCTTCACGACGTTCATCGCCTCGTTGAGCATGACCTCCTGGCCGCGCTTGAGGTCGGCGAGCTCGATGGCCGGGGAGACCGACACCCGCAGCTTGCGGCCGCCACTGAACACGTCGACCGTGTCGTCGTCGTGGGTGGCCAGGTAGTACCCATACCCCGACGGCGGCTGGGCGAGCCGGTCGACCTCCTCTTTGAGGGCCACAATCTGGTCGCGCGCCTCCTTGAGGGTGGAGACGAGCCGCTCGTTCTGCGACACGACTCCGGCCAGGCTCGCCTGCGCCTCGGACAGTCGCTCTTCGAGCCCTCGTACCTGTCGCGGCGAGTCCGCCAGCCGTCGTCGTAGCGACGAGACCTCGTCTTCCAGGAAGCCGAGCGCGGTCGCGAGCTCCTGCGACTCCTTCTCGAACTTCGCTGCGCGTATCTCGGCGTCGTCACGTGAAGCCACGGGCACCTCCTCCGACGTCACCGCGGATGAAGGCCCGAGCCTATATCCGGCTTTGTCCGGAGGGCCGCCGAACCGCCGGTGCTTCACTCCTCCGGTCGGGCTCCCTTGGACGGCCGACGCCGCCGAGCCGGGGCGCTCACACCCGGCGCGAGCCGCCGCGACGTGACCAGGAAGCCGGTGTGCCCGATCATCCGGTGCTCCGGGCGCACCGCCAGTCCGTCGACGTGCCAGCCGCGGATCATCGACTCCCAGGACTGCGGTTCGGTGAAGCCGCCATGCTCCCGAAGCCCCTCCACCAGGCGCGAGAGCTGCGTGGTCGTGGCGACGTAGCCGCAGACCACGCCGCCCGGCACCAACGTGCCCGCGACGGCGTCCAGGGTCTCCCAGGGCGCCAGCATGTCGAGTACAACCCGGTCGACGTCGGTGTCGTCGCAGGCCTCCACCAGGTCACCGACGGTGATCTGCCACGCTGGGTGCGGGCCGTGGAAGAACCGCTCGACGTTGCTCTGGGCGATCGCCGCGAAGTCCTCCCGGCGCTCGTAGGAGTGCACCATCCCCTGGTCACCGACCGCGCGGAGCAGGCTGCAGCTCAACGCGCCCGAGCCGGCGCCGGCCTCGACGACCCGGGCGCCCGGGAAGATGTCGGCCATCGCCACGATCTGGGCCGCGTCCTTGGGGTAGACGACCGCAGCCCCGCGCGGCATCGACAGCGTGAAGTCGGCAAGCAACGGCCGCAGGGCCAGGTACGCCGTACCCGCCGCGGAGCTCACCACGATGCCTTCGGGCTGCCCGATCAGGTCGTCGTGCGGGATCTGGCCGCGGTGGGTGTGGAACTCCTTGCCGGGCACCAGCTCGATGGTGTGCATCCGCCCCTTCGGGTCGGTCAGCTGCACGAGGTCGCCCTCGACAAACGGACCGCGTCGGCCGGAGCCGGTCGGGGGTGATGTCACGCGGACGTGTCTAGCGCACCCCGGCGGCCCGCAGCGCTGCCACCAGGTCGGCCCGGGAGAGCACGCCGCCGAGGGTGCCGTCCGCCGCCTTGATCAGGTACTCGCTGGCCGGCACCCGCTGCACCGCGTCCATCAACTGCGCACCACCCATCCCGGGCTCGAGCACCAGACCGTCCTCGAGCGGGCGGGACAGGTCGGCGACCGAGATCCACGGCTGACGTTCGACCGGCGTCGCCTGCACCGCGGCCTCGGACACGATGCCCGACCACCGGTCGCGGCTGTCGACGATGACCAGGGCGCGGGCGTTGCTTGCGCGTGCCCGGCGTACCGCCTCAGCCAGCGGCAGCTGCGCCTCGACCGTGAGGGCTGGCCGGATCAGTTGGGCCAGGTTGAGGGTCGGCACCACCGTCGCGACCCGGGCCTGCGAGATCGAGAGCGACGCGTTGGTCCAGATGAACAGCGCGATGAGGAACAGGTAGAGCGCGGTGAGCGTCCGGTCCCCGAACGCGCCCCCGGGAGCGTAGAAGCCGACTGCGGCGACGACGATCGACAGCCCGCGACCGACGTACCCGGCAATCAGCAGGCCTTTCATCCGGTCGCCGGTCAGGTGCCAGAGGATCGCGCGGAGCACCCGGCCGCCGTCCAGCGGAAGGCCGGGCAGCAGGTTGAAGGCCGCGACGACGCCGTTGATGCTCGCGCAGCCCATCCCGAGGATCCAGCCGACCGAGTTCTCGGGGAAGGCGTGTCCGATCGCGGCAGCGATCCCCGCCAGCAGCACCGACGTGAGCGGCCCGACCGCGGCCACCAGGTACTCGCGGCCGGCGGTTGAGGACTCCTCGAGCACCTCCGAGACGGCGCCGAGGAGCTGGAGCACTACCCGCCCGACTTGCATCCCGAGTGCCTTGGCGACGAGTACGTGGCTGGCCTCGTGGGCCAGCACGGCGGCGTACACCAGCACGACGAGGGCGAAGGCGACGACATAGCTCCACCCGACGGAGAGCCCGGTGTCACGTGCCCGGATGGGGTCGGGCAGCGCCAGCGTGGCGAGGACGACGACGACGATCCAGGCCGGTGAGACCACCAGCGGCACGCCGAAGATCTTCCCGGCCGGGATGCCGCCCAGGGCTGACCGCTGTTGCGGTTGCTGCCCGCTCACACTCCGATGGTAGGCGCGTCGGCTGACGGACACCTGACACCATGCAGCGCATGACGTCGCTCGGTCTGCCTTGGTCCTCGCCGCTCGCTGGTCGCCTCGACGAACTCGTCATCGACAGCACCGCGTTGCGCGGCAACCCGCTCGGTGACTCACACGTTCGCCCGCTGTGGGTCTACGTTCCGCCGGGGTACGACGACGAGCCCGACCGCCGCTATCCCAGCGTCTACATGATCCAGGGCTATACCGGCCACGTGAGCATGTGGCGCAACCGTTCGCCGTACCGGCAGCCGTTCGTCGAGACCGCGGACCAGGTCTTCGCGACCGGGACGGCGCCCGAGGCCATCGTCGTGTACGTCGATGCCTGGACGACGTACGGCGGGTCGCAGTTCGTCGACTCCCCCGGCACCGGCAACTACCACTCCTACCTGTGCAACGACGTCGTCGGATTCGTCGACTCGCGGTACCGCACGCTCGACGCCCCGGAGCATCGCGGGATCGCTGGGAAGTCCTCCGGTGGCTTCGGGGCGTTCATCACCCCGATGCTGCGTCCCGACCTGTTCGGCGGGCTGGCCTCGCACGCCGGCGACTCGCTGTATGAGTGCAGCTACCTCCCGGAGCACCCGAAGGTGGTGCGCGCGCTACGGGCCTACGACGGTGACATCTGGAAGTGGTGGGAGGACTTCCAATCGCGGGTCGCGTTCACGAGGCCCGACGACGGGCTGTTACTCATGCAGCTCGGCTGCTCGGCCTGCTTCTCCGCCGACGAGGACGGGACCATCCACCTGCCGTTCAATCCGAAGACCGGGCGGTTGCGCGACGACATCTGGGCCCGATGGCTGGACTGGGACCCGGTGCGGATGGTGCCGAAGTACGCCGACGCGCTACGTGGGCTGCGGGCGATCTGGATCGACGCGGGCACCCGTGACGACTGGTACCTCGACCTCGGAGCGGAAGCGATGCGTGACGCCCTCGTTGAGATCGGCTGCACCGACGTCCAGTTCGAGACCTTCGACGCCACCCATGCCGCCATCGAGTACCGGTACCCGCTGTCGCTCGCCTGGCTCGCCGAACGCCTCTCGCCGGAAGCGACTGTGGATACGAGCGTGTGACTGCCGTGAACTGTCGGAGGTCTCCCCTAGCGTGAGGACATGACCACGGTCGAGCTCCCGAACCCCATCTCGGACGCTACCGCGCTGCCCGATCTTTCGGCCGGAACGGTGGCCGAGTGGGCGTTGTCGCCGTCCCGGGCGCTGGACTTCAAGAACTGTGCACTGCTGTATCGGCTGCGGGTGATCGACAAGCTGCCGGAGCCGCCCAGCCTCGACGCCGCGCGTGGCACGGTCATTCACGCCGTGCTCGAGGGCTTGTTCGACCTGCCGGCCCTGCAGCGAACCGTCGCCGCGGCGGTCGAGCAGGTCGAGCCCCAGTGGCGGGAGCTGATCGACAGCGACCCGGAGCTTGCCGCGCTCGTGGATGGCGACCCGGACAGTCTCCCCGCGCTGCTCGAGTCGACCCGCGAACTGCTGGGCAACTACTTCACCTTGGAAGATCCGAGCCGGCTCGAACCGGCCGAGCGTGAGGTCCTCATCGAGACCACGCTCCCGTCGGGGGTGCGCCTCAAGGGTTTCATCGACCGGCTCGACCGATCACCAGCCGGCGACCTGCGGGTCGTCGACTACAAGAGCGGCAAGTCACCGAGTGAGATGTTCGAGGGCAAGGCGCTGTTCCAGCTTCGGTTCTACGCCTTGATGCTGTGGCGTGAGACCGGCGTGCTCCCCCGGCTGCTCCGGCTCTACTACCTGCGCGACCGCGAGGTGCTGGACTACTCCCCCGACGAGGCCGACCTATCGGCACTCGAGCGCCAGCTCGAGGCGATCGGCACGGCCATCATCCGGGCCCGGGAGACCGGCGACTGGCGGCACAAGCCGAGCAAGCTCTGCGACTGGTGCGCGCATCACGCGGTCTGCCCGGCCTTTGGTGGCACACCGCCGCCGCTTCCCGTCGTCGCACCCCTTCCCGTCGAGTGACGGGCGACCATGAGGACGCGGCGAGCACCTACGACCTCGGCCTGCCGATTGAGACCAAGCAGCTGACGCTTCGTGCGCTGCGCCCCGAAGACGGCGAGGACATCCACGCGATCTACTCGGTGCCGGAGGTGTCCCGCTATCTCTACACCGAGCCGATGGGCCTTCTCGAAGCCCAGGACTACGCGGCTCGGCGGTCCGACCCGGTCGTGGCAACGGACGGTGACGGCGTGAACATCGCGGGAGTCCTGCGGGAGACCGGGGCGGTGGTCGCGACGTTCTACATCCACCTGATCAGCAGCATCCACCAGCAGGGCGAGATCGGCTACGTCGTGTCACCGGCATTCGCCGGTCGTGGCCTAGCGACCGAGGGCGCGCTGGCCATGCTCTCGATCGGCTTCGACAGCTGGGACCTGCACCGCATGATCGGGCAGTGCGACGCCCGCAATGCCGCCTCGGCCGCTGTGCTGCGCCGGGTCGGCATGCGCCAGGAGGCCGAGTTCCGGCAGAACGAGTGGGTGAAGGGCGAGTGGACCGACGAGCTGGTCTTCGCGATGCTCGCCGAGGAGTGGCACAACCGCTGACTCAGGGTGCCGGCGCGTGCATCGGGCCGACCATCGCCTCACAGAAGGCGAGCATGTCGGCGCGCTCACCGATCACCTTGCTCACCGGCTTGCCGGCGCCGTGCCCCGCCGACGTCTCGATCCGGATCAAGGTCGGCGCGTCACCGGCCTGCGTGGCCTGCAACGCCGCGGCGAACTTGAACGAGTGCGCTGGCACCACCCGGTCGTCGTGGTCGCCGGTCATGACCAGCGTCGGTGGGTACGACGTACCCGGCCGGAGCTGGTGAAGCGGCGAGTAGGCGCGCACCCACGGGTACTCGTCAGCGTTGTCGGGGTCACCGTAGTCACCGGTCCATGCCCAGCCGATCGTGAAGTGGTGGAACCGCAACATGTCCATCACACCGACCTCCGGCACTGCGGCGCCGATCAGCTCCGGATGCTGCGTGAGCAGCGCGCCGACTAGCAGGCCGCCGTTAGATCCGCCGTTGACGACGAGATGGTCGACCGACGTCCAGCCGGACGACGCGAGCCAACGGGCGCACGCTGCGAAGTCGTCGAACACGTTCTGCTTGTGTTCCCGCCGGCCGGCGTCGTACCACTCACGGCCGAACTCGCCGCCGCCGCGCAGGTTCGCGATCGCGAGCAGCCCACCGCGGCTCACCCAGGTCGCCCGGGCGGCGGAGAACTCCGGGGTCAACGCGATGTCGAAACCGCCGTACCCATAGAGCATCGTCGGGACGTCGCCCGATGGCGTCACATCGCGCCGACGGACCAGGAACATCGGCACGGCTGTGCCGTCGGCGGACGTTGCCGTTGCCCGCTCGGTCACGACGAGATCGTCTGCGTCGACCGCGGAGTGAATCCGCTCCGTCTCCCCGGTGACCAGGTCGTGTGACCAGACCGATCCTGGGTCGACGAAGGACGTCGTGGCGAGATGGATCACCGAATCTTCGAGCCGCCCGGTGACGCCTGTAACGGTGACCGGCCCCTCGAGCGGAATCGTCCGCACCGGCTGCCCATCCGGCTCGAACACTCGCAGCACGGACGACGCGTCGTGGAGCAGCTGGCAGACCAGTCGGCCGCCCAGGTGCTGGGCAGCGACCAGCATGTCGTCCGACTCCGGCACGATGTCGCGCCACTGCGAGATTGCCGGCACCGCCAGGTCGATCGCGACGACGCGTCGGCGCGCGGCGCCGAGATCAGTCAGTGCGTAGAAGGTGGTGCCGTCGTTGCCGAAAACACGAGTCTGCGCGATCGGCTCGGGAGCCAGCGGCCGCAGCGCGAGCGACGGGTCCGCGAGTTCGGCGACGTGCACGACGGTCTGCAGCTCGGTGCCTCGGCTCGTCGTGACGATCAGCCACCGTCCGTCGTCCGTGACGGCAGATTCAGGGATGCGCCGCGGGTCGGGATCCACATAAACGACGCGGTCGGCTGCCTGCTCGGTCCCGAGCAGATGCAGCTGCAACCGCAGCGCCTGGTTGGTGGCGGTCAGCGCCGCGCCTTCGGCGGGAGCGTCGAGAGCGCCGTAGAAGAAGCCGCTGCTGTCCGGCAGCCACGTCGCCTCCGAGAACTTCGACCAGTGCAGCAGGTCGGGCAGGTCCTCACCGGTGTCGACGTCACGCACCCGCCAGGACTTCCAGTCCGACCCGGCATCACTGGTGGCGTATGCGACCTGCTTGCCGTCCTCGTTCACCGACCAGGACGTCAGGGCTACCGTCCCGGCCGTGCTGAACTCGCGCGGGTCGATCAGCACGGTGCCCAGCGACCGCGGGTCATCCGCCATGACGAGCACCGGCTGGTCGGCCAGCCCGTCGTGACGCATCGAGAACCAGCGGCTGCCGTGACGCTCGGGTGCCATACGACGGACCGTGTCGAGCAGCTCGGTCAGTCGCTGGGCGATCTCGTCGCGCCCAGGAAGCTCGGACAGGAACTCGTGGGTGACGGCGTTCTGGGCCGCAACCCACGCCGCGGTCTCCTCGGAGCGGTCGTCCTCGAGCCAGCGATACGGGTCGGGCACTCGCTCGCCGTTGAGCACGTCCACGACGTCGCCGCGCCGGGTCTCGGGCCAGGATCGACGAGTCATGAAGTGAGGCCTAACAACCAATCCGGATCGATGGAGCTCAGCGACGGGACGACGTACCGGCGCGGTCCGGCGTCGATCGGCGAGACCGACGGCACGGCGACGACGACGCATCCGGCCGCTTCCGCGGAGGTGACGCCGGTGATGGCGTCCTCGAGAACCACGGTGCGCGCGGGGTCAGCCCCCAGCCGTCGGCAGGCGGTCAGGTAAGGCTCCGGGTCAGGCTTGCCGTGCGCCACCTCGTCGCCTCCGACGGTGACGGCGAACCGGTCGCCACCCAACCCGACCAGCGCGGCGTCGATCAGGCTGCGGTACGACGAGGACACCAGCCCTACCGGCACATCCCGGTCACGCACTGCGTTCAACAGCTCAATCGCACCCTCGTGGAGCGGCAGCGCGGCCCTGAACCGACCGACCATCTCGTCGATCAGCTCGTCGCTGAGCTCGTCGACGGTGACCGACGTACCGGTCCGGTCGATGATGTAGCGGGCCGAGGCGGCCATCGTTCCGCCGAGGCAGGCCGCCTGGTCGGCACGTGTCCACTCGCCGCCGAGCCGCGCGACGACAGCGGTCTCGACCTCATACCAGACCGGCTCGGAGTCGATGAGCAGGCCGTCCATGTCGAACAACACCGCTGCCACAGTTGGAGATGGCGGCGTACCTGGCACTGGGCTCAGTCTACCGTCGCAGACGCCGCGCCCGGGCTCAGATACGGTGCGGCACACCGCCCGAACTCGGCTTCAGGAGTGTCCGTGAGCAGCAGCTATCGCACCGTCCTCGTCGGGACGGACGGGTCCGCCTCGTCGTTCCGTGCCGTGGAGCGCGCGGCGGAGCTCGCCGGAGCCACCGGCGCCGCGCTGGTGATCGCCTCGGCGTACCAACCGCTGTCCGCGCGCGAGCAGGAGCGTGCGGCCGGTCAGCTGCGCGAGGACGCCTACAAGGTCATCGGCTCGCATCCGGCAGAAGACGCCCTGCGGGAGGCGTCCGAGCTCGCGACCCGCAGCGGCGCCGAGAAGGTCGACACGGTCGCGGAACAGGCCGATCCGGTGGATCTGCTGGTCCGGCTGATCGATGACCATGGCGTCGATCTGTGCGTGGTCGGGAACCGCGGTCTCAACAGCCTGGCCGGCCGGCTGCTCGGATCGGTGCCGGCGAACATCAGCCACCGTGCGTCCTGCGATGTGCTGATCGTCCACACCACCGGCCGCAAGCGCTGAGCGACGTACGCTGAGGCCGTGACCGGTCCCGGGAGTTCGACCGGCGCGCCGCGCCGGGTGATGATCGCGGCCTTCGAGGGCTGGAACGACGCTGCCGACGCCGCGACCGGGGCCGTGGAGCACCTCGAACGTGAGTGGTCGTCTCGGCCATTCGCCGCGATCGACCCCGAGGACTACTACGACTACCAGGTGAACCGGCCGACGGTGACCCTGACCGACGGCGTGACCCGGCGGATCGAGTGGCCGACGACCCGGCTGGGGCTTGCCACGGTCGGCGACCGGGAAGTGGTCCTGCTGCGCGGCCTCGAGCCGAACATGCGCTGGCGCGCGTTCTGTGAGGAGCTCACCGGCTTCGCGCAGGAGCTCGCGGTCGACAGCGTGGTCTGCCTGGCCGCGCTGCTGGCGGACGTTCCGCACACCCGGCCGATCGACGTCAACGGCACCGCGTCGGACGAGGCAACAGCTGCAGCGCTGGGCCTCGCGCGTTCCCGCTACGAAGGACCTACCGGTGTGGTCAGCGTCTTCCACCAGGCGATGGCCGAGATCGGCATCCGGTCGGTGACCTACTGGGCGAGCGTGCCTCACTATGTCGCCCAGCCGCCGTGCCCGAAAGCGACGTTGAGCCTGCTGCACCACGTCGAGGACGCCCTCGACCTCGCCATGCCGCTCGGTGACCTGCCGGAGCAGGCGGCGGCCTGGGAGCGCGGCGTCGACGAGCTGGCCCGCGAGGACACCGAGATCGCGGAGTACATCACCTCGCTCGAGCAGCGCGAGGACGAAACGGCGCTACCGGAGGCGAGCGGTGAGGCCATCGCGAAGGCCTTCGAGCGCTACCTGCGCCGCCGCGACAGCTAGCGAACGCCGAGCAGGGCGTCGACTGCGGCGGCTGCGTCGCCCGGAGCTGCCGGGTCGTCGCCGTCCGCACCAACCCAGTCGTCGACCAGCGGCAGCGCCTGATGTGAGCTCAGGCCGTCACGGAGTACGGCGCGCAGCGCCGCGATGAGCCGTTCAGTCGGCGCTCCGCTCGCTCGCGCGAAGCCGGCGCGCCAGCGCCCAAGCCGCTCGGTCGCGACGGGGAGCTCGTCGTCATGCCACTCCCACGCGGGCGCCGGCGGGTGCGCCAGCAGCCCGAGTCGGATCGCCATCGGGTCGACGCCGTCGGCTCGCAGTTGTGAGACCAGCACCAGGTTGCCGCGAGACTTCGACATCTTCTCGCCGTGGTAGCCGACCATCGCCTGGTGGACGTAGCTGCGGGCGAACGGCCACTGCCCGGTGATCACGGACGCCTCGGCCGCGCCGAGCTCGTGGTGCGGGAAGACCAGGTCGTCCCCCCCGCCCTGCACGTCGATCGTCTCGCCGAGGTGGCGGAGCACGATGGCCGCGCACTCGACATGCCAGCCGGGTCGGCCAGGGCCGAGCTCGGAGTCCCACGACGGCTCGCCGGGCCTCGCCGCCTGCCACAGCAGGCAGTCGAGCGGGTCCTTCTTCCCCGGTCGGTCGGGATCGCCGCCGCGCTCGCCGGAGAGCCGGATCATGTCGCCGACCGGGAGGTGGCTGACCTCGCCGAAGTGTTCTGCCGAAGCAACGGAAAAGTAGACGTCGCCGTCCACGTCGTACGCCGCCCCCCGCTCGCGCAGCGCGACGATGGAACGGACGATGTCGGGGATGGCTTCGACGGCTCCGACGTACTCCTCGGGTGGGATGACCCGCAACGCAGTCATGTCCTCGCGGAACAACTGGGTCTCGCGTTCGGCGAGCGCCTCCCAGTCCTCACCGGTCTGCTTCGCGCGTTCGAGCAACGGGTCGTCGACGTCCGTGACGTTCTGCACGTAGCGGACCCGCTTGCCGGCGTCGCGCGCCGTTCGTTGCAGCTGGTCGAACAGCAGGTACGTCGCGGCGTGACCCAGGTGGGTCGCGTCGTACGGCGTGATGCCGCAGACGTACATGCTGATCTCGTCGGTGTCGGCGCCGATCTCGATCAGGCCGCCGGTCGAGGAGTCAGGGACCCACAACGTGGTGTGGGAGCCGTCGCGCGGCAACGCCGGGACGTCGGGGGCAGGCCAGGCACGCACCACTTGAGGGTAGTGGGCCGACGTGGAGCGGTTAGAACGGCGGCCAGGGGACGGCAGGCCAGTCTTCCGACGGCATCGGGTGACAGCCGGTGCGCAGCAACCGGTCGACCCGGAACGCGGTGGCCAGCACCTCGCGGCGGGTGAGGTGAGCGGCCAAGGCGGCGTCCAACGGACCTTCGAGCTGGGCGCGCAGGTCGGACAGCACCTCGATCGCCTCGTCGGTCAGCGGATCGCCTCGCCACCCCCAGAGCAGCGTCCGCAGCTTGTCCTCGGTCGAGAAGCAGACGCCGTGGTCGACGCCGTACACGTGGCCGCCAGGGATCGGGAGCAGGTGACCGCCCTTGCGGTCGGCGTTGTTGATGACCGCGTCGAAGACCGCCATCCGCCGCAGCGGCTCGATCTCGCTGCGGGCGAGTACACCAAGATCGACGGATTCATCGACGTCGATCCACAGCTGACACATCCCCGGGCCGAACGGGCCGTCGCGCATCACCGTCGGCGGCACGATGTCCCAGCCGGTCGCGACCGAGACCAGGTACGCCGAGAGCTCGCGGCCGGCGAGGGTGCCGTCGGGGAAGTCCCACAGCGGGCGCTCCCCCGCGATCGGCTTGTAGACGCAGACCCCGGTCACCCCGTCGAGGGTGGTCGTGCAGTAGAGCGTCGCGTTCGAGGCGTCGACGAGCCGCCCCTCGACCTGGAGGTCCCCGTCCCGCAGCAGCCGCAACGCGTCCTCCGGCGCGAGGCTGAAGGCGGGCTCGCTCATGGCTCCAGTGTCATACGGGCCCGGAGCGGCGGGTCACTCGGCGTGGAGGTGACCGTTCTGGCGCGGGCACACGTGCCCGGCGGGATCCAGCGGGTTGCCGCACAGCGGGCAGGGTGGCCGGCCGGCCGCGACGACGCGAAGCGCCCGCTTGACGAACGCCCGGGCGACTGCCGGGCTGAGCCGGACCCGCAACATGTCGGCGTCGGTGTCGATGTCGGACGGTCCGCCCTCGACCTCGTCGGTGTCGACAGCGGACTGCGCCTCGATGATCACCAGGTCCTCGTCGTCGTCCCAGGCCAGCGCGAGCGTCCCCACCCGGAACTGCTCTTCGATCGGCGCGTCGAGCGGCGCCACGTCCTCCAGCTGGGGCGGCGCGGTGACCGGCACCGTGGACTCTGCGCCCTGCCGGCGGCGTACCTCGCTCAGCAGCCCGTCGAGGCGTTCGGCCAGCGCGGAGACCTGCATCTTCTCCAACGCGACCGACACGGTCTGGCCGCCGCCGGAGGCCTGTAGATAGAAGGTGCGCTCACCCGGTTGCCCGACCGTGCCGGCGACAAAGCGCTCTGGCGGGTCGAAGGTGAACTCCTGACCGGACATACCGACCACCCTAGGGTGACCGTGATCAGGAGCTGCCGCTGCCGCCGCCGACCACGGCGTCCGACGCACTCTTGCGGCTGCGGGCGCGCTTCTTGGGCGGCATCAGGTCGGCCACGGCTCCGCCCCGGTCGTTGGTGCGCAGGACGAACGGCCGCAGATCGGTGTAGCGGACGACCGATACCGACGCCGGGTCGACCATGATCCGCTGGAACCCGTCGAGGTGCATGCCGAGCGCATCGGCGAGGATCGCCTTGATCACGTCGGCGTGGCTGACCGCGATCCAGGTGGCATCCGGTCCGAGCTTCGCGTTGTGCTCGCGCACCGCGTCGACCGCACGGAGCTGGGTGTCGCGCAGCGCCTCGCCACCCGGGAAGGTCACGGCGCTGGGGTGCGACTGCACCACTTTCCACAGCGGGTCCTTGGCGAGCGCCTTCAGCTCCTTGCCGGTCCAGTCGCCGTACCGGGCCTCCCCGAGCCGATCGTCGGTCTCGACGGTGAGGTCGCGGCCCGCGGCGAGTGCTGCAGCGGTCTGCAGGCAGCGGTCGAGTGGGCTGGAGACGATGGCGGCGACGGGTACGCCGGACAACCGCTCCCCCAGCACCCGAGCCTGCTCGACGCCCGCCTCGGCGAGCCCGACGCCAGGCGTCCAGCCCGCCAGCACGCCACCCTGGTTCGCGGCAGTCACGCCGTGCCGGACCAGCAACACCGTTGTCATCTCGTCAGGAGCCGGTGCCGGAGGCGTCGAGGGCTTCCGCGGCCGTGCGCAGCGTGGCGATCCGCTCATCCTGGGTGCCGGCGAAGCAGCTCACGTTGAGTGTCGTGACCCCGGCCTCGGCGTACCCCTGCATCTTGTCGGCCATCCGCTCCACCGAGCCCAGCAGCGAGGTCCGGTCGATGAAATCGGCTGGCACGGCAGCCGCGGCCTCGTCGTACTTGCGGTCCAGGTAGAGGTTCTGAATCTCCTCCGCCTCGGCCTCGTAGCCCATCCGAGCGGCGAGCCGGTTGTAGAAGTTCTGCTCGCGGGAGCCCATCCCACCGATGTAGAGCGCCGCGTATGCCCGGACCGGTCCGGCGGCTGCCTCGAGGTCGTCACCCAGGACGACAGGCACCGTCGGTACGACGTCGAACGGCACGCCAACCCGCCCGGCGGCCTTCATCCCGGTCTCGATCGAGGCGTGCTGGTCCGCCGCGAACGCCGGGTCGTAGAAGATCGCCAGCCAGCCGTCGCACTTCTGCCCGGCCAGCTCAAGGTTCTTCGGACCGATCGCGGCCAGGTAGATCGGCATGTACTCGCGGACCGGGTGGATGATCATCTTCAGCGGCTTGCCGGGGCCGTCGGGCAGCGGCAGCGTGAAGTGCTCACCCTGGTAGCTGACGCGTTCCCGAGCGAACGCCATCCGGATGATGTCGATGTACTCGCTCGTCCGCCCGATCGGCTTGTCGAACCGGGTGCCGTGCCAGCCTTCCGAGACCTGCGGGCCGGACACGCCGAGCCCGAGCCGGAACCGACCGCCCGACAGCGTGTCGATCGTCGCGGCCGTCATCGCCGTCATGGCCGGGCTGCGGGCCGGGATCTGGAAGATCGCGCTGCCCACGTCGATCGTCGTGGTCTTGGCGGCCAGCCAGGTGAGCACGGTGGCCGCGTCGTTGCCGTACGCCTCGGCCGCCCAGACGATGTCGTAGCCCAGCCGCTCGGCCTCCTGCACCAGGGCGACGTTGTCGCTGTCGCTGGCGAGTCCCCAGTAGCCGAGGTTCAGTCCGAGTTTCATTCGGTGAGGGTACCGAGGGTCGGCGGACGGCACGGATAGCCTCCGGGCATGGAGCAGCGCCGGCTGGGGACGACGGGTCTCTACGTGTCACGGATCGCCCTCGGCACCATGACCTGGGGCCGCGACACCGACGAGGACGACGCGTCGAGCCAGCTCAAGACCTTCGTCGAGTCGGGCGGGACGCTGGTCGACACCGCCGACGTCTACACCGATGGCGAGAGCGAGCGGCTGCTCGGCCGGATGCTCGACAGCGTCGTACGACGAGAAGACATCGTCATCGCCACGAAGGCGGTCGGAGTCCGCGGCAACGACAGTCGACCGCGTGACGCGTCGCGGCGTCACCTGCTCGACGCGCTCGACGCCTCGCTGGCCCGGCTCGGCACCGACCACGTCGACCTGTGGCAGATGCACGCCTGGGATGAGCGGACACCGCTCGAGGAGACACTCGCGGCAGTGGACACCGCGGTCGCGAGCGGTCGGACCCGGTACGTCGGGATCAGCAACTACACCGGCTGGCAGACCGCAAAGGCCGCCACCTGGCAGCGAGCCTGGCCCGGGCGGGCACCCATCGTCTCGACCCAGATGGAGTACTCGCTGGTGCAACGTGGCATCGAGCGGGAGGTTGTGCCGGCCGCCGTCGACCTCGGCGTCGGAATCCTGCCCTGGTCACCACTGGGCCGCGGCGTGCTGACCGGGAAGTACCGCGGGGGTACGCCGCCCGACTCCCGTGGCAGCTCGGCGGAGTACTCCCGCTTCGTCGGCGCCTACCTCGACGAGCGGGCCTCCCGGATCGTGGGTGCCGTGAGCACGGCGGCCGACGGGCTCGGCGTCACGCCGCTGGCGGTGTCGCTGGCCTGGGTGCGCGACCGTCCCGGTGTGGTCGCCCCCATCGTCGGAGCTCGCACCGCCGCGCAGCTAAAGGGGTCGCTCGACGCCGACTCGCTCGTCCTGCCGGACGAGATCCGCAACGCTCTCGACGATGTCTCGGCGATGTCGCTGAGTTACCCGGAGGCCGGCACACGCCGCTGACGGCGGCGCAGGCCCGCGCGTTGCTGGCCGCGCCCGATCTGCTCGCCCAAGCCTCGGCCCGTGACCTCGCCACTGCGGAGCGGTTGCGTCGTACCTGGCCGGTCGATCTGGTCGCGGCCGCCAGTGAGCAGGCCGAACTCCGCGAGCGAGCCGCAGGCAAGCTCGCCGACGCTGCCACCCTGCTGCTTACTCGGGCCGGGCTCGAGCAGGCGACCTCCGAGGTCGTGGCCCGTCACCGCGCCACTCGGTTCGAGGGGCTGGCGGGCTCCGTCGTCGACCTGTGCTGCGGGATCGGCGGGGACCTCCGCGCGCTGGGTGAGGTGAGCGACGCGGTCGGGGTCGACCGCGACGAGGTCCACGCAATCTGCGGCCGTCACAACAGCGGTCGGCCGGTGGTCGCGGCCGACGTCGCGAACATTCGGCTCGGCACCGAGGTGGCGGCGGTGTTCATCGACCCGGCGCGCCGCGAAGGTGATCGCCGCGGCGGCTCACGGCCACCGTTGGCCTGGTGTACGTCGCTGCCAGTGGAACGGATTGCCGTCAAGGCGGCGCCCGGGATCGATCGGAGCGCGGTTCCGGCCGGGTGGGAAACGGAGTTCGTCGCGCACGGCCGCGACCTCAAGGAGGCGACGCTGTGGTCGCCGGCCTGGGCGTCGGCCGGATCGCGGGCCACGGTCCTGCCGAGCGGCGAGAGCCTGGTGCGCGACCCCGGAACCGTGGACGCGCCGGTCCGGGCGCCCGGCCGCTACCTGCTCGACCCGAGCCCGGCCGTCACCCGCGCCGGCGCCGTCGCCGACCTCGCCGCTCAGCTGGACGCCTGGCAGATCGACCCGATGATCGGCTTCCTCTCGGCCGATCATCCGCTGGCCACGCCGTTCGGCCGGTCGCTGACGGTCGAGGCGTCGCTGCCGTTCGGGGTGAAACCGCTCGCTGCGGAGCTGCGGCGGCTCGACATCGGCGCTATCGACATCCGCCGCCGGGGACTTGCCGGCGATGTCGACGACCTGCGACGCCGGCTCCGGCCGCGAGGGCGCCGTCGGGCCACCGTCGTACTGACTCGGGTCTCGGAGCAACCTTGGGCCATGATCTGCGTGGATCCCCCCACCGATGGCCCATCAGTGTTGCCATAGCCACACCAATGGGCCACGGGTGTTGCTATAGCCACACCAATGGGCCACGGGTGTTGCCATAGCCGCACCAATGGGCCATGCGTGTGCCTCGCGGACTGGACAGTGCCCGCGGCCTAGGCTCGCGCGGGTGGACACGGCGTTCGAGGCGTTCTGCGCCGGCGGCCTGTGGCCCGGGCTGGGCCGTACGACGTCCTCCAGGCTCGCTGCCGCCCACGTCAACGGGCCCGACGACGTCACGGTCGACCGGCTGCTCGAGATCGACGGCATGTCGAAGAAACGGGCCGAGAAGCTCGT
>DATAVK010000042.1:0-30850 GCA_036267755.1 Mycobacteriales bacterium
CTGAGCCGTGCCGGAGCTTCCAGAGGTCGAGACCGTGCGGCTCGGACTGGAACAACACGTGGTGGGACGCCGGATCGCCGACGTGAAAATCTTCGGCGCCCGGACGCTGCGCCAGTACCCGCCCGGAGCGGCCGACTTCGCAGCCCGGCTCCGCGGCCGCCGGATCGAGGCCGCGCGGCGGCGCGGAAAGTTCCTGTGGCTTCCGCTCGACGACGACACAAACCTGCTCGCCCACCTCGGTATGTCCGGTCAGCTGCTCGCCTGCGCGCCGGGTACGCCGGACCAGGCCCACTTGCGCGCGCGGTTCCGGTTCGACGACGGCGGTCCCGAGCTGCGGTTCGTCGACCAGCGAACGTTCGGCGGCCTCGCGCTCGCCGACCCGGCGGTGACCGAGGACGGCGTCCCCGCGGTCCTCGCCCACGTCGCGCCTGACCCGCTCGAGCCGGCCTTCGACCCTGACCGCTTCGCGGCTGCGCTGCGCCGGCGCAAGACCGGGCTGAAGCGGGCCCTGCTCGACCAGGACCTGATCTCGGGGATCGGCAACATCTACGCCGACGAGGCGCTGTGGCGAGCGAAGCTGCACTACGCCCGGGCGACAGAGGGGTTGCGGCGCCCGGAAATCGACCGGCTGCTGGTCGCGATCCACGACGTGCTGACGGCGGCCATCACCGCGGGGGGTACGTCGTTCGACGCCCTCTACGTCGCGGTCAACGGCGAGAGCGGGTGGTTCGACCGGTCGTTGCAGGTCTACGGCCAGGAGGGCGAACCGTGCTCGAGGTGCGGGACGCCCATCGTCCGGCAGAAGTTCACCAACCGGTCGTCGTACCTGTGTCCGCACTGCCAGCCGCGACCGCGGCGAGCCCGCTGGTGAGCGACGTGCGGCTCACCGCGTGGGTGAGCGGCCGGGTGCAAGGCGTGGGGTTCCGCTGGTGGGTGCGCTCACACGCGCGCGCCCATGGCGTCGAGGGCTGGGCGCGCAACCTCGAGGACGGCCGGGTCGAGGTCGTCGCCGAGGGTTCGCAGCACGCCTGCGAAAAGCTGCTGGCCGACCTGGGCGGCCCTGGCACGCCCGGCCGGGTCACCGGCGTCGTCGAGCGCTGGTCAGCGGCGCGCGGCGTCCCGTCCGGCTTCCACGAACGTTGAGTGCGACGACGATGCCCTCCGCCGCCGTCAAGTGCGCCGATACCGTCGCACTCGACCCGGAAGCCTCAAGGCGAGGTCGAGGCTTTGGCATCTCATTCGTCCGATCGGCTCTTGACCGGCGGTGGCCGGGAGCGCCACACTGGAGGTACCGCGACGGGTGATCCGTCGAAGGATCCGAAGGTCGGCCGGCTCCATCCTTGTCTGCCGACATGTCCTCACCGTGGAGGATCAGTAACGATGGCGAAAGCCCTGCTCGGTCATGTCGGGCGTGGCTCCGACCTGCGACTTCATTACGAACTCGGACGGCTGCGCGACCGCGTGAGCTTGCTCGAGAAGGAGAACGCACGGTTGCGAGCAGCGAACCGGTCCCTTGCGGACGGCCTTGCCGCGGACGACGAACGGTTGGCGCTGACGGTTCTCGACACCGTCTCGGTGTCCACCAGCGAGTCGATCGACGACCGCGAGCCCGCCCTCACCTGAGACCGGCCTTCATCTCGGCCGGTTTTGCCGTTGCAATGCCGCCTCTAGGGGCGGCTGTCGGCTAGCGTGACAACGGCCTTCCCGCCGTCTGTCTGAGGATCCTGCCGCGTGCATCTGAAGAGCCTCACCTTGCGGGGCTTCAAGTCCTTCGCATCGTCGACGACCCTGCGCTTCGAACCCGGGATCACCGCTGTCGTGGGTCCCAACGGTTCAGGCAAGTCCAACGTCGTCGACGCCATTGCGTGGGTCCTCGGCGAGCAAGGTGCCAAGTCGCTGCGTGGCGGCAAGATGGAAGACGTCATCTTCGCCGGCACGTCCGGCCGCGCCCCGCTGGGCCGGGCGGAGGTCGTGCTCACCATCGACAACACCGACGGTGCGCTCCCCGTGGACTACGCCGAGGTCACGATCTCGCGGATCATGTTCCGCAACGGGGGCTCGGAGTACGCGATCAACGGCGCGCCGTGCCGGCTGCTCGACGTCCAGGAGCTGCTCAGCGACTCCGGCATCGGCCGTGAGATGCACGTGATCGTCGGCCAGGGCCAGCTCGACGCCGTTCTGCACGCCGCACCCGAGGACCGTCGGGGGTTCATCGAGGAGGCGGCCGGCGTCCTCAAGCACCGAAAGCGCAAGGAAAAGGCGCTGCGCAAGCTCGAGGCGATGCAGGCCAACCTCGACCGGCTGCGGGATCTGACCTCGGAGCTCGGCCGCCAGCTCAAGCCGCTCGGCCAGCAGGCGGAGGTCGCCCGGCGCGCCGCGATCGTGCAGGCGGACGTCCGCGACGCGCGGCTGCGGCTACTCGCCGACGACCTCAGCACGCTGCGTACGGCGCTCAACGCCGAGGTCGCGGACGAGACCGCGCTGATCGAACGACGTACCCGGGTGGAAGCCGAGCTCGCCGAGGCGACCCGCCGCGAGGCCGAGCTCGACACCGCGGTGGCCGCTCAGACGCCGCGGCTGGCTCGCGCCCAGGAGACGTGGTACCGCCTGGCGGGGCTGCGGGAACGGCTGCGCGGCACCGTCTCGCTCGCCAGCGAGCGGCAGCGTCATGCCAGCGCGACCGCCGACCTCGATCTGCCGGGACGCGACCCTGATGCCCTGCAGGCCGAGGCTGTCGCGGTCCGGGCCGAGGCGGGCGAGGTCACGGCCGCGCTCGAGTCGGATCGGGCCAAGCTGGCCGAGGTCGAGGGGCAGCGAACCGGCCTGGAGCGCCTCGTCGCCGACGAGGACCGGGCGCTCACCGCGGCCCGGCAGGCCGTCGCCGACCGCCGCGAGGGGCTGGCCCGGCTCCACGGCGAGGTGACCGCGCTGCGTACCCGCGCGACCGCCGCCGAGGACGAGATCGGGCGGGTCACGGTGGCGTGGGAGGCGGCGAAGGCGCGGGCCGCGTCCGCCCACGCGGAGTTCGCGACCGCCGAGAGCGAGGTCGCGGGCCTCGACGCGGGCGAGGTCGACCTCGACACCAGGTACGAGGCCGCGGCCGCCGGTCTGGCAGAAGCCGAGGAGCGGCTGACTGCGTTGCAGGACGAGGAGCACGAGACTGAGCGGGCCCGCAGCGCCGCGCTGGCTCGTCGCGACGCGCTCGCCCTCGGACTGGCCCGTAAGGACGGCGGTGGCGCGCTGCTCGCCGCCCGGGACCGGCTTCCCGGCGTGCTGGGCACCGTCGCCCAGGTGGTCTCCGTGCGCGGCGGCTACGAGACCGCCGTCGCCGCTGCCCTAGGCGCGGCGGCCGACGCCGTTGCTGTCACGTCGCTGGCCGATGCCGCGGCCGCGATCGCCCTGCTCAAGGCCGACGACGCCGGACGGGTCGGCCTGCTTGTCGGAGGCGCGTCCTACGACGGTCCCGACTGGCCGGTGCTGGCCGAGGGAACGCCGTATGCCGTCGACGTTCTGACTGCCCCCGACGCGCTGCGACCGGCGCTGGTCCGGCTGCTGGAGCGCACCGCGATCGTCGCCGACGTGGCAGCCGCTGCGCAGCTGGTCGCCGCGCACCCCGAGGTCCGGGCTGTCACGACCGACGGAGACGTGCTCGGCGTCGGCTGGTCCAGCGGTGGGTCCTCGACCTCGCCGTCGTTGCTCGAGGTACAGGCGGCGTACGCCGAGTCCGAGCAGGCGCTCGCCGAGCTCAGCCACCGGGCGGACCGGCTGCGGTTCGCGCTCTCGGCCGCAGCCGAGGACGTCAAGCGCGCCCAGGACGAGCACGACGCGGCCGTCGCGGAGCTGCACGAGTCCGACGCCCGGCTGGCCGCCGTCGCCGAACGACTTGGCCAGCTCGGGGCAGCGGCTCGCGCCAGCGCGGGGGAAGCCGACCGGCTGGCCCGCACCGTCCAGGAGGCGTCCGAGGCGAGGGACCGTGACCTCGACGGCCTGGCCGCGCTCGAGGAGCGGCTCGCGGCCGCCCAGGCGGCGCCGGTCGACGAGGTGCCGGACACCGCCGAGCACGACCGGTTGCGCGCCGAACTCACCGACACGCGCGCCCTCGAGGTCGACGCGCGGCTAGCGGTGCGGACCGGCGAGGAGCGCTCCCGGTCACTGGGCCTGCGCGCCGACCAACTGGAACGCTCGGCCGCCGCCGAGGTGGCGGCACGCGAGCGGGCCGCCGCTGCGCGGGAGCGGCGGGCCAAGGAGGCGCGGGTCGCGGCCGCTATTCAGTACGCCGGTGGAGTCGCGCTGGAGCTCCTCGAGGTCTCGCTGCAGGCCGCCGCCGCCGAACGCAGCGCCGCCGAGGAGTCGAGAACCGTCACCGAGGGCGAGCTGCTCGCCGTGCGGGCACGCAGCCGCGAGCTGGCAGCCGAGCTCGACAGCCTCACCGGTGCGGTGCACCGCGACGAGCTGGCGCGGGCGGAGCAGCGACTGCGGATCGAGACCCTCGAGACCAAGGCGGCCGAGGAGCACGGCGTCGGGCCCGACGAGCTGGTCGCTGACTACGGCCCGAACATCGCGGTCCCACCGCCTGCGGGCGCCCCCGACGGCACCGAGGCGTCGCCGTACGACCGCGCGGTGCAAGAGAAGCGACTGCGGGCCGCGGAGCGTGCCCTGGCCCTGCTCGGGAAGATCAACCCGCTGGCGCTGGAGGAGTTCGCGGCGCTCGAGGAACGCCACAGGTTCCTCACCGATCAGCTCGAAGACCTCAAGGCGAGCCGGCGGGACCTGCTCGTCGTCGTCAAGGAGGTCGACGAGCGGGTCGAGGCCGTCTTCCGGGCCGCGTACGACGACGTGGCACGCGAGTTCGAGCTCGTCTTCGCGACGTTGTTCCCCGGCGGCACCGGCCGGCTGATCCTCACCGACCCCGACGACATGCTGACCACCGGCGTGGAGGTCGAGGCGCGGCCACCCGGCAAGAAGGTGAAGCGGCTCTCGCTGCTTTCGGGTGGGGAGCGGTCCCTCACCGCGATCGCCTTGCTGGTGGCGATCTTCCGGGCCCGGCCGTCGCCGTTCTACGTCCTCGACGAGGTCGAGGCCGCGCTCGACGACCGCAACCTCTCACGCCTGGTGGAGCTGCTCGCCGAACTGCAACAAACCAGCCAGCTGCTCATCATCACGCACCAGAAGCGCACCATGGAGGTCGCCGACGCGCTCTACGGCGTCTCGATGCGCGGTGACGGCATCACGCAGGTGATCAGCCAGCGACTCCGGGAGCCGGAGCCGGTCTAAGCGACTAACCCGGTCGGTGTCTGGTTGGCTGGTGCCGTGGTCTTCGTCATCATCGGCATTGTCATCGCGGTCGTCCTCATCGGGGCGCTCGTCGGCTTCTTGCGGTCACCGAGCCGGCGGAACCTGCCGCCGTCCGGTCAGTCGCCGACCCTCGAGGTCCCGCCGCCCGAGCTCGCTGAGCTCGCTGACGCCACCGTCGAGGCACCGGCCGAACCCGTCGCGCCGGGTGAGGCCGCCCCTGCGACCGAGGTGCCGCTGCCGTCCGAGGGACGGCTGGTCAGGCTGCGCTCCAGGCTGTCTCGGTCGCAGGGCTCGCTGGGCCGCGGCCTGCTGCTCCTGCTGTCGCGCGACACGATCGACGACGACGTCTGGGAGCAGGTCGAGGACACCCTGATCACCTCCGACGTGGGAGTCGGGGCGACGACGGAGATCGTCGAACGGCTGCAGGAGCGGGTCCGGGTGCTGGGAACCCGGACGCCGCAGCAGGTGCACGACCTGTTGCGCGACGAGCTGGTGCACGCGCTCGGCCCGGACTTCGATCGGTCGGTCCACGCCCAGTCGGCCGAGGACCGCCCCGCGGTCGTGCTCGTCGTCGGGGTGAACGGCACCGGGAAGACCACGACCTGCGGCAAGCTGGCCCGGGTCCTCGTCGCCGACGGCCGAACCGTCCTGCTGGGGGCCGCCGACACCTTCCGAGCCGCCGCCGCCGATCAGCTGGCGACGTGGGGCGAGCGCGTCGGCGCCGGAGTGATCCGCGGACCCGAAGGTGGCGACCCCGCCAGCGTGGCGTTCGACGCCGTCCGGGCCGGAACCGAGAGCGGTGTGGACACCGTCCTCATCGACACCGCCGGTCGGCTGCACACCAAGGCGGGCCTGATGGACGAGCTCGGCAAGGTCAAGCGCGTCGTGGAGCGGCAGGGTCCGGTCGATGAGGTCCTGCTCGTCCTCGACGCCACGACCGGCCAGAACGGTCTGGTGCAGGCTCGGGTATTCGCCGAGGTGGTCGACGTGACCGGCATCGTGCTCACCAAGCTCGACGGCACCGCGAAGGGCGGAATCGTCATCGCCGTACAGCGGGAGCTCGGCGTACCGGTGAAGCTCGTCGGGCTCGGCGAGGGCCCGGACGACCTGGCGCCGTTCGAGCCCGAGGCGTTCGTCGACGCGCTGCTCGACGGAGCAACGCCCGGCCGGTAACCCGACGGAAACACTCGGTGACCCCGCCGAAACCTTGTCGTACGGCCCGCGCAACCTGGATGCATGACGCTCGCGGCCAACGTCGGACAAGACAAGGAGCGTCATGTACCTGGTGACCCAAGCGGTCGTCCCCGCCCTGCATCTCGCAGCGGCGGCGAGCCCTTACGCGCCACCCAAGATCGATACCGGCGACACGGCCTGGCTGCTGGCCAGCTCGGCGCTGGTCCTGCTCATGACGCCTGGACTGGCGTTCTTCTACGCCGGCATGGTCCGGTCAAAGAACGCCCTCGGCATGCTCATGCAGAACTACTTCGCGATGGGCATCGTCAGCGTGCTGTGGGTGCTGTTCACCTTCAGCCTCGCGTTCGACAAGGGCAAGGGGGCGAGCGGCAACGCCTTCATCGGCGGCCTGCACTTCGCCGGGCTGATGCACCAGCACAGCGGCGTCCCCGGCTACTCGCTGACGATCCCGCTCTACGTGTTCGTCGCGTTCCAGCTGATGTTCGCGATCATCACGCCGGCGCTGATCGTCGGGTCGACGGCGGACCGGTGGCGGTTCAGCGCCTTCGTGGTCTTCGTCGCGATCTGGACGATCGTCGACTACTCGGTCGTTGCCCACTGGGTGTTCGACCCCTACGGCTGGCTGTTCCGGCGCGGTGCCGAGGACTTCGCGGGTGGCACGGTCGTCCATGCCAACGCGGGCGCAGCCGGCCTGGCGATGTGCTTCGTCCTCGGGAAGCGCAAGGGCTGGCCCAAGTCGCCGATGAAGCCGCACAACGTGCCGTACGTCCTGCTCGGCGCCGGCCTGCTGTGGTTCGGCTGGTTCGGGTTCAACGCCGGGTCGGCGCTCGGCGCCAAGGGCGCGGCGGTGCCGTTCCTCACGACCAACACGGCGACCGCTGCGGCGATGCTGGGATGGCTGCTCGTCGAGCGGATCCGCGACGGCAAGGCCACCACCCTGGGCGCCGCGTCCGGAGCGGTGGCGGGCCTGGTGGCCATCACACCGGCCTGTGCCTACGTGTCACCGATCGGCTCGATCATCCTCGGTCTGGTCGCGGGCGGTCTGTGCTGCGCGTGTACGCCGTTGAAGTTCAAGCTCGGGTTCGACGACTCGCTCGACGTGGTCGCGGTGCACCTGATCGGAGGCATCACCGGGGCGCTGAGCCTCGGGTTCCTCAGCAACAGCGTGTACGGCGGTGCCGACGGCTTGTTCTACGGCGGCGGTTGGCATCAGCTCTGGGTCCAGGCCGAGGCAGTCGGAGCGGTCGTTGCCTACAGCTTCACGGTGAGCTTCGCCCTCGGGAAGCTCATCAACCTGTTCTTGCCGAGTCGGATGAGTGACGAGGAACAGGATCAGGGCATGGACCTCACCCAACACGGTGAGGCGGCGTACGAGTTCGACTCGATCTCTGCCGGGTCGTTCTCCGGCTCGCACGCGCACTCCAGCACCATCACCCTGGAGCGTCCGATCGAGGAGGTGCAGGCATGAAGCTCGTCACGGCGATCATCAAGCCCTTCAAGCTCGAGGACGTGAAAGAAGCACTCGAGACCTTCGGGGTTCACGGCCTCACCGTGAGCGAGGTCAACGGCTTCGGCCGACAGAAGGGGCACACCGAGGTCTACCGCGGCGCCGAGTACACGGTCGACTTCGTCCCCAAGGCGAAGATCGAGATCGTCGTCGAGGACGCCGATGCGGCCGACGTGGTGAACGTCATCGTGAAGGCCGCTGCCACCGGTCAGATCGGTGACGGGAAGGTCTGGGTCACAGCGGTGGACGAGATCGTCCGGGTCCGAACCGGGGAGCGGGGTGGCGACGCGATCTAGGCGGCTGCCTAGGGTCGTCATCAATGAGCGAGGAAGTGCCGGAAGCGGCGGCGTTGCGCGACGCGCACGCCGCCGCTCTGGCGTGTCCGGGGCTGGTCGGTCCCGCGTTGCGCGAGGCGCTGACCGAGGCTGCGAATGACTGGCTGCGCGAACGGCTGGGTGACGCCACTGACGTCGCCCTCGTCGCGGTCGGCAGCCTCGGCCGGCGCGAGCTGGCCGCCGGCAGCGATCTGGATCTGCTGCTGCTCTACCGCGATCGCCTCCGCGGCTCGGTCTCGGAGCTGGCCGACTCGCTGTGGTACCCGATCTGGGACTCCGGCATCGGGCTCGACCACTCGGTGCGGACCGTCGGCGAGGCGGTGTCGGTCGCTCGCGAGGACCTCAAGGCGGTCCTCGGCATGCTCGACGCCCGCCACGTCGCGGGCGACCCCGCGCTGACCGCCGAGCTGCGCGAGACGGTCTTCGCCGATTGGCGGCGGCTGTCCTCGCGTCGACTGCCGGAGCTGGTCGCCTCGGTGCGGTCCCGCGCCGAGCGATGGGGTGAGTTGGCGTTCCTCGTCGAGCCGGACCTCAAGGAGTCGCGCGGCGGCATTCGCGACGTGCAGGCGATGCATGCGCTCGCTGCCGCCTGGGTGGTGGATGCGCCGGCGGAGCCGGTGCGGGCGGCGTACTCGTGGCTGCTGGACGTCCGGGGCGAGTTGCACCGGCGGTCGTCGCGCGCCACGGACCGGTTGGTGCAGCAGGAGCAGGCGCCGATCACCGCGGCGCTCGGCGCCGGCGAACCCGACGAGCTGATGCGTCGGCTGTACGAGGCCGGCCGGACCATCGAGTTCGCGACCGACCATGCCTGTCGCCGGGCCGAGGCAGCGTCGCGGCCGCCGGGCCGGTGGCGCCGGTCGCGCGGCCCGACCCGGCAGCCGCTGGCCGAAGGCGTCGTCGAGCAGGACGGCGAGGTGCATCTCGCCCGCGACGCGGCGCCCGCGACCGACCCCGGGCTCGTGCTCCGGGTCGCGGCGGCCGCAGCTACCGCTGGCCTTCCGCTGGGGATGCACACGCTCGACCGGCTCGCCACCGAATCGGCGGCGATGCCGGAGCCGTGGCCGGCGGACGCCCGCAATGCCCTCGTCGCGACCCTCGGTGCGGGGCGTCCGGCGATCGTGGTCCTCGAGGCGCTCGACCAGGCCGGGCTGCTGGTCCGGCTGATGCCGGAGTGGGAACGGGTGCGATGCCGGCCGCAGCACAACACGGTGCACCGCTTCACCGTCGACCGGCACCTAGTGGAGGCGGCCGTCGAGGCGTCCGCTCTCACCCGCCGGGTCTCCCGGCCCGACCTGCTGCTGCTCGGCGCGCTGCTGCACGACCTGGGCAAGGGTTACCCCGGCGATCACACTGCGGCGGGTGTCGAGGTCGTCCCGCCAGTCGCGCGGCGGATGGGCCTGACGGAGTCCGACGTCGACAGCGTCACCGCGCTGGTCCGCCACCACCTGCTGCTGCCCGAGACCGCGACGCGGCGTGACCTCGACGACCCCGCCACCGTGGCCGCCGTCGCCGCCGCGGTCGGCGACCGCGACAGCCTCGACCTGCTGCACGCGCTGACCATCGCCGACGCCGCTGCGACCGGCAAGGGCGCGTGGGGCGAGTGGAAGGCCGGCCTGGTGGCCGAGCTGGTTGCCCGCACCCACGCCGCATTGGCCGGCCGGCCGGCGGAACCTGCCAACCCGCTGGACGAGGGGCAGCGCGCCCTGGTCCGCGCCGGCGAGCTCGCCGTCGCCCTCGACGGATCACAGCTGACGATCGTCGCCCCCGACGCCCCAGATTTGTTGTGGCGGTGGGCCGGCATCGTGTCGCTGCACCGGCTCCGGGTCCGGTCCGCGTCCGCGCTGACCACGTCCAGCGACAGCGGCGCGCCGATGGCTGTGACGAGCTTCGACGTGGTTCCGCAGTTCGGAACGATGCCCGACCTCGACGCGCTGCGCTCCGATGTCCGGCGGGCCGCCGATGGCGGGTTCCCGTTGGAAGCGCGGCTGGCCGAACGAGAGCGGGCGTACGCCGGGACGCTGCCCTCGCGGACGGCCCCACCGCTGGTGCTGTGGGCGGACGACGACGCGTCTGATGTCGCGAGCGTCGTGGAGGTCCGGGCCCACGACGTCATCGGGCTGCTCTACCGACTGACTCGGGCGCTCAGCACCGCTGGACTGACCCTGCGTTCCGCGCGGATCCAGACGCTCGGCGCCGAGGTTGTCGACGCGTTCTATGTCGTCGACGTCGACGGCGGTCGGGTCGTCGACGCGGGCCGTCGTGAGGCGGTCACCGGTTTGTTGCTGCGCGCTTGCCATGCGGGTGGACCCAACTACGCCTGAATCCGCCGCCGGTCATTCCTGCAGCTCGATGCGCAGCGAGCCGGCCGGCATCGCGTCGCTCGCGCACAGGAGGACGGCGGCGGCGATGGACTCGGGTGCTCCGCCGACGATGTGTCGTCGACGTACCCCGTCCCAGACCTTTCCCGTCGGGTCGGGTCCGACCTCGATGACGACACCACGCCGGCGGGCCGCCATGTCACCGACCACGGCTGCCGCCACCACGGCGCGGTCTCCTGCAGTGGCTCCGATCGTCACCACCGCATCGATCGGGCCGAGCCGCTGCTCGACGTGAGGCACGATCCGCGCCCAGACCGCCTCGCTCGTCGGATCCGCGGCCATCGCGAACGCCTGCGCGTCGAGCCCGGCTACCGCCGCATCGACGACATCCCGGTCGGCGGCGACCACGGCGATCAACGCACCGTTGGCGGCGAGTGCCCGAGCCACCTCGATGACCGCGCCGGCCTCGTCGCCCGCGACGATGATCGCCTTCCCGGCGAGGTCGGCGTACCGAGCAGTCCACGAAGGTGTCACGTGCGCATTCTCCGTCTACGGTGCCGCCATGACGACTGCACCCCGCACCGTGCTCGGCGGCTTCCTCGCGACGGTCCGTCGCCAGCCTGACGCGATCGCCCTCCGCGAGCTCGACGGCCGCACCTGGACCTGGGCCGAGTACGCCGATGACGTGGCTCGGGTGGCGGCCGGCCTGCGCGCGGCCGGCGTCAGCGCGGGGGAGCGCGTCGTCCTGATGCTGCGTAACCGGCCGGAGTTCCACCTGGCTGACTTAGCGGTCCTCGCGCTACGGGCCACGCCGATCTCGGTCTATAACTCGTCGTCGCCTGAGCAGCTCGAGTACCTGATCGGCCACTGCAAGGCCACGGTCGTCGTGACGGAGGACGGCGACTTCGCCGAACGCGTGTTCGCGGCCGTGCCGAATCTCCCCGCGCTCAAGACGCTCGTCGTGGTCGGGGACGCCCCGGACGGAACCCGTCCCTGGGCCGAGCTGGCGACCGCCGATCCGATCGACCTGGAGAACGCGGAGCGCGAGCTGGAGCCCGAGGACCTGCTCACCGTGATCTACACGTCCGGGACGACCGGGCCGCCGAAGGGCGTGATGCTCAACCACGCCAACGTCATCTCCTCGGCTGCCGCGCTCGGCTCCTATATCGACCGGCCCGATGACACCGGGAAGCGGCTCGTGTCGTACCTACCGATGGCGCATGTCGCCGAGCGGATGGTGAGCCACTACGGCCACGTACTACGCGGCAGCGACGTCACCGTGTGCCCGGACATGTCGCAGCTCGGCGCCTACCTGGTCGCGGTCCGACCCCACACCCTGTTCGGCCCACCGCGCGTGTGGGAGAAGCTCGTGGCCGGTGTCCAGGCCTCGGTCGCGGCGCGTGGCGAGGAGACCGCCGCGCGCTTCGCCGAAGCGCTCGCCGTGGGCCGGCAGGTGCAGCAGCTGCGAGCCACCGGTCAGGAACCCACCGGCGAGCTGGCCGACACCTGGGCGTTCGTCGACGAGGTCGCGTTCGCGCCGGTGCGGGGTGCGGTCGGCCTCGGCGAGTGCGAGATCGCGTTCAGCGGAGCGGCGCCGGTGCCCGCCGAGGTCATCAACTTCCTGCGTGACATAGGGATCCCGATGAGCGAGGTGTACGGCATGAGTGAGAACACCGGCGGCATGACCTGGCAGCCGTACCTCGTGAAGCCGGGCCGGGTGGGTACGGCGTACCCCGGGGTGGAAGTCATCACGGCGCCCGACGGAGAGGTGCTCTGTCGTGGACCCATCGTGTTCTCCGGGTATCTCGACGATCCAGAGCGCACCGCAGAAGCGCTCGACGCCGACGGCTGGCTGCACACCGGCGACATCGGCGAGTTCGACGGGGATGGCTATCTACGGATCGTGGACCGCAAGAAGGAGCTGATCATCACCGCCGGTGGCAAGAACGTCTCCCCGGCGAACGTGGAGGCGGTGCTCAAGACCGTGCCCCTGGTGGCGCAGGCCATGGCGGCGGGTGAGGGTCGCCCGTACCTCGTCGCGTTGGTGACGCTCGATCCCGACGTCGTCGGGGCGCGGTTCCCGGGTCGCGATGCGGCCGATGTCGCAGCTGACCCGGACGTCCTCAGCGAGGTCGCCCGCGGCGTCGCCGAGGTGTCCACCCGGCTGTCGCGCGTGGAGCAGCCGCGCCGGTTCACGCTGCTCGCCGAGGAGTGGCTGCCGGACTCCGATGTGTTGACCCCGACGATGAAGCTCAAGCGGCGCGGGGTGCTGGCTCGCTACGCCGAGGCGATCGAGGCGATGTACGCCGGACACGGAGTCGAGGTTCCGGCGCTACCCGACCCGGCACGGGTCTGACCCGTCCCGCCCGTGACGACCTCCGAGACACGCGCCGCGCTTGGGTTCGTCGCCGCGGTCCGCGAGAACTTCGGCTTCCTCGCTGACTACGGGTTCCGGGAGATCAAGGCGACGACGTTCATCGTCGACTTCGACTCCGAGGCAGTGCGGATGCGCATCGGGCACGAGCCGCTCGCCTATGAGCTCAGCGCCAACTTCGCCAGGAAGTCCCACCCGAACGAGATGACGTCGAGCGTGTCGTACGGCAGGTACCTCAAGCTCGTCGACCCGGAGGCCGCCGCGGACTACCGCGACTTCGTGGCCACCACGGCGGAAGCGGTCAGCCACGGCGTGGCCGAGCTGGCGGCCGAGGTTCGCACCGCGACGCCCCTGCTCACCGGAGACGACGTGACGTACGACGAGCTGGCCCACCTGGGGATGCTCGCTGAGGAACACCTGGCAGCCAGCACCCGCCGCAACGCCTACGGTCAGCGCGCGGAGGCCGCGTGGCAGGCGAAGGACTGGCCGGAGGTCGTCGAGGCGTACTCCCGGTACGAGAACGACCTCAGCGAGGGCGAGCGCCGACGGCTGGACCTCGCCCGGCGCCGGGCCGCCGGTGACGGCAGCTGAGCGCAGACCGCCGCCGTACGCCGGCCACGTCCTAGGCTGGCGGGACCATGTTCGAGACCCTGTCCGACCGGCTCGAGTCGGTCTTCACCACGCTGCGCGGCAAGGGGCGGCTCTCCGAGGCCGACATCGATGCGACGACGCGCGAGATCCGCATCGCCTTGCTCGAAGCCGATGTGGCGTTGCCGGCCGTTCGGGAGTTCATCGCCGCGGTCAAGGAGCGGGCTCGGGGCGCGGAGGTCAGCAAGGCGCTCAACCCGGCGCAGCAGGTCATCAAGATCGTCAACGAGGAGCTCATCCGGATCCTCGGCGGTGACACCCGCACCCTGACGCTCGCCAAGAACCCGCCGACGGTCATCATGCTGGCCGGCCTGCAGGGAACCGGTAAGACCACCCTCGCCGGCAAGCTCGGCCGGTGGCTCAAGCAGCAGCGGCACGCCCCGCTGCTCGTGGCCGCCGACCTGCAGCGACCGCAGGCCGTCCAGCAGCTCCAGGTCGTCGGTGGCCAGGCCGGCGTCGACGTCTTCGCGCCGGAGCCCGGCAACGGCGTCGGAGATCCGGTCGCGGTCGCCCGGGCCGGCGTGGAGCACGCCCGTCGCAGCGGGCACGACGTCGTGGTCATCGACACCGCCGGCCGGCTGGGTGTCGACGCCGACCTGATGGCTCAGGCCGCCGCGATCCGCGACGCGGTGCAGCCGGACGAGACGCTGTTCGTGGTCGACGCCATGGTCGGCCAGGACGCTGTCACGACCGCCGAAGCGTTCCGTGACGGCGTCGGGTTCACCGGTGTCGTCCTCACCAAGCTCGATGGCGACGCGCGCGGCGGTGCGGCGCTGTCGGTGGCGAACCTCACGGGGCGGCAGATTCTGTTCGCCTCGACCGGCGAGAAGCTCGAGGACTTCGACGTCTTCCACCCCGAGCGGATGGCGTCCCGGATCCTCGGCATGGGCGACGTCCTCAGCCTGATAGAGGCCGCCGAGCGCACGTTCGATGCCGACGAGACCTCGCGGATGACCGAGAAGATGCTCGGCTCCGGCGGCGGCGACCTCACCCTCGAGGACTTCCTCGAGCAGATGATGATGGTCCGCCGGATGGGCCCGATCGGGAACATCCTCGGGATGCTGCCCGGCATGGGTCAGATGAAGGACGCGCTCGCCCAGGTCGACGACAAGGACCTCGACCGGATCGCCGCGATCATCCGATCGATGACGCCGGGGGAGCGGAACGATCCCAAGATTCTCAACGGATCGCGCCGGCTGCGGATCGCCCGCGGCTCGGGTGTCACCGTCACCGAGGTCAACCAGCTCGTGGACCGGTTCTACGACGCCCGCAAGATGATGAAGCAGATGGCCGGGAACATTCCCGGGATGCCGGGCATGCGCCGGTCGACCAAGAAGGGCCGCAAGGGTGGCAAGCCGGGCAAGAAGTCGGGCGGGAACCCTGGCCGCCAGCTCGCGAGCCCAGCAGCAACGCCACAACTGCCGCCGGGGATGAAGCTGCCACCTGGCCTCGCCGCTGACCTGTCGAACCTGAAGCTCCCGCCCCACTGAAGTCCCGCTCCCGTCGTACCGATGGGTCGGTATGGAGCAATGCCACTCCTGCGGCGCCACGCTGACCGACACCATGACCTGGTGCGGCCAGTGCTACGCCCCGCGTGGCCGGGCGGCGATGACCATCACCGCGCCCCCGCCGGTCGTTGCGGGCACCGAGCCAGCCGGCCCGCCGAGCCTGATGACGCGCCCCCACACGGCGGTCCCGGTGCTTCCCCCGACGGTACGGCGGAGCCGGTGGCGCAAGACCCAGACCACGTTCGGCCCGATCGGGCGGGTCTTCTGGACCTTCGCTCTGGTCGTGCCGTTTCCGCTGTTCATCGTGGCGGGGGTCATCGGGGACCTCTTCGCCTTCGGTGTCGCCGTGATCTGGGCTGCCGCGATCATGCCGGTGGGGCTGCGCCATGTCTGGCGCGCCGGCCAGGTCCTCGACGACTAAGAGTCCTGCCGCATCACGGCGGTCGGTCGCAAAAAGACCCTCGGTGGCCAACTCTGGCAGAATGGCGGGGAGCGCTTGCGTGCCGGCAACTGGCGCGCGCCCCGAACGCAACTGGAGAACGCACCCTCGTGGCAACCAAGATCCGACTCATGCGGCTCGGCAAGATCCGTGCCCCCTACTACCGCATCGTCGTCGCCGACGCCCGCACCAAGCGTGACGGCCGCGTCATCGAGACGATCGGGAAGTACCACCCGAAGCAGGATCCCTCGCTGATTGAGGTCGACTCCGACCGGGCGCGGTACTGGCTGTCGGTCGGCGCCCAGCCCACCGAGCCGGTGGCCGCCATCCTGAAGATCACCGGTGACTGGCAGGCCCACAAGGGGCTGCCCGCACCGGAACATGGCATCCAGTACGCCGCCCCCAAGGCGGACCGTAAGGCCATCTTCGAGGCTGCCGCGAAGGAGACCCTCGAGGGCGGGACCGCGAAGAAGACGCTGGAGCCCGCCAAGGACGCGCCGGCGAAGAAGACGGCCGCCAAGAAGACCGCCGCGAAGAAGGCTGCCCCCGCCGAGGCCCCCGCGGCCGACGCGCCAGCGGCCGACGCGTCGCCTGCCGACGCCCCAGCCGAGCCCGAGGCGGCTGCTGAGACCGCTCCTGAGGCACCGGCAGCTGAGGCCCCCGCAGCGGAGGCCGAGGCACCTGCTGACGCGCCGGCGGCCGCGGCCGAGCCGGAGGCCGCAGCGGCCGAGCCGGCCACGGAAACCAGCAGCGAGGGCTGATGCTCGCCGAGGCCCTCGAGCACCTGGTACGCGGCATCGTCGACCACCCGGACGACGTCACCGTGGATCTGCACGAACGACGTCAGGGTCAGCTCCTCGAGGTGCGCGTCCATCCGGACGACCTCGGCAAGGTCATCGGTCGGGCCGGCCGGACCGCGAAGGCATTGCGCAGCGTGATGACCGGCCTCGGCGGCAGGGGCGTCCGGGTCGACCTGGTGGACGTCGACCGCGGCCGCTGACGCGGGAACCCGCCGTGCAGCTCGTGGTGGGACGCATCGCCAAGGCTCACGGCGTGGGCGGCGAGGTATCGGTCGACGTCCGCACTGACGAGCCGGACTCGCGGTTTGCCATCGGCTCCATCCTGGCGACCGACCCGGTCGAGATCGGCCCGCTCACCGTCGAACGCGCCCGTTGGCATTCTGGTCGGCTGCTGGTCCGCTTCGGCGGCGTCCTGGACCGCAGCGCCGCCGAGGCACTGCGCGGCACGTTGCTCGTGGTGGACTCTGCGACCAGCCCGGCCGCCGGTGACCCGGAGGACTTCTGGGACCACGACCTGATCGGGTTGACCGCCCACACCACGGACGGCCGTTCGCTGGGCGTCATCACCGACGTCCTGCATCCCCCCGGCCCCGACGTACTCAGCCTGGATATCGCCGGGCAGTCCGTGCTCGTCCCGTTCGTGCGCGCCATCGTGCCGGTCGTCGACCTCGCCGCGGGGCGAGTCGTGATCGACCCGCCGGAGGGGTTGCTGGACCTGTGAGCGCACGTCCCGGGCTGCGGATCGACGTGGTGACCATCTTCCCCGACTACTTCGGGCCGCTGGACGTCTCGCTGCTGGGTCGCGCCCGGGAGCGTGGCTTGCTCGACGTACGCATCCACGACCTGCGGGCCTGGACCGACGACGTCCACCGCACGGTCGACGACGCGCCGTACGGCGGTGGACCCGGGATGTTGATGCGCCCCGAGCCATGGGGCCGCGCGCTGGACGAGATCGCCGGGTCCGCGGCACCGCCGCCCCGACTGATCGTCCCGACCCCGTCCGGGCGCCGGTTCGAGCAGGCGGACGCCGAGGCGTGGGCGGCGCAGCCATGGCTGATCGTGGCCTGCGGCCGCTACGAGGGGATCGACGCTCGCGTCGCCGAGGACGCGCGCCGCCGGATGCCGGTCGACGAGGTGTCCCTCGGCGACTACGTCCTGGCTGGCGGCGAGGCGGCGGCGCTCGTCGTCATCGAGGCCGTCGCCCGGCTGCTGCCGGGGTTCATGGGCAACGCCGGGTCCACCTCCGAGGACTCGTTCTCCGGCGGCCTGACCGGCCTGCTGGAGGCCCCCGCCTACACCCGACCGGCGAGCTGGCGTGACCTCGACGTACCCCCCGTCCTGCTCTCCGGCGACCACGCGGCCGTCGAGCGCTGGCGCCGCGAACAGGCGGAGCAGCGGACCCGGAAGCTGCGGCCCGACCTGCTCGGCTGATTACCGCCCGGGTGCCGCCTTGTGGCACAGTGGAAGGACCGCCAGACCTGATCGCGCCGACCCGGTGCGGCCGTATCACGAGGATTCGACACTCATGCAGACGCTCGACTCGATCGACGCCGCCTCGCTGCGCAGCGATGTCCCGGTGTTCCGTCCAGGTGACACCGTGAAGGTGCACGTCCGCGTGACCGAGGGCACCAGGCAGCGGATCCAGGTCTTCCAGGGAGCCGTCATCCGACGTCAGGGCGGCGGCGTCCGAGAGACGTTCACCGTCCGCAAGGTCAGCTTCGGAGTCGGTGTCGAGCGGACGTTCCCGGTGCACTCGCCGATCGTCGACCACATCGAGGTCGTCACCCGCGGCGATGTCCGCCGGGCCAAGCTCTACTACCTGCGCGAGCTCCGTGGCAAGAAGGCGAAGATCAAGGAAAAGCGCGACATCACACCGTCGCGCTGACGGCCTGCGCTCCCACCGCGCCGTGACCGACACGAGCAGCGAGACCGAGAATCAGGCCGAGCGGCCCCGCCGCCACGCGAAGGCCACGAAGCCCGCCCGGTCCGGATCGTTCTGGCGCGAGCTGCCGATCCTCGTCGTCGTCGCGTTGGTCCTCGCGCTGCTCATCAAGACCTTCCTCGTCCAGGCGTTCTACATCCCGTCGGCGTCGATGGAGAACACGCTGCAGGGCGGCGACCCCCGCACCATGCTCGCGACGTCCGCGCATCCGTTCGACCGGGTGCTGGTCAACAAGCTGGTCTACGACTTCCGCGACCCGCGGCGCGGCGAGATCATCGTCTTCAAGCGGCCGCCGCGCTGGCCGGACGAGAACACGTTCACGGTGTCGAGCAACCCGGTCTTGCGGTTCTTCCACGACGTCGGCACGGCGATCGGGATCGCGCCGTCCACGGGCAGCGACTTCATCAAGCGCGTCATCGGGATCCCCGGCGACCACGTCGTGTGCTGCAACGCGCATCGCCAGATCACGGTCAATGGCCACGCCCTCGTCGAGCCGTACATCGACCTCGAGGCGGACTCCCCGGCGAGTGCCTACACGCCCTTCAACGTCACGGTGCCGAAGGGTCAGCTGTTCGTGATGGGCGACCATCGCGACGACTCGGACGACTCGCGGGTCAACGGTCCGGTCCCGATCTCGGACGTGGTGGGGCGGGCGTTCCTCGTGATCTGGCCGATTAAGGACTGGACGACACTGCCGGTGCCCTCGACGTTCCACCAGTCCGGGCTCTCGGCTGCCGGGACCGCCTCGGTGCCCTACGCGGGCGGCGCGGTCGGCGTGCTGCCGCTCGCTTGGTGGCGCCGCCGTCGGCGACGTCGGGGCTCGTCGTACGCTCGCACGGATGGCTGAGCTGCTCGAGCGCACCGCTGGACGAGTCATCGTCCTCGACCCCGCTGGGCGCGTGCTGCTGTTCGAAGGCATCGACCCCGGGCTGCAGGACGGGCCCCGTTTCTGGTTCACGCCTGGTGGCGGCTGCGAGCCCGGCGAGTCGATCGAGGCGGCCGCTCGCCGCGAGCTGGTGGAGGAGACCGGACTGCGCCCGATCGAGCTGCACGGGCCGGTCCTCGAGCGGCGTGCGGAGTTCGAGTTCGACGGCGGCCTGCTGCGGCAGTATGAGCAGTTCTTCGTCGCCCGGGTGGCGGCGGACGAGCTCGGGATCGTGAACGAGGGCTTCACCGACCTCGAGCGGCGCTCCATCCTCGGGCATCGCTGGTGGGGAGTCGCCGAGCTGCGCAGCTCCGGCGTCGAGGTGTATCCCGAGCAGCTCCCGGACCTCGTCGAGCGCCTCGTGGCGGAGGTCCCGTGCTGAGCGGGACGACGGTACGGCGGGACGCCGGCCTGTACGGCTACGAGCGCGCCCTCGCCCGCCGCGGGCTGACTCCCGTCGCCGGCACCGACGAGGCCGGCCGGGGCGCCTGCGCCGGGCCGCTGGTCGTCGCCGCCGTCGTCCTGCCGCCCGGCGCCCGCGGCCAGGTGCCAGGTCTCGCCGATTCCAAGCTGCTCACACCGCTCGCCAGAGAACGGGTCTATGCCCAGGTCGTCCGGCGGGCGGAGGCGTGGTCCGCCGTCGTGATCCCGCCGCAGGAGGTCGACCGGGTCGGGCTGCACGTCTCCAACATCACCGGCATGCGGCGGGCACTGGCTCGGCTGTCGGTGACTCCGTCGTACGTGCTGACCGATGGGTTCCCGGTTCCCGGGCTGGACGTCCCCGGCCTCGCGGTGTGGAAGGGGGACAAGGTCGCCGCCTGCATCGCGGCAGCCTCGGTCGTCGCGAAGGTCACCCGAGACCGGCTCATGGTCGCCCTGCACGAGCGCTTCCCGGTGTATGACTTCGCGACCCACAAGGGGTACTGCACGCCCGAGCACCAGGCGGCCCTGCTCGCCAACGGGCCGTGCGAAGAGCACCGGTTCTCTTTCGTCAACGTGAGAGGCGCATTGGTCGGACAGCCCGACATCGCCGATCATGAGCCGGACACCGTCGAGTTCGGAGTGATGGCGTGAGCGCTGAGGATCTCGAGAAGTACGAAACTGACATGGAGCTGCAGCTCTACCGCGAGTACCGCGACGTGGTGCGGCTGTTCAGCTACGTCGTTGAGACCGAGCGACGGTTCTATCTCACCAACGACGTCCAGGTGACCCGTCACACCGACGGCGGAGAGACCTACTTCGAGGCCGTCATGACCGACGCCTGGGTCTGGGACATGTACCGGCCCGCGCGGTTCGTGAAGAACGTACGCGTGCTGACGTTCAAGGACGTCAATGTCGAGGAGCTGCCGAAGTCGGATCTCGAGGTCCCCGAGGGTCGACCGGGCTTTCCGGAGGATGAGCCGGGGTAGAGGCCCCTCGACAGTCACGATCGCCACTATCCGGAGGCCAGCTGATGACCGACGACGCCGGTACGCCGCAGCCCAAGACCACGCCCGAGGATCCACCGGCCGCGAACCAGCATCAGGACGAGCCGGTTCCGACCTCGCCGGATGAGTCCGCGCAGTCCAGCGATCCCGATGCCGACCAGTCAGCGTCCCCCGGCGCCAGCAAAGACCAGGTGCCCGATGCCGCCGATGGGGTGGACGACGCACACGGCATCCCGGTCGCCGACACTTACGCCGTCGGTAGCTCAGGCGACGGCGAAAGCGCCAACGGCGGCATCCCGGTGGTAACCCGAGCGGGCAAGCCCGACGGCGAGGTCGACACCGGGGCCTGAACCGTCCACAGCCTGCGGTGACGCCGCGGCTGTCCACCGACGCCCTAGCGCCGCTGCGGTAGACCCCGCTGGTGCCGCACGGTGGCTGCGGAGGTGGTCACGTGGGGGCCAAGGACGCGGTCGGACGGTATGGCGAGAACGTCGCTGCCCGGCATCTGGTCGAGGCGGGCCTCGAGGTCGTCGACCGCAACTGGCGATGCGCGGCGGGTGAGATCGACATCGTGGCCCGCGAGGGCGGCGTGGTCGTCATCTGTGAGGTCAAGACCCGCTCCTCGACGGCCTTCGGCGCGCCCCAAGAGGCCGTGACCCCGGTCAAGGCCGCACGGCTGCGCGAGCTCGCGCTGTGGTGGCTGCGTGAGCACCCCTGCGGTGGGGCCCCGGTGCGCTTCGACGTGGTCAGTGTGCTCCGTTCGCCCCGCGGGGCCGCAGCGGTGCAGCACCTTCGCGGGGCGTTCTGATGTCACTCGCCCGAACCGCCTCGGTCAGCCTGGTCGGGCTGGCTGCGCACGTCGTCACGGTGGAAGCCGACATCGCCGCCGGGCTCCCGTCGCTGTTCTGGACCGGCCTGTCCGACCAGGCGATGAAGCAGGCCGGAGCGCGGATCCAGCGGGCGGTCAGCAACAGCGGCGAGCGGTGGCCGGCGACCAAGGTCACCATCGGGCTCTCGCCCGCCTCGCTACACAAGTCGGGCAGCGGATACGACCTCCCCGTTGCCATGGCGGTTCTCGCTGCCGACGGCTCGGTGGAGGCCACGGCGATCCGCGAAGTCGTGATCCTGGGCGAGCTGCGGCTCGACGGCAAGGTGCAGCCGGTCACGGGAGTGCTGCCCGCGGTGATCGGGGCACTGCGCGCCGGCTACGAGAAGTTCGTCGTGCCACGTGCGAACGCCGGTGAAGCTCGGCTGGTGCCCGGTGCGAGCGTGATAGCGGTGGGGTCACTGCGCGAGCTGTGCGCCCGGCTGCGTGGCGAGCTGGTTGAGATCGACGACGACGAGCCCGACATCGTCCCGGCTCGGCCGCCGAGCGCCCCGGCCCCGGACTTCGCGGACGTGATCGGGCAGAGCGCTGCGAGGCATGCGCTCGAGGTCGCTGCGGCCGGCGCCCACCACGTCTACCTGAAGGGGCCCCCCGGGGTGGGCAAGACGATGCTCGCGGAACGGCTGCCCGGTCTGCTGCCCGATCTCAGCCTCGACGAGGCAATGGACGTCACGGCCATCCACTCGATTCTCGGCCGGCTTGCGCCCGGGTCGCCGCTGGTCAGCCGGCCGCCGTTCTGCGCCCCGCACCACACCGCCACGGTGCCGTCGCTGGTGGGCGGTGGGAGCGGGATCGCCGGGCCGGGAGCGATCAGCCTGGCCCATCGCGGTGTGCTGTTCCTCGACGAGGCCCCCGAGTTCTCCAGACGAGCGCTCGAGGCGCTGCGGCAGCCGCTCGAGGCCGGCTCGGTCACCATCACCCGGGCTCGGGGGGTGACGACGTACCCGGCGCGGTTCTTGCTGCTCATCGCGGCCAACCCGTGCCCATGCTCGCGCGGGGGTGAGGCCACCGACGTCGCATCCTGCACCTGCTCCGCGGCACAGAAGCGGGCGTACGTAGGTCGGCTGTCCGGGCCGATGGATGACCGGATCGATGTCCGGGCCCAGCTGCAGCCGGTCAGCCGCGCGGTGCTGTCGGTCGACGCTCGCGGCGAGTCGACGGCCGACATCCGGGCCCGGGTCGAGGCCGCCAGGGCGCGGGCGGCGGTGCGGTTGCAGGGGACACCGTGGCGGACCAACGCCGAGGTGCCCGGTCCTGACCTGCGGCGGCGCTGGCCGGTCCCGGTTGACTCCATGGCCCAGCTCTACCGGGATCTCGATCGGCACGCGCTATCCACTCGCGGCGTCGACCGGGTGCTGAAGGTGGCGTGGACTGTCGCCGACCTTGCCGGGCACGACCGGCCGGACATCGACGACGTAGCCGCCGCACGGGCGCTGCGGTTCGGGGCGCGTCCGGTCACGGGCCTGCCAGACGTGCCGGTTCCGGCGCGGATCGCATGAGCGGTCCGGTCAGCGATGACGAACGGATCGCCAGGGCCAGCTTGCTGCGGGCAAGTGAGCCGGCCGCGGCGAGCTTGGTCCGCCACGTCCGCGCGGTGGGTCCGGCGCAGGCCGTTGAGGACATCCGTCGCGGTCGCCGGATCGGCACCGCCGACGGCGAGGCGATGCTCGCCCGGCTTTCGGTCGGCGGCGGCGAGGCGGACATCGAGGCGGCGAGCCGGCTCGGGATGCGCCTCGTCTGCCCCGGCGACGAGGAGTGGCCAACGGCGCTCGACGATCTCGCCGCCTCCGACGCCGACTGTCTGGGGTTGTGGGTGCGCGGTCCGATGCGGGTCCAGGACGGCTGCCGGCAGGCGGTCGCCGTGGTCGGGACCAGGGCGGCCACCGAGTACGGCGAGCTCGTGGCCGCCGAGCTCGGCTTCGGTCTTGCCGAACGTGGTTGGGCCGTTGTGTCCGGGCTCGCCTTCGGAGTCGACGCCGCCGCCCACCGCGGGGCTCTGGCAGCCAGCGGCCCCACCGTCGCCGTGTTGGCGAGCGGAGCCGACGTCGCCTACCCCAAGGGCAACCTGGGTCTCTACGAGCGCATCGTCGGTACCGGTGCCGTCGTGAGCGAGCAGCCGCCAGGTGCGGCCCCGCACCGGATGCGCTTCCTGGTCCGCAACCGGCTGATCGCTGCGCTCGGCGCCGGCACCGTCGTCGTCGAGGCAGCCCCGCGCAGCGGGGCCCGGTCGACCGCCCGGCACGCCGGCGAGCTGTTCCGGCACGTGATGGCAGTCCCGGGCCCGGTGACCTCCGCCCAGTCGGCGGGTTGCCACCAGCTGCTGCGCGACCGACCGGACACGGTCTTGGTGACGAAGGTCGACGAGATCATCGAGCTGGTCGGCCCGATGGGAGCGTTCGCCGAGCGGGTCAGCGGCCCGATACGTCGCCGCGACCTGCTCGGGCCGACGGTGAGTCGGGTGCTGGACGCGGTGCCGGTGAGGTATGCCGTCGAGGCCGACCGGATCGCCCGAACCGCCGGAATGCGGATCGATGTGGTGACGGCGGCGCTGGCGGCCCTCGCCGCCCAGGGCCTGGTCGGACACGGCGCCGAGGGCTGGTCGATGACGGCCTTGGGTCGCAGCGAGCGGCGGGCCGTTCGCCCGACTGCGCAGGAAGCGCTGCCGCTGGCCGACTTCTGATCACCCGACCCGACCCGGCGCCGCGCGGCGACTTGACGGCGTACCGTCCCGGTCGCAGCGTGGCCCCATGACCCAGCCGGAGCGCAGCGAAGCCCTGCCGCCGGCGTTGGACAGCGCCCGCGAGCGGTTCGTGGACCACCTCCGGCTGGAACGTGGCCTGTCCCCGCACACCGTGCGGGCCTACGAGGGCGACGTCACCGGGCTGCTGCGACACGCCGCCCGGCTGCGGTGTGAGCAGGTCGGCGACCTCGATGTCGGCGTGCTGCGTTCGTGGCTGGCCCAGCTGCACGCGCGCGGTGCCAGCCGGTCGACGCTGGCCCGGCGTGCCTCGGCGGCCCGGATGTTCACCAGCTGGGCGCACCGACGAGGTCTGTCTCCGACGGATCCAGGGGTCCGGCTCGCCTCGCCGAAGGCGCAGCGCCCGCTGCCCGAGGTGCTGCGGATCGATGATGCGGCCGCGGTGATGCAGGCGGCTGCCGCGGACGGGACGCCACTCGGGCTGCGCGACGCGGCCATCGTCGAGCTGCTCTACGCCACGGGCGCACGCGTGAGCGAGCTGTGCGGGCTGGACCTCGACGACCTCGACGCCGGTCGGCGGACCGCTCGGCTGTTCGGCAAGGGAGCCAAGGAGCGCACGGTGCCGCTCGGTGAGCCGGCCGTCGCCGCGGTCGGATCATGGCTGGCGCGCGGGCGGCCGGCTCTCGCCACCGAGTCGAGCGGGCCGGCCCTGCTCCTCGGCGCGCGGGGCAACCGGATCGACCCTCGGACCGCTCGCCGTGCCGTCCATCAGCGGCTCGCGGCGGTCGATGGCGTACCCGACCTGGGACCTCACGGATTGCGACATACGGCCGCTACACACCTTCTGGAGGGCGGCGCGGACCTGAGAAGCGTTCAGGAACTACTCGGCCACGGTACGCTCGCCACTACGCAGATCTACACACACGTGTCAATCGAGCGACTAAGGGCCACCTATGAGCGGGCGCACCCCCGAGCGTAAGCAGTCGACGCTCGAGGCTGAGGAGCCGACGCCGGACCCGGCGGCGGTCGATGCCGCGATCGCCGCACTGTGGCGCGAGTTCAAAGAAACCAAGGATCCGCCGCTCCGCGAGCGGCTGATCTTGCACTACTCACCGCTGGTCAAGTACGTCGCCGGCCGGGTGGGCGCGGGGCTGCCGCCGAACATCGAGCAGGCCGATCTGGTCTCCTACGGCATCTTCGGGCTCATCGACGCGATCGAGAAGTTCGACATCACGCGGGCGATCAAGTTCGAGACCTATGCGATCTCGCGCATCAAGGGCGCGATCATCGACGAGCTCCGGGCGATCGACTGGATCCCGCGCTCGGTGCGCTACAAGGCGCGCGAGGTCGAGAAGGCCTACGCGGCGCTCGAGGCGCGGCTGCACCGCACGCCTACCGAGGCGGAGGTCGCCAGCGAGCTCGGCATCGCCCTCGACGACCTGCACGCGATCTTCTCCCAGGTCTCGTTCGTCAACGTCATCGCGCTCGACGAGCTGCTGAACGTCGGCGGCGAGCGCGGCGACAAGCTCTCGCTGGTCGACACCCTCGAGGACACCAAGGCCGAGGACCCGGTCGCGGCGTTCGAGAGCGAAGAGACGAAGTACCTGCTCGCCCGTGCGATCAACACGCTGCCGGAGCGGGAGAAGATCGTCGTCACCCTCTACTACTACGAGGGCCTGACGCTCGCCGAGATCGGCCAGGTGCTGGGCGTGACGGAGAGCCGGATCTGCCAGATGCACACCAAGGCTGTCCTGCAGCTGCGCGGCAAGCTCGCCGACCAGAAGGACTAACCCCACTTCCCGCCGCCACCGAAATGTGAGGCGGTTCTGGACCGGCTCCGATTACGGGCGGGTAACCTGCACACGTTGTTCTCGTTACGTGCGGCCGTGAACCGGCCGGATGACCGACGGGCCGGCAGCTGGCCGCGTCCGTGCACACCCTCTTGAAGGAGTCTGAGTGAAGGCACGAACCACACTGACCGCGGCCCTGTTGGCCGTCGCGACTGGCGGCGCCGCCCTGGCGATGGCCGCGCCTGCCGGGGCAGCTGCTCCGAAGCAGACGCTGAAGGTCACCGCGACCCCGCACAGCAAGCTCGTCAACAACAGCTCGGTAGCGGTCAAGGCCACCGGCTTCTCGTCGAGCGACAACGGGTCGTTGTCGGTTGTCGCGGTTGAGTGTTCGGCTGCCGTGATCAAGACCGGCAGTACCAACGACTGTGACCTGTCCACCGCTTCGGGCCTGACCGTCGCTGACCAGACCGGCACCGGCACCATCAAGGTGCTCACCGGCGCGAACTACAAGGACAACGACGGCGGCAAGTGCAACGCCGCGAACTCCTGCGCAGTCGTGGTCGAGAACATCTCGAACACCAAGGAGGTCGGCGGCGCGGTCATCACCTTCAAGTCCCCGAAGGTCGCGACCAAGACCAAGCTGACGTCGAAGAAGACGGTGACCAAGGGCAAGAAGCTCACCTTCACCGTCAAGACCACGCCCAAGGGCACCGCGAGCTTCGGCGGCACCGGCAAGGTCACCTTTACCGCCAACGGCAAGAAGCTGAAGACGGTCAAGGACAAGGCGTCCGGCAAGGTGACCTTCAAGCACGCGTTCAAGAAGGCCGGCAAGTACACGATCAAGGCCACGTACAGCGGCAACAAGTCCTACAAGACCAGCCACGGCTCGAAGAAGATCACCGTCAAGAAGTGATCTGAGCACCACCTGCACCCCGTCGGGGGCTGCACCGGGACTTGGTCTCGGGGCAGCCCCCGACGCATGTCCGCCGATGATCATCAACTGAACGGTCAGCGGTACGGCGGCGGACTGTACGACGGGTCCAGCGGCAGCAGCCGTACTTGCTCCAGCCCCAGCAGTGCCAGCGGGTCGAGGTACGTCGTACCGCGCAGCAGCCCCCAGTGCAGGCAGGCCGCCGGCCGGCACTGTGAACCGGCCAGCACCAACCGACCGATGAGCTGGCCGCGCCGCACCGGCTGGCCGGCTCGAACCAGTGGGCGGACCGGCTCATACGTCGTCCGCAGTGCGCCGCTGGTCACCGAGACCACTCCGATCCCGGCGACCGGACCGGCGAAGCTGACGACGCCGTCGCCGGAGGCGAGCACCCGCTCACCGACGCGACCCTCGAGATCGACGCCGCGCTGTCCCGGCAGCCACGGCTCGGCCGGGGGGTCGAAGCCCTGGACGACGTGGTGTGGGGGCGGGAGCGGCCACCCCCAGCCGGGCGGCGACGAGCCTGCGGTCGCGGCCCTCGGGCCGGCCGGCCCACCGAGCATCGGTGCGAGCAGCCCGGCGAGCACCAGCGCGTGTCCGAATCGACCGAGCATCCGCGCCACCTCCGGGACCAGCGTGGCCCGCCGGGCTGGGTCGCGGCCGGTCCCGTCGACGACTGTGGACGCACCGGCGCCCTGTGGACGTAGACTGACCACAGCGACCCGTCACGGCGGGTCGACTTCGCACGTCTGCAGTCCGCTCTGAACGTCGATGAGCGGGGCTCGCCGAACGGTCCCTCAAGGGTCTGGCCTGCTGCGGACGTCAGGCGCGAGACCACCCGGTCGCGCGGACAACCGGGCACGTTGCCCAGCGGATTGCTGGCGGCGTGCGAGAGGAGCACCACCCATGGCCGTCGTCACGATGCGCCAGCTGCTGGAGAGCGGTGTCCACTTCGGACACCAGACCCGTCGCTGGAACCCCAAGATGAAGCGCTTCATCTTCACCGAGCGCAATGGCATCTACATCATCGACCTGCAGCAGTCGCTGACCTACATCGACACCGCGTACGAGTTCGTCAAGGAGACCGTCGCTCACGGTGGAACGGTGCTGTTCATCGGCACCAAGAAGCAGGGTCAGGACACGATCAAGGAGCAGTCGACCCGAGTCGGTATGCCGCACGTGAACCAGCGCTGGCTCGGCGGCATGCTCACCAACTTCCAGACGGTGCACAAGCGGCTGCAGCGGCTCAAGGAGCTCGAGCTCATCGAGTCGACCGGCGGCACGACCGTCACGACGAAGAAGGAAGCGCTCGTGCTCTCCCGGGAGCGCGAGAAGCTGGCCCGCACGCTGGGCGGTATCCGCGACATGAACAAGCTGCCGAGCGCCGTGTGGATCGTCGACACGAACAAGGAGCACATCGCCGTCGCCGAGGCGCGCAAGCTGGGCATCCCGGTCGTCGCGATCCTCGACAGCAACTGCGACCCGGACCTCGTCGACTACCCGATCCCGGGCAACGACGACGCGATCCGGTCGGTCGCCACGTTGACCCGCGTGGTCGCGGACGCGGTCGCCGAGGGCCTGATCGCACGAGCCGGCGCTGCCGAAGGCGACGTCACGCCCGAGCCAGGCGCGCTGGGCGGCGACGAGCCGCTCGCCGACTGGGAGCGTGAGCTGCTGCAGGGCGAAAAGGTGCTGAGCGAGGACACCGTCGTCGCGATCGACCTCACGACGGCCGCGGACGCGGCACCGGCAGCCGAGGCACCTGCTGCCGAGGCGCCAACGGCGGAAGCACCGGCAGCAGAAACACCAGCGGCCGAGGCCCCGTCAGCAGAAGCACCCGCGGCGGAAGCCCCGGCGGCGGACGCACCCGCGGCGGAAGCCGCTCCCGAGGCCTGAGCCTGACCAACGGACGACGAAGGAAGAGAGACGACTGAGATGGCAGTCAGCGCTGCTGACGTGAAGAAGCTCCGCGAGCTCACCGGCGCGGGGATGATGGATTGCAAGCGGGCCCTCGAGGAGGCCGACGGCGACATCCAGAAGGCCGTGGAGGTCCTCCGGGTGAAGCAGGGCGCGAAGGTCGCCAAGCGGGGCGCCGAGCGCACCGCATCGAACGGCCTCGTCATCGCCGCCGACGGCGCGATGATCTCGCTCAACAGCGAGACCGACTTCGTCGCGAAGAACGAGGAGTTCCAGTCCCTCGCCGCCGACATCGTCGCGCTCGCGGCGCGCACCAAGCCGGCTGACACTGCCGAGCTCGGCAAGCAGATGCTGGCCGACGGTCGCACCGTCGACACGGCGATCGAGCAGACCGCGGCAGCAATCGGCGAGAAGATCGCGCTTGGTGACGTCGCGGTTTTCGACGGCACCACGACGACGTACCTGCACCGCCGGGCGACGGACCTGCCGCCGCAGATCGGCGTACTCGTGCAGTTCGAGGGTTCGGACGCCGAGACGGCGCGAGGCGTCGCGATGCAGGTTGCGACCTACAACCCGCCGTACCTGCGTCGCGAGGACGTCCCCGAGGATGTCGTCGCCAACGAGCGCCGGATCGCCGAAGCCACGGCCCGCGAAGAGGGCAAGCCCGAGCCGGCGCTGCCCAAGATCGTTGAGGGCCGCGTGAACGGGTTCTTCAAGGACGCCGTCCTGCTCGACCAGGCCTACGTGCGCGACAACAAGAAAACCGTCGGCAAGGTGCTCGAGGAGGCCGGCGTCAAGTTGACGAAGTTCGTGCGGTTCGCGGTCGGGTCCTGAAAGGCCCGGGGCGATGACTGAAGGCCGCGTCCCCTGGAACCGAGTGCTCCTCAAGCTCGGTGGCGAGATGTTCGGCGGTGGCCAGGTCGGCGTCGACCCCGACGTCGTCGCCGACGTGGCGCGGCAGATCGCGGACGTCGTCCGCAGCGGCGTCCAGGTTGCCGTCGTCATCGGCGGCGGCAACTTCTTCCGAGGCCAGGAGCTCTCGGAACGTGGGATGGACCGCGCCCGCGCTGACTACATGGGGATGCTTGGCACCGTGATGAACTGCCTGGCGCTGCAGGACTTCCTCGAGAAGGTGGGTGTCGAGACCCGGGTCCAGACGGCGATCACGATGGGTCAGGTCGCCGAGCCCTACATCCCACGTCGCGCGATCCGGCACCTCGAGAAGGGCCGGGTCGTCATCTTCGGCGCCGGGCTGGGAGCGCCGTACTTCTCCACCGACACCTGCGGTGCGCAACGGGCACTGGAGTGCGGAGCCGAGGTGCTGCTCATGGCCAAGGCCGTAGACGGTGTGTACGACGACGACCCGCGCACCAACCCGGACGCGAAGCGGTTCGACCGGATCAGCTATTCCGAGGTCGTCGAACGTGGCCTACGAGTCGCGGACGCGACGGCGTTCACCCTCTGCCGGGACAACGACCTCCCGATCGTGGTGTTCGACCTGCTCGTCGATGGGAACATCGGTCGGGCCGTCCGCGGTGAGAGCATCGGGACGCTGGTGGGGAACGACAGCACGGCGACGGGAGTGCGCGGATGATCGACGACACCCTCCTCGAGGCTGAGGAGAAGATGGACAAGGCAGTCAACGTCCTGCGTGACGACCTGGCCACGATCCGCACCGGTCGGGCCACGCCGGCGATGTTCTCGAAGATCGTCGTGGACTACTACGGCGCGCCCACACCCGTGAACCAACTCGCCTCGTTCAGCGTTCCCGAGCCCCGGATGGCGATCATCTCGCCGTACGACAAGTCATCACTGAACGCGGTCGAGAAGGCGATCCGGGACAGCGACCTCGGGGTCAATCCGACGAGTGACGGCTCCATCATCCGGGTCGTCTTCCCGCAGTTGACCGAGGATCG
>DATAVK010000043.1:0-6791 GCA_036267755.1 Mycobacteriales bacterium
AAGAACTGGGACTACCGGTACATGTGGGTCCGGGACTCCTCGTTCACCGTGGACGCGCTGATGGAGCTCGGGCTGCACGAGGAAGTCCAGTCCGCGGTGTCGTTCCTGCTCAGCGCGTTACGCCGCACCGCCCCCGCCCTGCACGTGTTCTACACCCTGTCCGGTGACGTGCCCGGCGGCCAGTCGGAGCTGGACGCTCCCGGCTACCGGGACAGCCGCCCGGTCCGGGCCGGGAACGGCGCCGCGACCCAAACCCAGCTCGGCACGTTCGGCGACCTGTTCGACACGATGTGGCACTACGTCCGTAACGGGCACCGGCTCGACCCGCCGACCGGGCGGCTGCTCGCCGAGCTCGCCGACCGCTGCTGCGACATCTGGCGACGCCCGGACGCCGGGATCTGGGAGCTCCACCAGAACAGGCAGTACACGTTCTCGAAGATGGGCTGCTGGGTCGCGCTCGACCGAGCGACGAAGCTCGCCGCTGCCGGCGCGGTCGAGACCGGCCACGCGCAGCGGTGGCGCACCGAAGCCGACCACATCCGGTCCTGGGTGAACGCCCACTGCTGGTCGACCGAGAAGAACTCCTACACGTTCTACGCGGGCAGCGACAACCTGGACGCGGCGACCCTGCTCGCGGGGCGGACCGGGTTCGACCGTAGCGACCGGCTCGCCGGGACCGTCGCCGCGGTCCGCCGGGAGCTGGCCGACGGTCCGCTCGTCTACCGCTACACCGGGATGAGCACCGAGGAGGGCGCGTTCCTCGCCTGCTCGTTCTGGCTGGTGAGCGCGCTCGTCCACCTCGGCCGCCTCGACGAGGCAGCCGTGATGATGGACGACGCGACCGATCTCGCCAACGACGTCGGGCTGCTCTCCGAACAGATGGACCCGGCCACCGGTGGCATGCTCGGGAACCACCCACAGGGGCTCAGTCACCTCGCCCTCATCAACGCCGCCACGACCTACACGGCAGCTGCCCGGCGCTGACCGTGAGAGTGGGGTCTGTCGCCCCAAGTCGGCCTGCCGGATCGGAATGTTCTCAAGGTGAAAGCATCGGGCCCCGATAGAGTTCCGGTGATCAAGAAACTCCACCACGATCGTCGGGACGACGGGTTCAGCCTGGTCGAGCTGCTCGTCGTCATCATCATCATCGGGATCCTGGCCGCCATCGCGGTGCCGGTATTCCTCCGGCAGCGTCACAAATCCGAGGACGCCGCCGCGAAGAGTGATCTGGTGAACATCGCGCTGCAGGTCGAGACGTACTCCGGTGATGTCAACGGCGGGTTCACGTCGGTAAGCCCTGCAGCGCTCGCAGCGGACGGCCTCACCGTCACCGTGAGCCCGCACACCGCGGTGTACCTGATCCAGCACACCGACAAGGGCTTCTGCCTCGCCGACTTCAACAGCAACGGGTCACCGCTGCCATCGAGCCAGTCGAGCTTCCAGGGACTCGCGGGGAACGTCATCTACTGGTACGACAGTCAGGCGGGCGGCCTGCAGCCAACATCGACGACGGTCACGAACTACAGCGGCTGCCCGGCCACGACCGGCCTGGCGAGTGATGCGGGGTCGTCGAAGTGGCAGTCAGGCTCCTGAAATCCGGTCCCGATACGTTGCTCAGTCCTGGTTGAGTCCGGGGTCACGGTTCGGGTCGTGATCGTCGACGAGCCCGCGTAGCAGCGGCGCGAGGGTCCGCAGCTCGCTGACGTGAAGCTCGGTCAGCAGCCGGATCCGCTTCTCGCCTGATCGGGTCAGCTTCAGCCGGACAAGCCGGCCGTCGTCGGCGTCCGGGCGGCGTTCGAGGAACCCGAACGACTCGACCCGGCCGACGAGCTCGACGACGCTGTGATGCCGAACAAGCAGGTAGTCGGCGACGTCGCTGATCGTCGGGCCACGCGGGTCGTCGTGACCTTTGACCGTGAGCAGCAGCTGATGCTGGGTGTGGGTGAGCCCGACCGTGGCCGCCTGCGCCTCGCTCCACCGGTTGAACCGGCGCAGCTCGGTGCGGAACCGCAGCAGCGCCGCGAAGTCCGGTTCGGGCCTCGCCACCTGTCGCCCCCTTCGCCGCATCCCCGACCCGCAGCGTTCCACCCGGACGGGCAGCCGCCCATGCAGGTCGCGGATAGCACGCAAGCCTAGGTGGGCTGGCGGGCCGGGCGTGGGACTAGCGGCGTCCGGGTCTCGCCGGGCATTGTCGAGCTCGACGGTGACCCGGACCAGTTCGCCAGGCGGCAGAGTGGCGTAGCGGTTCGACACGACCTTCGGCCGGCGGTCACCGAACACCGAGGAACGAGCCTTCATGACGCTCGCGAGACTGTCACGCCGGTTCACCTCGACGACCAGGTACGACGCGGCGTCGATCCGCTGCCACATGCCGTGGACGAAGTCGCGGAGCCGCCGAAAGCAGGCCAACGCCTGCGTCTGCGCGTCGACACCCTCACCGTCGAAGCGGGCGACGGTCATCGCATCTCCCGGGCACTCGGGGTCGCGTGAGCCCGCCGGCGGGCCGGTGCTCGCCGTTGGGTGCGGTGGTTCAAGGGAGGTCCTTCCGGTAGTCCGCGCCGACCCGTTCCGCGGTTTCACAGCCAGCTTTCAGAAATCGCGTGCATACTGCATGCATGCACATAGCAACCATACCTCGACAGCAGCCGGGTGACGTCACCGGTCCGAGCGACCCGGGACTGCTGCCGCGCTGCGGTCATCGGCACTCGAGCCTGCTCGAGCTCGGCGAGCATCTGAACGCCGCCTACGCCGACCTGGGTCCGGCCTGCGTCGCCCGGGAACTGGCTCGGGCGGACGCGGCCGCCGACTGGATGCACCTGGTCGAGGGGCGGCTGACCGTCGTCGAGCTGGTCGCGCGGGCGCAGCTGGAGATGCTCGCCGGTCGCCGGCCGGACATCGCCCGGCTCGACCCAGAGCTGCACCCGAGGCAGCGGTGAGCCCGGCCGACGCGACCTGGACCGCGACCGACCCGGTGGGTGGCGGCGTTGTGCCCCCAGGGTCGGCGGAACCCACCCGCGCGGCCCTACGATCACCTCGGTTACGGCACCGGCCCGGCGGTAGGGTCGCTTGGGGTGCGGCCGACCCGGGAAGGGCACCAGAAGTGGCAAGGACGAAGCGCAGCATCCCGGAGGCGGCACCGACCCAGGATGAGCTGACCGACTCGGTGATCGGCGCCAGCCGCGCGCTGGTCGCGATCGCGGTCCGGTCGCTGGCGGCCGGCGGTGACATCACACTCGTGCAGTACCGGGCGTTGGTGGTCCTCACCTACGTCGGTGAGCAGCGCATCGCCGAGCTCGCCGAGGAACTCGCCGTGAACTCCTCCACGGTGACCCGCCTCACCGACCGGCTCGCCCGCAAAGGGCTCGTCGAACGGTTCACCAGCCCGGACGACCGCCGGGCGACGTGCGTGGCGATCACCGACGCCGGCCGTGACGTCGTCGCGGCCGTGACCGCACGTCGTCGCGCCGAAGTGTCCCGGATCCTGCGGAAGCTTCCGGTCGCGGACCGCCGCGCAGTCGTCGAGTCCCTCGACGCGTTCACCGTCGCTGCCGGGGAGGCGCCGGAGCAGTCCTGGACGCTCGGCTGGACCAGCTGAGAACCGGGAGCGCGGACGTGGCGGACGAGCAGCGTGCGACGAGCCCGCAGACCGGGTTCGAGATCGGCTGCGACGGGCCGTCAGTCGTCCTTGCCGGTGTCGACGGCAGCCCGACGTCGATGCGCGCCGCCTCCTACGCCGCCGGGCTCGCCCGCCGGCAGGGCTCCCATCTGGTCCTCGCCTACGTCGCAAGGCCGCCGTTGTACCCGCCGCTCGAACCGTACGGGGCGGCCGCCGTCGTCGCGACCGTCCGGGACGAGGCGCGCGAGCTGTGGCGGACGTTGGCCCGAGAGACCGCGCTCAGCGACGTCCGCGCCGACTTCCTCGTTGCCCTTGGCGACCCGTACCGTGAGCTGAACCGGCTCGCTGAGGACTTCCGGGCTGATCTGCTCGTCGTCGGCGCGTCCGAGTGTCTGCGGCGTCGGCTCCGTGGGTCGCTCGCGACGCGGCTCGTCGGAGCGCGTCGCCGGCCGGTCGTCGTCGTCCCATGACTCGGCTGCAACCGCGGCGTCCGGGCACCACATCCTGGCTAGCCCGCTAGCCACACGATCGTCCGCCTGCCGCGCCAAGAACCCCCCTCTCAGTGCGGCAGGCGGACACCGACTCCGGTGCCACCCACCGCAGAGCCGCCCGCGGCGCGAACGGGTCATGTTGGAGAGGTGTTGGCGTCCTCGTCGCGCTGGAAGATGAACGTGACGGGCCCGATCTCGATCCGGTCGCCGTGGCGCAGCGGCCACCACAACACCCGCGCCCCGTCGACGCGGCTGGCGCCGCCGTTGACATCGGTGAACACCCAGTCGCCGGTGTCGGCGGACCACAGGATCTCCGCCGCCTCCGGCGGGGCGTCCGGCACTCGGATCGTCTGGGTGTCGGCTCCGCCGAGTGTCACGACGTCACCGTCGAGGAGGAACACCTCCTCGACACCGGCGGCCGAAGGGCTGCCCGCATCGGCGCGTCCGCCGGCCGCGACGACCAGCCGCGGCCGACCATCCCGCGGAGAGACGTTCGAGCCGGGCGCCGGAGCCATCACCGACTCCGGGGTGGCGAGATGTCCGCCCGGCCGCCATCGAGGGTGTCGCCACCATCGTGGATGCGGCGCCAGGCTCGTCGATCGATGCAGTCAGTCATCGGAGCGCTGCGGTGAGCTGGGCGGCGCGTACTCGCTGGTCGCGTCCATGATCCCGACGTAGGAGGCGGCGGCGATGCCGGCGAGGAACAGGCCGACGCCGGTCCAGAACATCGGCCACATCCACTCGATGAGCGCGATCCCGCCGACGACGGTCCCCGCCATGATGACGGCGACGCACACCCAGATCGCGGGTGTCGTGTTGTGCTCCGACTGGCTGATCGGCCCCGGGTTGGTGGGCACCTCAGACCTCCTTCGAGTCAGCTGGACAGGGCTGCGTCACGACCAGGTGGGCGGGTGGGTGTTGTCGGCGCGGGAGCGGCGGGGATCGGGTGCGGGCCGGGGTCGGTGGGGGCGAGCGCGGCGAGGACGTCGCGCTGCCGGACCCACCCGACGAGCGCGCCGCTTTCGTCGGCGACGGGGACGGCGTCGCCACCGGAGTCGAAGCGGCGGAGCACATCGCCGAACGTCGCGTCCTCACCGACCGGGGCGGTGTCAATGGTGAGCGCGACGACATCGGTCGGGTCGGCGGCAGCCAGTGCGTCGAGCACATCGTGAGCAGACAGCGTGCCGAGGTAGCGGCCATCCGAGTCGATGACCGGCAGGGTGGTGTCGGTGCGGCCAGCGAACATCCCGGCGACCGCGGCGAGGTCGGCGTCCGGGTGCACCGCCGCGGGTGGGTCGACCATGAGCGAGGTGATGGGTCGGCGGCGGAGGATGGCGTCGGCGGGTTCGTCGATGTCGATGCCCCGGCGGAGCAGCTTGCGGGTGTAGACGGTGTCCTTGGACAGCACACTCGAGATCGCGGTAGCGACGACGACGGCGAGCATCAGCGGCAAGATGATCGTGTACTCACCGGTCAACTCGAACATGATGACGGCGGCGGTGATCGGGGCGCGGGCCGCGCCGGCGAACACCGCGCCCATCCCGACCAGCGCGTACGCCCCGATGGATCCGCCGGTCGCCGGGATGAGCGCGTGGACGCCGTCGCCGAACGCGGCGCCGAGCATCGCGCCGCAAAACAGGCTGGGGGCGAACACGCCGCCGGAGCCGCCGATCCCGATGGTGAGGGAGCAGGCGGCGAGCTTCCCGACGAGCAGCACCAGCAGGAACAGCACCGTGTAGTGGTCGGCGACGGCGTCACCGAGGACCGGGTACCCGACGCCGTACATCTCCGGGAGCAGCAGGAGCAGCAGGCCGAGCAGGATTCCGCCGACCGCTGGGCGGGCCCATTCCGGGCCGCGCCACGCCCAGTCGCAGACGTCCTCCACCCCATAGAGGATCCGCGAGAAGGCGACGCCGACAACCCCGGCGATCAGCGCGAGGACCGCGAACAGCGGGTACTGCACGACGTGCTCAACCTGGAACGTCGGCAGGTGCAGGAACGGGTGGTTGCCGAGCATCGCGCGCCCGATGATGCTCGCGGTCACCGAGGACACGACGACCATCCCGAACGAGTCGGTGGTCCACCGGCGCAGGATGAGCTCCATCGCGAAGAACACCCCGGCTAGCGGCGCGTTGAACGTTGCGGCGATCCCACCAGCAGCGCCGCACGCGACCAGGAGCCGGATGGTGCGCTCGTCGAGCTTCGCCAGCTGCCCGAGCGAGGAGCCGAGCGCAGACCCGATCTGCACGATCGGTCCTTCCCGCCCGACCGAGCCGCCGCCACCGATGCAGACCGCGCTCGCCACCGACTTCACCACGGCGACCTGCGGACGGATCCGGCCACCGTTGCGGGCGACGGCGAGCATCACCTCGGGGACGCCGTGGCCGCGCGCCTCCTTGGCGAAGTACTGAACAAGCGGCCCGTAGATCAGCCCGGCGACGACCGGCGCGAGGATCACGAAGTATCGACCGAGGGACTCGACGTGCGGGTTCGCGGCGTGACCAGCGGCCGAGTAGTCGACGTGCCCGCTGAACAGCTCGGTTAGGCCGCTGATCATGTGCCGGAACGCGACCGCGCCCAGCCCGGCGCCACACCCGACGAGCAACGCCAGCGCGAACAGGAACAGACGGTTCGACCGCCCGGAGAGCACGTTGACGCCACCTACCTGCACAGAGCCAGTATTG
>DATAVK010000044.1:0-3561 GCA_036267755.1 Mycobacteriales bacterium
ATCGCCTGATGAACGTCGCGGATCAATGTGGTGGAGGCGGCGAGACCCCGCCCGGCGATCGTCGCCACACCGTCCAGCTCGGACCTGATCTCTCCGGTCGTCGTCACGGGCCTATTGGACGACAGGTCGGCCCCCGCTGCAACCACCACGGGGTGCGATGTCAGGAAAAGTCGGGGCCGTCCGCCGCACCCGGCTCGTTCCCAACCCCGGTGTCCGGCCCGGCTGGCGCCGTCGACTGCGGGCGCGCAGCGGCGATCCGCCGTACCGCCAACAGCGTGATCGCGGACCCGGCCACCAGCAGCACGACGGGTACGGCGACCAGCCAGTTGAGCCGAGTGTCCGTCGCGTGGGTGAGCGCGTAGCCCCCAGCGATCAGCAGGAACACCAGCCCCGAGAACAGCGACACCGGATCCAGTTCATGACGACGCATGGCGCACCTCTATCTCTCCGTACCCGACTTGCAGGTCAAGCCGCAACGGCGATGTCCCGGTGCCGACAACGCTGTCCCGGATGTCGAGACCGGTTCCGTTATGGTCGCGGCCGAATAGCTGGACATCGCCCGCTGACGCTCGGGCGTGGACGTCGACCGACGCACCGGGCGGCACGAGGACGGTGAGCTCCCCCGCTCCAATCCGACTGGCGACACTGATCGGCGTAGCGGAGTCGAGGCGCGTCAGGTCCAGGGTGGCATCGCCGGCACCGAGGACGTAGGGGGTCGTCGGGGCAGCGCCCACCGGCGTCCAGGTCCGGTCGCCCGCCGTCCAGGTGAGATTGCGCGGCAACGCATCAGTCGCTGACAGGGCGACGACCAAGACGATCCCCAGCGGAATCAGCAACCAGGCCCGTCCCACAACCGCGCCGATCAGCAGGCCGAGACCGACGACGGCGACGCACACGGCGAGGACATCGGCCGGTTGCGGGTGGGCAGCGCCGGTCACGCCGACGATGCTGACGACACCCGCGGCGAGCAGGGTCGCGCCTACCGTCAACCAGCCCAGCCACGAGGGCGGGCGTCGGGTCACCGTGGGGGGCACCCAGGCCGTGCTCGTCGGTTGCCAGCCGCTCGACGGAGTTCCCCAGGTGCGGGTGCCGCTGGCCTGGTAACCGAGATCGCTTTCAGTGGCCATGCTGGGTTCCCCCTGTCGAGCCTTGCCGAGCAGCGCGACAAGCACGAGCACGCCCGCGATGACGATGGCCGCGCCGTTGAAGCGGAACGAGAACAGGTAGTCGTTGAGGATCAGCGACACCGCGATCAGCGCGGCCACGACGATGACGGCGTCGCGGCGGCGGGTGCCGTGGTGTCCGCCCAACCAGCTCTCCAGCCGGGTGGTCGGGCTGCCCGGCTCGGGGATGGCGACCCAGGCGACGCCGTACGCGATGATGCCGATGCCGCCGAAGAAGGCGAGCACTGCCAGCGTGACGCGGAAGATCACTGGGTCGACGTCGAAGTACTCGCCGAGCCCCTGGCAGACTCCGGCCACCATTCGCCCGTCTCGCGGTCGGTACAGCCGCCGATGCTCGGCCGTTGTCGCATCTGTGGTCATGCCGTCGATCTTGTGCCCGCCACGTCACCGCGGCATCAGGGACTGACCCTGAGATCGACCCTGAGATCCTGTCGGGGAGCCGTCGCCCCGGCTCATGCGTGTGACCATGGCCCATGGCGTCGTCGGCTGTTCCCGTGACACGTCGCCTGTACCGGTGCCGTGAGGGCCGGCTGGTGGGCGGCGTGGCGAGCGGGCTGTCGGAGCATCTGGGATTCAACGTCGTACTGCTCCGAATCGGATTCGTCGCCACGGTCCTGCTCGGTGGCTTCGGGGTGTTTCTCTACGCCGCATTCTGGATGGTGGTGCCGCAGGCTCCCGACGATCCCCAGGCACTGGAAGACCCGGCGACGCCGGTTTCGGCGGCGTCGCGCGCTCAGCTGATCGGGTTCGCGGTGCTCGGCTTGGGGATGCTCGCACTGGCCCAGCTGCTCGGCTTCGGACCCGGGCTGCTGTGGCCCGGTGCCGTCGCGGTGACCGGCGCTGCCATCTTGTGGCGGCAGGCCGACGAGTCGCAGCGGCTGCGGTGGCGGTCGAGCGCGGCGCGAGGCACCCGGCTGATCACGGGAGCACCGAGGCGGCGGGCCGTGCTCCGAGCCTGCGTCGGGTTGCTACTGGTGACGATCGGGATGGCGAGCTTCCTGGCGGCTCACGGCGCGCTTCATCAGGTACGCCGCGCCACCCTGCCGGTTCTCGTCGTCGTACTGGGACTGGCCCTGGTGGTCGGACCGTGGATGCTGCAGACGTTCCGGCAGCTCAGCGCCGAGCGCACCGCCCGGATTCGCGAGCACGAGCGGGTGGAGCTCGCCGGTCAGGTCCACGATTCGATGCTGCAGACGCTGACGCTGATCCAGCGGCGCGCAGACGACCCCGACGAGGTACTGCGGCTGGTTCGACGCTCGGAACGCGAGCTCCGAGGCTGGCTGTACACCGCCGCAGCACCGCAGGAATCCCTCCGAGCCGCCATCCTCGCGGCGAGCGCGGAGGTGGAGGACGGATATCCCGTGACCGTCGACGTCGTCATGGTCGGGGAAGCGTCGGTGACACCCGGGGTGGACGCGCTCGTCCAGGCGGTCCGAGAAGCGCTCCTGAACGCTGCCAAGCACTCCGGCGACCCGAAGCTCTCGGTGTACGTCGAGGCCGGTGACGACCAGATCGCAGTGTTCGTCCGGGACCGCGGCCGCGGCTTCACCCTCGCCACCATCCCCGAGGACCGGTACGGCGTCCGGGAGTCGGTGGTGGCCCGGATGCGGCGCCACGGCGGCGACGCGGAGATCCGGACGTCGACCGGCGCTGGCACCGAGGTGCGGTTGACGCTGCCGAAGATCCCGGTGAGCGACGGATGACCGAACCAGGGCCGGCCACCCGCGTGGTGCTCGTTGACGACCACTCGCTGGTCCGTGCCGGTGTCCGCGCCGAGCTGTCGTCCCGGCTCGACATCGTCGGTGAGGCAGCCGACGTCGGCGAGGCCATCGCCTGCATCCTGCGGACGTCGCCCGACGTGGTGCTGCTCGACGTCCACCTCCCCGGCGGCACGGGTGACGTCGTCATCCACGCCGTCCACGACTCGGCACCTGAGGTGCGGTTTCTCGCGCTGTCGGTCTCGGATGCCGAGGATGACGTGATCCGCGTGATCCGGGCCGGGGCTCGCGGCTATGTCACGAAGACCATCGGGGGCGACGAGCTCGCCGACGCCATCGACCGCGTGGCGGCGGGCGACGCGGTGTTCTCGCCGCGACTCGCGGGGTTCGTCCTTGACGCGTTCACCGGCGAGCATCCGCCCGAACCCCAACCGCAGACCGATCTCGACGTCCTCACCCCGCGAGAACGAGAGGTGCTGCGGATGATCGCCCGGGGTTACACCTACCGCGAAACCGCCACGGAGCTGTTCGTCTCGATCAAGACCGTGGAGACCCACGTGTCTTCGGTGCTGCGCAAGCTGCAGCTGAGCAACCGGCGGGAGCTCACCCGCTGGGCTAGCGAGCGACGGCTGTTCCCCTGATCGTTCAGCTCTGCTCAC
>DATAVK010000045.1:0-12427 GCA_036267755.1 Mycobacteriales bacterium
AAGGCGCACGCCCTCTTGAAGACCGCCCTCGGTGTGCACGGCGCCATCGGAGACGAACGAATCAAATCGAACCCGTGCGTGATCGCGCAGGCACCGAAGGTGCAACGCAGGGATTGGAACCTTCTCACACGAGATCAGTTCTGGGAGATCCAAGACCGCATGCCGGCCGGATACCAACCGCTGACGCACCTAGCGGCGTTCGGTGGGTTGCGCTGGTCGGAGATCGTCGGGCTACAACGCAAGCACATCGACGTTCTGCGTAAGACGGTCAGAGTTGAGCGCGCCATCACATACCGGGCTGGAGTCTTCTACATAGACGTACCCAAGAACCGGAGAAGCAGGATCGTGCCGCTGCCGATGCATGCAGTCGACGCGTTGAGGTCGCACATCGGGACATTGGATCCAAGCCCGGACACTCCCGTCTTCAGCTCTCCGAGAGGCCACCAGCTGCGACCGCACTTCGGGTTTCGCGTCTGGAAGCCCGCAGTGCGAGCTGCTGGTTACCCCGAGGTCCGATTCCACGACCTTCGACATTCGTGCGCATCTTGGTTGCTAGCCGGGGGCGCCACGCTGGCGCAGGTCCGAGACATCCTCGGCCACTCGTCGATCGCCGTCACGGAGCTCTACCTACACACCGACATCGAGGAACTTCTAACGGCGGTCCAGGCGGCTCTCGGCTAGCAGTTTGGCTAGCAAGCGATCAGCGGGCCGAGGCTACAGAGGGCTCCGCAAGCCTCTGACCTGCGGTTTTCATGGTGGAGCTGCGGGGAATCGAACCCCGGACCTCTTCGATGCGAACGAAGCGCGCTACCAACTGCGCTACAGCCCCAGAACCGGGTCGAGGATAGCCGACGTCATCAGGCGACCCGGGCCGCCGGCAGCGGCTCTGGACGGCTCGGTCAGTCGTTGACCGCCCACCGCTGCTCGAGGATCTCCCCGAGGTCTGCGGTGTCGTCGAGCTCGTCTCGGTCCTCGCTGACCGGGATCAGCGGCTCGGAGTACTCGGCGTACTCCGACGATCGCGGCGGCCGCGCCGGCGCCGGCGGCTTCATCGTGTAGGTCGGGCGTGGTACCGGGACGGGATCCCACGATCCCGCACCCGCTTCGGCGGTGAGCGGCAGGACCGGCTCCTCGATGGGCTCGTGATCCTGCTCCGGGTCGGCGTAAGGCACGGCCACGGGGTCGGGCTCCGCCACGGGCTGCGAGAACGGCTCCCCCTCGGCCGCCACCACGGCAGCGGTTCGAGCCGCCGCCGGGACCGGGGAGCTGACCGGGACGCTGACCGGGGCAGCGGCAGCACGGCGTCGTTGCCGAGCCACCGCTGCGGCTCGGCGGGCCCGCTGCCGGAGATGCCACACGAACCCGACCAAGGCGACATCGGTCGCGAGTTGGAGCAGCCAGAGCATCACGCCACCGACGACGGCGGCAAGCACGAGCGTCACGAGGACGGCCAGCAGCAGGCCGATCAAGGTACGACGACGCCGCGTAGCGGCGGAGACCGGACGGGCCTGGTGGCTACGGACGCGACCAATCACAGCGCTCACGCCCCAGACGACCCCGCCGGCGATCCCCGAGCCGAGCCGTCGGACGAGGCCGAAGCCGGCCATCGCCAAGATCGCGATCGCTCCGAGTGACCGGGCCGGCACCGAGCGGCGAGCCGGACGTGCGGGAGTCCTCCGGCGCGGGGGCAGGACCTCCTCGTCATCGTCATCCGGCGCGGAAGCTCCGGAGACATGGACATCCATGGATCGGGTCCGATGCGGCATCACGACGTACCGATCGTCGCGAGCCTCGCGGCGGGACAGCGTGTGCATCGCGGTCGAGAACCTGTCGACGGAGCGATCCTGCTCGACCTCGTCGTGGCGTCGCAGCCACATCGGCACCAGCACGCACGCCCACATCAAGACCAGCCCCAGGATGATGACGGGGCTCATGAGCCAGCCTGCCGAGGGTTCGCATCCATCGGGACCGAACGCTAGCCATGGTGACCTCGCGGATCACGGACCTCAGTCGGTGTGTCGGGCGCGACGTTGTTCGGCATGCCAACGGGCGAGCACGCCGCCGGGGACATCTTCGCGCACCAACGCATAGCTGAGATGGTCGCGCCAGCCCCCCGCGATGTGCAGATAGAGCCTGCGGGTGCCTTCCTCACGAAAGCCAAGCTTTTCAACGACTCGGCGGCTCGCATGGTTCTCGGGCCTGATGTTGATCTCGATCCGATGCAGGCCGACCGCCTCGAAACAGTGGTCCGTAGCAAGCGCTACCGCGGTCGGCGTCACCCCTCGACCCGCTACCTGTTGGTCCACCCAGTACCCGATATGCGCCGACATCAGCGAGCCACGAACCAGGCCGGCGACGTTGAGTTGACCAGCGAGCCGGCCCTCGACCACGACGAGGAACGGCAACGCGGTGCCCCGCCGGGCATCCTTGCGCAGCCGACGGGACATCGCGGTGAAGACCGCCGTCGAGTCGCCGAATCCCATCGGACCGTCGGGCTGGGTGGCCTCCCAGGGCTGCAACCACTCGACGTTGCGCCGCCGTACCTCACTCCACGCCGTAGCGTCGCGCAACCGCAGCGGTCGCAGCGTCACCGGGCCATCGGTCAGCGTGGCAGGCCAGCCGGGGGGCACGCGATCAGTGATCCCCGCCGCGCAGCTGCGCGATCGCATGACCGATGACCGGACTCAGCACAGCGACACCATCTCGCACCCCGCCCGTCGATCCTGGGAGGTTCACGACCAGCGAAGAGCCGGCGACCCCGGCCACGGCACGGGACAACACCGTCGTGGGGATCTGCTCGCGGTTGAACTGGCGCAGCGCCTCGGCGATGCCTGGCACCGGCCGATCCAGCACCCGCTCGGTCGCCTCCGGCGTCACATCGCGGGGCCCCAGGCCGGTCCCTCCAGTCGTCACCACGAGATCGGCACCGGATGCGATCGCGGCTCGCAGGGCCGCTTCGATCGCGTCGGTTTCGTCAGGTACGACGACCGGATCGGCAGCCTGAAAGCCCAGTGACCGCAACAGATCTACCAGCAGCGGCCCCGACGTATCGGCCCTCTCACCGGCCGCTGAACGGTCGGACACCGTGACCACTGCCGCTGTTGCTCCCACCGGCAGCCCCCCAGCCGGCGTCGTCACGACGGCCGCCGCCAGTCGCCGGTCGCACCACCTGTCTTCTCCTCGACCCGGATGTCACCGATCGAAGCGGCCGGGTCGACCGCCTTCACCATGTCGATGAGTGTCAGCGCCGCGACCGCCACGGCCGTGAGCGCCTCCATCTCGACACCGGTGCGGTCAGCGGTCCGGGTGGTTACGCGGATAGCCACGCCCGTGTCGTCGACGTCGAGGTCGACCGTGACGCCGTGCAACGCGATCGGATGGCAGAGCGGCAGCAGGTCCGGGGTGCGCTTCGCCGCCATCAGCCCGGCGATCCGGGCGACCGACAGCGCATCACCCTTGGGTAGCCCGCCGGACCGCACCAACGCGACGACCTCACTGGACGTGGTGACCCGGCCGGTCGCCGTCGCGGTGCGCACCGTCACGTCCTTGCCGGAGACGTCGACCATGCGGGCCGCACCGGTCTCGTCTACGTGGGTCAGCCGGGTCACTGTTGCCGCCGCTCGAGCTGGACGACGTTGACCGCCGCGCCGGCCTGGATCTCCGTGACGTCTTCGGGGACGACGATGAACGCGTTCGCCGCGGCCAGGGAGGCGATGAGGTGGGAGCTGGAGCCGCCGACCTGTCGCACCACGTAGGCACCCTGCTCCACGGAGAGCCAGCCGCGGAGATACGAGCGCTTTCCGGGGGGCGAGCGCAGCGGCTCAGCCAACCGAGCCCGCACGATCGGCCGGGTCAGCGGCTCGACCCCAATCATCCGACGCAAAGCCGGCCGCACGAAGACCTCGAAGGAGACGTAGGAGCTGACCGGGTTGCCCGGCAGCCCGAAGAACGGCGTCTCGTCCGGCCCGATCGTCCCGAAGCCCTGCGGCATGCCGGGCTGCATCGCCACCTTGTCGAACTGGACCGTGCCGACTCGCGTCAGCACCTCCTTGACCACGTCGTACGCCCCGACGCTCACGCCGCCGCTGGTGACGACCACGTCAGCCCGGATCAACTGATCCTCGAGCGTGTTGAGCAGCAGCCCCGGGTCATCGGGCACGATGCCGACCCGGAACGCGATGGCCCCGGCCTCCCGGGCCGCGGCCGTCAGCAGCGCGCTGTTCGAGTCGTAGATCTTGCCGTAGGACAGCGGCGATCCCGGGTCGACCAGCTCGCTGCCCGTCGAGAGCACCACGACCCGGGGCCGGGGGCGCACCCGCACCCGGTCGCGGCCGACGGCGGCGAGCAGCCCGACCTGCGTGGCGCCCAGATGAGCCCCTCGCTGCAGTACTTGCGAGCCGATCGCGGCATCGCTGCCCGCGGGCCTGATGTGTTGCCCGACTGCGACCGGACTCAGCACGGCAACCTGCGCGACCCCGCCGTCGGTGCTCTCCAGCGGTACGACGGCGTCAGCACCCGGCGGCATCGGCGCACCGGTCATGATCCGCACGCACAGTCCGGGCTGCACCGAGTACGCGGTCGTCGTACCGGCGGCGATGTCGCCAACGACCGGGAGAACGGCCGGCTGCGTGGGACTCGCGGTGGCGACGTCCACGGCTCTGACGGCGTACCCGTCCATGGCCGAGTTGTCGAACGGTGGCAACGGAAACGCCGCTGCCACGTCCTCGTCGAGGATGCAGCCGTGCGCGTCGGCCAACGTCAGGTCCAGGGAGGACAGCGGCTGCACCGTGGCCAGGATCCGCTGCAGATGCGCATCGACTGGGACCAGCGGCGGCTGGGTCATGCCCATGCCCTCACGGTTGCAACGGGACGTCGGGGTCGCCCTCAGCGACCCGCTTGGCCGCGAACTCGCCGAGCCAGGCGCGGAAGCCCGGACCCAGGTCCTCGCGATCGCAGGCGAGCTGCACGATCGCCTTGAGGTAATCGGCCTTGTCGCCGGTGTCGTAGCGGCGGCCGCGGAAGATGACCCCGTGCACCGGGCCGCCGTCATCGCGGCGCCCCGCCAGGGACTGGATCGCGTCGGTGAGCTGGATCTCGCCGCCGCGACCGGGCGGGGTGTCGCGCAGCACGTCGAGGATCTGCGGTGCCAGCACGTAGCGGCCGATGATGGCGAGCGAGCTCGGCGCCTCGGCGGGATCCGGCTTCTCGACCAGCCCGGTGATGCGCACCACGTCCTCGTCACCGGTCTCCTCGACCGCCGCGCAGCCGTAGAGCCCGATCTGGTCCCGCGGCACCTCCAGCAGCGCGACGACGCAGCCACCGAGCCGCTGCTGCACGTCGATCATCCGGGTCAGGAGCACGTCACGCTCGTCGATCAGGTCGTCACCGAGCAGGACGGCAAACGGCTCGTTGCCGACGTGGCGTGCGCTCATCAGCACCGCGTGACCGAGACCGAGCGCCTCGCCCTGCCGCACGTAATGGACGGTCGCGAGCTCGGTAGCCTCCTGCACCCGTGCCAGCAGGTGCTGCTTGCCGCCGTCTCGAGACAGCTTGTCCTCGAGCTCGTAGTTGCGGTCGAAATGGTCCTCGAGCGGGGACTTGTTGCGGCCGGTGACGAACAGCAGGTCGGACAGACCGGCTCGGACCGCCTCCTCGACGACGTACTGGATCGCAGGCTTGTCGACGACCGGCAACATCTCCTTGGGCGTCGCCTTGGTCGCGGGCAGGAACCTGGTGCCGAGACCGGCCACCGGGACGACCGCCTTCGTCACTCCGGAGGACATAGCGTCACCCTAATGGTGTGACAACCAAGCAGTCGCTGCGAGCCGCGGCCGTGGCCAGGCGCGCCGCTCGAACCGGAGAGGCTCGCGTCGCTGCCGGGGAGGCGCTGCTCCGCCACGGTCTGGCCGCCTGCGCCGGAGCCCGCTGCGTCGCGGCCTACGTCGGCGTCGGCACCGAGCCACCCACGGTCCCGCTGCTCGACGCGCTCCACGCTTCCGGCGTACGGATCCTGCTGCCCGTCATCGACGGGACCGATCTGGACTGGGCGGCGTACGACGGCCCGGCGACCTTGGCGGACCGGCCACTGGGCCTGGCCGAACCAGTCGGGGCCCGGCTCGGCGCCGAGGCGGTGCGGGATGCGGACGTCGTCCTGGTCCCCGCGCTCGCTGTCGACCGCGACGGGCACCGCCTCGGCCGCGGCCGCGGCTACTACGACCGGGCGCTCCGGACCGTGATCGCGCCGGTCATCGCCGTGGTGTACGACGACGACGTGGTCAATGCCGTCATCGTGGAATCACACGACCGCGACGTCGACGGCTGGGTGACGCCCAGCGGCCACTACGACCGCTAGGTGCTCTTCTTGGCGTGATGGTGGTGGTGCTTCTTGCTGTGCTTGGCGTGATGGACCGGGGCGAAGCCGGGCTCGTCCTGATGCGGCAGCAGCGGGCGCAGCGCCTTCGCGGCGGCGGTCGGCGCCGCGTCTCCGGCGACCCACTTCTTCCAGCTCATGTTCCAGTCGGCCATGCCCGGGTCTGCGGTGTTGACCGGCGCCGCGCTGTTGTAGACGTCGACGATGTCGCCGCGCAACGCCCACTTGTAGAACCACTCCGCATTGGTCGGGCTCAGGTTGATGCACCCGTGCGAGACGTTGGTGTGTCCCTGGTGGGCCACCGACCACGGCGCCGAGTGGACGAAGGCGCCGCCGTCGGAGATCCGGACGTCCCAGTTGACGACCTCGTAGTAGTAGTTGGGGCTGCCCTTCGGAATACCGACCGTCGCCGAGTCCATGATCACCGTCGGTGACTTCTCGATGGCGATGTGAACGCCGTCCTTCGTGGGCCACTCCGGTGCGCCGGCACTGAACGGCAGCGTCCTGATCAGCCGGCCGTTGTCGTAGACCCGCATCTGGTCGGTGGCGACATCGGCCTCGCTGATGTGAGACGCCCCGACCTTGAACCTCGTGCTGTGGTGGCCCTGCGCTCCCCAGATTCCGTGGCCCAAGGAGAGCCCCTGCAGGTCCGAGGAGATCTTCACCTTGGTCCCGGTCTTCCAGTACGTCGGGGGCCGCCAGTGCACCTCCTGGTCGCTCATCCAGTGCCACGCGCCGACCACGTACGGCGAGGTGGTCACGGCCAGCCGCTTTTCGACCGCGGCGCGCATCGAGGTGGGCACGACCTGATCGAACGTGACGACGACCGGCGAACCTACGCCGACGGAGTCGCCGGCGCCGGGCGAGAGCAGCGCGTCGATGTGCTTCTTGCTGTCGGTCGTCGCGTCGTGCCAGGTCCGCGTCGTGTGTCGGCCGCCGAGATCGACGTAGCTCACGGTCGAGGTCAGCTGGGTCAGCGGCGCGAAGCTGTCGGTGCTCCGCCAGATCGAGCGGGAGCTGTTGAAGGTTCCGGCCACCGATTGCCCGGTCGACTCGGTCACTGAGACGGCGCTGAAGGTTCCATTCTTCAGGCTCAGTCGCAGCCGTTTGGCGTAGGGAAGCGTCCGGTGGTGCTGGTAGGCCACCTTCAGGCTGACCTTGGGGATCGGTCGTTGTGGGCTCGACAGACCCGCCGAGGTGCCGGACGAGCCACCCGACACAAGGAGCGCGACGACCACCGCAATGACCACGACCGCCAGCGCGGACAGCGCGATGGCGCCGTTGCGTGGCGTGGGGCGGGGCAGGTGCATCGGATACGACCGGCTCTCTACGTGATGTGCTCCATTGTGCCTCTTTGTCGGCACCCGGTGTCCAGGCCTTAGCCGCGGCCGTGATCTACCCATCCGCTTACCCACGCAACAGTTGCTTGGTGCACGTATTGGCGACGGGTTTGAGTATTTTCCGACCTGGAGAACCGGGCGTACATTGAGGGAACACCGTCGAGCAGCGCGCGGCAGGGTCTGATTTCTGGGCCGGCCCGGGGGAGTCGGCCCTTCTGCGGAGGTGGATCACATGGCTTCTCGGGCGACCGACCTATATACGCGATCCCAGGTCAGTACGGCGTTGCTGAGCGCCGCCGACACGATCGCGGCTGAGTTCCCTCACCTCCCTCACTCGGTGGTCTACGAGAAGGTCGGGGATGCCCGAGCCATTGCCGCGCGTCAGTTGCCGAACGTTGCGGCCTACCGCCAGGTGCTCGAACGGGAAGCCCGCATCGCCCTCGCTGGATACGGTTCAGGGCCACGAGGCGAGATGAGCCCGGGCACGTCGGGGTTGACGAGCGCGCGCTGAGACGTCTGACCTACCCGCTTGCAGCGTCTGGGTGAGCGCGCTGGTGGATCTCCGGATCGAGCCGGCTGCTGGCGGATCGCTCGCCGGTCACAAGCAGCAGCTGGTTGCGGGCCACCCTCTCGGCGGTGTCGATTCCTTCGGGGGCCAGCAGGCCGAACCGCTCGACGGCCGCCCGAGCTCGATCGATCTCCGCGCCCACCGCGACCGGATCCAGCCTGGGGAAGCTGGCGACGAGGTGCTCGCGGAGCACCGTCCAGTCGGCGTGATGGTCGCAACAACGCTCGAGCTGTCCGTCCTTGCCCATCCAGCACCTCGCGGGGGCCGATGACAGCCGGATTGAGGCCGCCGATCCGAAAGGAGTCGCTCGCTGCAGAGCTCGCTGCGAACCATATCCCCCTTTCCAGCGACTTGTGCCCTCGTGTCCGAGGCAGTGCGAGCGTGGCCAGTCACACTCAACACGTGGCTTTCTAGGCAAACGGCCGGTGGACGGTGCACAATTAGCAGTCACCCCTGGCGAGTGCCAGCTGCATGAGGAGAAGACGATGCCGACCTATCAGTACCGCTGCACCGAATGTGGCGACGAGCTGGAGGCCGTGCAGAAGTTCACCGATGAGCCGCTGAGCGTGTGCCCGGTCTGCAACGGGCAGCTACGCAAGCTGTTCTCGGCGGTAGGGGTCGTCTTCAAGGGCTCGGGCTTTTACAAGACCGACAGCCGGTCGTCGTCCAAGCCCACGACCGCGAAAAAGGATGGCGCTGCGACCGGGGAGACCTCGTCCTCGAGCGGCGACAGCTCCGGCGACTCGTCGGGGTCGAGCGGCAGCAGCTCCGGCAAGGACGGATCCGGATCGAGTGCCTCGACGTCGGGCGAGTCGACGACCTCGAAGTCCTCGGGCGGCTCCAAGTCGTCCACGGGTGACGGCAGCAAGGTCGCATAGGACTCCGCCTTCCACAGCTGACCTTCCCCGGGGCGCCCGGCGACATCAGGTGCCTAGCGTGCGCCCATGGACCTCGGTACGCCGATCGGCCGGTCGGTGCTGGTGCAGCGGCTCACGCCGTACCGGCGATCTGCAGCGGCCCTGTCGGCGGCCGTCGCGGTGGTCTGCTCACTGACCGCCCTACGCCCGGCGACCCCGGCGACTGTCCGGATCTGGACCGCCAGCCGCGACCTCGCCGGAGGCGCTCCACTGGAAGCCCGCGACCTGCGGGCGGAGCGGCTGCCCACCGCTGACGTTCCCACTGGCGCGTTCTCGGCGACCCGACCGATCGCGGGCCGGATGCTGGCAGCACCGGTACGCCGCGGGGAACCGCTCACCGACGTCCGGCTGCTCTCGACATCGCTGCTGAGCGCCCTCGGCCGGTCCGGTCTGGTCGCCGTTCCCGTCCGCGTGACCGACGGCCCGGCAACGACGGCGCTCGTGCAGCCCGGCGATCGTGTCGACGTCCTGGCCGCCGCCGACCCGCAAGATGCCGGCGCTGCCACGACCACGAGCGTGGTGCGCGGTGTGCGGGTGCTGGCCGTGCCAGGTGGTGAGGGTGGGCTGGTCGTGGTCGCGGCGACGACGACCCAGGCAGCGGCGCTCGCGGGGGCCGCTAGCGGTGCCCGGCTGTCCGTGGCGGTACGCGGCGACAAGGGATAGCCGCCGCCACACCGGATAAAGCAGACTGTCCGCCACGAGCAATCTGGCTCGGCACCGGAAGGGGACATCGATCGTGGCCGGCTTCAAGAAGTTCCTGCTCAGAGGCAACGTGGTCGACCTGGCCATCGCGGTGGTCATTGGAGCGGCGTTCGCCGCCGTGGTCGCGGCCTTCACCGCCGACCTGCTGACACCGATCATCGCGGCGCTCGCCGGAAAGGCCGACTTCAGCCAGCTCACCTTCACGATCCACCACTCGCAGTTCCGCTACGGCGACTTCATCAACGCCGTGATCGCGTTCGTGATCGTGGCCGCGGTCATCTACTTCTTCGTGCTCGTGCCGATCAACCACCTGATGGACCGCTACAAGCCGTCGCCCGACGAGCCGACTCCGACCCGCGACTGCCCCCATTGCGTCTCGTCTATCCCGGTGAGCGCGTCGGTGTGCGCGTACTGCACCCGGGACGTCGTGCCAGCCTGACCCCGCCCCGCCCCCCTGGTCAGTCCCCCAGACCCAAAGAAATCGGGAGGCGGCTAGTCGGGGCGGTCGTGGTGGGGTGGACGCTCCGCGATCAGGCGCTGGTCGTCGGCATCGCCGGCGTCCTCGTCGTACGACGGATCCTCACGCTCGTCACCCCATCCGACCGGGCGTTCGTCGGAGCTGGATTCCGGCTCGGCGCGCTCGGCGCGCTCTGTCGGCTCGGTCGGCTCGGTCATTCAGCCCTCGGTAGAGGCGGCGAAGGCGCCGCACAAGTCGCGTTGGCTGACCATCCCGATCACCGCACCATCGACCACCACGGGAAGGTGCCGGATCCAACGGTCGGCCATGTGGCGGGCCGCCTGCTGGAGCGACGTGTCAGGCGTCACGGTCAGGACCGACGTCGTCATGACCGCGCTCACCGGGGTATTCGCCAGGTCGTCGCCTCGGGCGACAGCCTTCATCACGTCACGTTCCGTGATGATGCCGAGGAGCTGGTCGCCGTCCATGACCAGCAACGACCCGGTCTGCTTGGCCCACATCCGGTCGGCGGCCGCGGTCAGGGAGTCGGCCGGCGACTCGGTCACGCTCGCGCGGCTCATCACGTCCGAGACCTTCACGCGCGCAAGCGTACGGCGATCAGGGTTCGAACTTGTACCCCAGCCCCCGCACCGTCAGCAGGTGACGAGGCGCCGACGGCGAGGGCTCGATCTTGGCCCGCAGCCGCTTCACGTGGACGTCGAGGGTCTTGGTGTCGCCGACGTAGTCGCTGCCCCAGATCCGGTCGATCAGCTGCCCACGGGTCAGCACGCGGCCGGCGTTGCGGAGCAGGAACTCGAGCAGCTCGAACTCCTTGAGCGGCATCGCGACGTTCTCGCTGCCCACGCTCACCACGTGCCGGTCGACGTCCATCCGGACCGGGCCCGACTCGAGGACCGAGGACCCGGTGTCTTCCGGCTCGGCACCGCGGCGTCGCAGCACGGCCCGCATCCGCGCGACCAGCTCACGAGCCGAGAACGGCTTGGTCACATAGTCGTCGGCGCCGATCTCGAGCCCGACGACCTTGTCCACCTCAGCGTCCTTCGCGGTCAGCATGATGACCGGGACGTCGGAGCGTTGCCGCAACGCCCGGCAGACCTCCAGACCCGACAGTCCGGGCAGCATGAGGTCGAGCAAGACCAGGTCAGCGCCGTTGCGGTCGAACTCTTCGACGCCATCCGGGCCGGTTGCAGCCAGCGCGACCTCGAACCCTTCCCTGCGCAGCATGTATCCCAGGGCGTCGGAGAACGATTCCTCGTCTTCGACGACCAAGATGCGGGTCACGTGACTACAGCCTCCTGACGAGACGGAACGACAGCCACCAGTCTGATGGTGAAGGTGCTGCCGGAGCCGGGTTGGCTCCACAGCGTCACTTCTCCCCCGTGGTTGCCGACCGTGTGCTTGACGATGGCGAGACCGAGACCGGTCCCGCCCGTGGCCCGCGAGCGCGCCGGATCGACCCGGTAGAAGCGCTCGAAGATGCGTTCCTGCTCCTCCGCCGCGATCCCGATGCCCTGGTCCGTGACCGCGATCTCGATGACCCCCTCGCGGGCGTGGACGGTCACGATCACCCGGGTCCGTTCCGGGCTGTAGGCGACGGCGTTGTCGAGCAGATTGGACACCGCGGTAACGAGCTGGCGCTCGTCGCCGCGGACGATGTGGCCGTGCTCGCCGGCGCTGATGACCCGGATGTTCTTGGCCTCGGCGACGAGTCGGGCCCGGTCGATCGCCTCCTCGACGATCGCGTCGACGCTTACCTCGGTCGCAGCGGGAAGCGGTTCACCGCCCTGCAGCCGGGACAGGTCGATGAGCTCCTGGACCAGCCGGGCGAGCCGTTGCGCCTCGTGCTGCATCCGCCCGACGAACCGCTGCACGGCATCGGGATCGTCACGGGCATCCATCGCCGCCTCGGCCAGCAGTTGCAGCGCGCCGACTGGCGTCTTGATCTCGTGCCCGACGTTCGCGACGAAGTCCCGGCGTACCGCCTCGACCCGCTTCGCCTCCGTGAGGTCGTCCACGACCAGTGCGACCTCACCGCTGTCGAGCCGCTCGGCC
>DATAVK010000046.1:0-81984 GCA_036267755.1 Mycobacteriales bacterium
GTCGTACTTGCGCTCGATCTCGCGGGCGCTGACACCGTTCTTGCTGGCGCACATCTCCAGAATGACCAGAACCCAGGTGCGGACGCTGATCTTGGAGCCGTGGAAGATCGTCCCGGTCAGCACGGAGAACTGCTTGCGGCAGGCGTGGCACTTCCAGACGCGACGCTGAGAGGTCTTGCCGTTCTCTGTCGTCATGCGGGTCTTGCGGTCGGTGCCGTTCGCGGGAGTCAGGAAGTAGTGCCCACCGATGACGCCGCAGTGCGGGCACGGCGCGTCTGACTTCGGATCGAAGCCCCAGCGCAGCTCTTCCAGCAACTTGTAGGCGTCAGCCTCGGAGCCGAGACGGCCCATCAGCGCCGGGATCGAAAACTCCTGCTTGCTCATGGTACCTATTCTGGAGCCTAACCTATGGGTTTGTCAAGTCACACATCACCCGTTTGATGTCAATAGCCTGCGTTTACCTGTGGACGGACCTCATGACAGGATGAGGCGCATGCGCTGGGAGCGGCTGTTCGACGACGTCGAGGGGCAGCTCGAGGCGGCGGCACGGGCCGAGCTGGCCGGTGAGGTGGCGGACCGGACCCGGCGCGAGGTGGCCCGGCTACGTCTGGTCGACCGGCTTCGGGCGAGCCTCGGTGCGCAGCTGACGGTGACGGTCGCAGGGGCGGGAGCGCTTACGGGTCGGCTGGAGCGGGTCGGGCCGGACTGGTTGCTCCTGCTGCCACCCTCGGGACCGCCGGCGCTGGTGGTCCGTGAGGCGGTGCAAGCGGTGGCCGGTCTCCCACGCGCCACCACGGAGCCCGGCAGCGACGGGCCCGTGCTGTCGCGGCTCGACCTCGGACACGCCCTGCGGGCCATCGCCCGCGACCGTTCGCCGGTCTCGGTGCTGCTGCGGGACGGTAGCCAGCTCGACGGAACGGTCGACCGGGTCGGCGCCGACTTCATCGACGTCGCGCTGCACCCGGCGGGTGAGCCCAGGCGTGACGCCGCCGTGCGCGCGGTCAGCTGTGTCGCGATGACGGGCCTGTCGATGGTCCGCCCGTCCTGACGCGCTACCCGACCGGCGGTGCCGACTCCTCGCCGCGGCCGCGGGGATGCTTGGTGACGAACTCACGGGTCTCGTCGTACGCCCGCGCGATGTAGGCCTCGAGCTGCTCCCGCTCGACCCGCCACTGGCCGCGGCCGCCAACCTTGATGGCCGGGAGGTCGCCGCTTCGGACCAGCGCGTAGGTCTGGGCGGCGGAGATGTTGAGGACCTCCGCGACGTCGGTCAGCTGGAGGAACCGGGGACCGTCCATGGCAGCCGAGTCTGCCATTCGCAGGCGACGTTCGACGGCGACCGTCCACAGCCCGTCACCCGGCCGGGTGGAGGTTGTGGAGAACCATGGTCGATGACTGAGCCTGTCGGGCAAGATGTCCGGATGCGGCAACCACGGGGGACTGACGCGTCGCCGAGGGCTGCCCGACTCCCGACGCCGAGGTGGCGTGACGGCCGGCTCGTCCTCGGCGTGCTGCTCGTGCTGGTCGCTGTCGTCGTCGGCGCCAGGCTCTTCGCCTCGGCCGGTCACGAGACGGCGGTGTACGTCGCCAGCCACCCGCTGGTCCCCGGCGAGCACCTCGCGTCGGGTGACCTGCAGGTGGGGCATGTCCGGTTCGACGGCGATGGAGCCGCGTATGTCGCCGCCGATGGCGCGGCTCCGGTGGGGTACGTGGTCACGCGGTACGTCGGGGCCCACGAGCTGGTTCCTCGCAATGCCCTGTCGGCATCGACGCCCGTCGTGGGTGGCAGCCGGTTCGTGACGCTGCCGGTCGAGCCCGGTCACCTGCCGGACAACCTCGGTCACGGTGACTTGGTCGACGTGTACCTCACGCCGAAGGCCACGGCTGGCTCGGCGGTGCCCGCGCCGGCTCTGGTGGCCGCGGCCGTGCCGGTCGATTCCTACGACTCCGGCGCGCGGAGCTTCTCCGGCAGCGCGACGGAGTCGGTGGTCCTCTCGGTTCCGACCGGACTGGTTCGCTCCGTCGTCCATGCCGCCGAGGCCGGCACCATCGACCTGGCCCGGGTCCCGGTCACGCCGACCGGCGTGGTCGCCTCACCTGCGAGCGACGGCACCGGCGCCCCATGACCGGCGTACCCGTCCTGACCGCGGTATCGGACGCCCGTTGGGAGGCCGACCTCGTCTCCGCGTTGCACGGGAGCGAGCACGGCGTCACCGTGGTCCGGCGCTGCGTGGATCTCGCTGACCTGCTCGCCGCAGCCGCTTCGGGGCTCGCCCGCGCGGTCGTGCTCTCCGCTGATCTGCGTCGACTTGACCGCGATGCCCTGACGCGGCTCGCCCTCGCCCGGGTGGCCGTCGTCGGACTGGTGGCGACGGGAGACGAGCAGGCCGAGATCAGGCTTCGCCAGCTCGGTGTCGGTCAGGTGTTGCCGCACGATGCCGGCGCGGCCGCGGTGACGTCTGCGGTCATGGCGGCGGTGGCTGAGCTGGCCGCGCAGCCGCCCTCCGGTCGGTCGGCCCGGGACCACGGCGACCCCGCGACCGCCCTGCCCCTGTTGCCGGAGGACCCGACGCCGGAGCCCGACGACCTGGTCGCGGGCGGCCGGCTGGTCGCGGTGTGGGGGCCGACCGGGGCGCCGGGCCGGACGACGGTCGCGGTGAACGTGGCGGTGGAGCTGGCCGAGCTCGGTGAGACCGTGCTGCTCGTCGACGTCGACACTTATGGCGGTGTCGTCGCGCAGTCGCTGGGGCTGCTCGACGAGTCACCCGGACTGGCGGCAGCCTGTCGGCAGGCGAACGCCGGAACCCTCGACGTCGCGGCGCTCCGGCGACTCGCGGTCGAGGTGCGGCCCGGCCTGCGAGTGCTCACCGGAATCTCGCGATCCGACCGCTGGCCAGAGCTCCGGCCAGCCGCACTCGACGTCGTCCTCCGTCTGGCCCGGCAGCTGGCCTCCGTGACGGTCGCCGACTGCGGCTTCTGCCTCGAGCAGGACGAGGAGCTCGCGTACGACACGACGGCGCCTCGCCGCAACGGGGCCACGCTGGCCGTGCTCGACGCGGCCGACACGGTGTTGGGGGTGAGCGCCGCCGACCCGATCGGGCTGCAGCGCTACGTCCGCGCTCGAGCGGAGCTCGCTGAGGCGGTGCCGGGTCTGGTGCCGCTCACGGTGGTCAACCGGCTGCGCAAGGGCGTGGTCGGCCCCGGAGACCCGCGCCGCGAAATCGCCGGAGCGCTCGAGCGGTACGCCGGGGTCGCCGCGATGCATGTCATCCCCGATGATCCGGCGGCGCTGGACGCCGCGCTCGCCGCTGGGCGCTCGTTGGCCGAGACCGCGCCGGGCTCGCCGGCCCGCAAGGCGCTGCGTGACCTGGCAGCGAGCCTCGTGGGCCGACGTACCGCTCCTGCCCGCCGCCGCTTCGTCGGCCGCCTCTGACCCTCTAACCCAAAGATGATCATGACGATCTCGTCGCGAACCGCCGCTGCGTCTTGGGCGCGTCGCGACGAAAGCGTCATGATCATCGCGGAACGTGGGTTAGCCCTGGAGGTAGCGGCCAAGCTCCTGGCGAGCCACTGAGCGGACGTGGACCTCGTCCGGGCCGTCCGCGATGCGCAGTGTGCGGGCACCGGCGTACATCTCGGCCAGCGGGAAGTCATCGCTGACCCCGCCGCCACCGTGGACCTGGATCGCCCGGTCGATGACCTCGCAGGCCATTCGCGGCGCGATCACCTTGATCGCGGCCACCTCGCTGCGGGCACCGCGAGCGCCGACGGTGTCGATCAGCCACGCGGTCTTGAGCGTCATGAGGCGGGCCTGCTCGATCGCCATCCGTGACTCCGCGATCTGCTGCTGCACCACGCCTTGCCGGGCCAGCTCCTTACCAAACGCCACCCGCGACACCGCCCGGCGGCACATCAGCTCCAGGGCGCGCTCCGCCATCCCGACCGCCCGCATGCAGTGATGGATCCGGCCCGGCCCCAGCCGCGCCTGCGCGATCATGAAGCCGCTGCCCTCCTCGCCGATCAGGTTCGTGACCGGCACCCGCACGTCCTCGAACGTGATCTCGCAGTGGCCGTGCTGGTCCTGATAGCCGAAAACCGGCAACGGACGTACGACGGTGACCCCCGGCGTGTCCATGGGGACCAGCACCATCGACTGCTGGGTGTAGGTGTTCGCATTCGGGTCGGTCTTCCCCATCACGATCATCACGGCGCATCGCGGATCGGCCGCGCCACTGATCCACCACTTCCGGCCGTTGATGACGTACTCGTCGTCCTGGCGCCGGATCTCCAGCGAGATGTTCGTCGCGTCGGAGGACGCCACGGCGGGCTCGGTCATGGCAAAGGCAGACCGGATCTCGCCGTCCAACAGCGGCTGCAACCAGCGTTCCTTCTGCTCGGACGTGCCGAACAGGTGCAGCACCTCCATGTTGCCGGTGTCAGGCGCGGCGCAGTTGATCGCCTCCGGCGCGATGTGCACCGACCGGCCGGTGATCTCCGCGAGGTGCGCGTAGTCGACGTTGCTCAGCCCGGAGACATCCGGCAGGAACAGGTTCCACAGCCCGCGTTCCCGGGCGATCGGCTTGAGCTCCTCGATCACGGGGGGCACGTGGTGGGTGCGGCCCTCCGCCGCGAGCTCCCGCCGCTGGTCCCGGTAGACCGCTTCAGCCGGGTAGATGTGGGAGTCCATGAAGTCATTGAGCCGCTTGGCATAGTCCTCGGCGGTGGCGGACAGAGCGAAATCCACGAATGACCTCCTGGGGGTTGACGCGCCAGTCTCCTACGATCGTCACCCGTGAGCATCCTCGGGCGGGGGGATTTGGTGCCGCGGCGTCGCCGCGGCCGTCCACGCTGGCCGCTTGTCGCGCTGGCACTCGTGGTGCTGGCGGCGCTCGGGTACGTCGGTGACCGGTACGTCTGGCCACACCTGCGGTCATCGAGCCCCACCGCCTCGCAGCCGCTGTGTCCGACCAGCAGTCCGCCACCGCCGATACCCGCGGCGCGAACGGTCTCGCTGCGGGTCCGCAACTCCACCGTGCGGGAGGGCCTCGCGGCAGAGGTCGCCGTGGCGCTGCACCACCGTGGTTTCCGCGTCCACGGCGTCGGCAACACCTCGGTCAAGGTCACGGGCACCGCGACGGTGCGCTACTCCGCCGACCGGGCGCAGCAGGCCAAGTCGGTCGCGGCACAGGTCGACCGGCCGGTGCTGGTCAAGGTGAACGGCAAGGGCGTGCTCGACCTCGATCTCGGCACCAAGTGGCGCGGGCTGGCGAGTCCGACCGCCGTGCGAGCGGCAGAACGCGCGGATCGTGCGTCCGCCACACCGACTCCGAGCTGTCCGGCGAGCGCCGCGTCGGCGTCGGGTGGCTGAGCCAGCGGCCCTCGTCGTCGACTATGGCGGGGTCCTCACCGCCCCGCTCGCGGACGCGATGGCGCAGTGGTGTGCGGCCGACGGCATCGACGTGGCGCAGTTCCGCGGCGTGATGAAGGAATGGCTCGGGTCGGCGTACGACGCAACCGGCACCGGCAACCCACTCCACGCGCTGGAACGCGGCGAGCTGGCGGCCGCGGAGTTCGAGGCCGAGCTCGCGCTTCGGCTGCGTTCCGCCGACGGCGGCGCGGTCGACGGCAGCGGGCTGCTGACCCGGATGTTCGCGGGCTTCGACGCCGGCGAAGTGCCAATGCTGACGGCGTTGCGCCGGGCGCGTTCGGCCGGCGTGCTTACCGCCCTGTTGTCGAACTCGTGGGGCCTGGATTATCCGCGAGAGGGGTGGGACGAGCTCTTCGACGCGGTCGTCATCTCCGGCGAGGTCGGGCTTCGCAAGCCAGAGCCCGAGATCTACGCCCTGGTCGCTCGGCGGCTCGGCGTCGAGCCCGACCAGTGCGTGTTCGTCGACGACCTCTCGCCCAACATCCGCGGCGCGGAGGCCGCCGGCATGGTGGGTGTGCACCACGTGGATGCCGAGGGCACGATCGGTGCGCTGGAAGCGTTGTTCGGGCTCGCGCTGCGGTGATCCTCGCCGAAGTGCGAGACTGTGTCGTGACCGAACGGCGCTCGGAGTGACGGAGCGGCTCACCGCACTAGACGTCTCCTTCCTGTACCTGGAGACGCCGACGACGGCCATGCACGTGGGCGGTGTGGCCAGGTTCGTCCCGCCGTCGGACATGCAGTTCGACTACGACGCGCTGTGCGCGCTGGTTTCGCGGCGCATCGCCCTGGTCCCGCGCTATCGACAGAAGGTCCGGTGGGTTCCCGGCCACCTCGCCAACCCGGTCTGGGTCGACGACGAGGACTTCGATATCAACTACCACGTGCGGCGCAGCGCGCTGCCACGGCCGGGCAGCGACGATCAGCTCCGCGAGCTGGTGGGCCGGCTGCAGTCGCGGCAGCTGGACCGCAACCGGCCGCTGTGGGAGATCTACCTCGTCGAGGGACTCGCCGACGGCCACTTCGCGATCATCACGAAGACCCATCACGCGATGGTCGACGGTGTGAGTGCTATCGACATCGGCACGCTGATCCTCGACACGTCGCCCACTCCGCGGGACCTGCCGGAGGACCACTGGACCCCCGAGCACGAACCCAGCCGGCTCGGGCTGGTCGCTGGCGCGATCACCGACACGCTGCGCCGGCCGACTCAGCTGGTCGACACGGTGCGCAGCGGGGTCGCCGACGTCCGGGCCACGGCTGAGCGCGCCCTCGAGACCGTCGGTGGGGTCGCCGCGGTCGCCCGCTCGTCGTTGCGGGTGGCGCCGGAGAGCCCGCTCAACGCCGAGATCGGCGAACAGCGACGGTACGGGATGGCCGCGACAACGCTCGACGACTACAAGCGGATCCGCAAGGCCCACGGCGGGACGGTGAACGACGTCGTCCTCACGGCGGTCGCGGGCGCGTTGCGGGCCTGGCTGCTGACCCGCGGTGAAGCGGTCGTCCCGGCGACGACGGTGCGAGCCATGGTGCCCGTCAGCGTCCGCAGCGAGGCGCAGGGTGGATCGCTCGGTAACCGGGTCTCGTCGTACTTCGTGGACCTTCCGGTCGGTGAGCCGAACCCGGTCGTCCGGCTGCACCAGGTCAGCTACGCGATGACGGCACACAAGGAGTCCGGGCAGGCGGTGGGAGCCGACGCGCTCATCGCGCTGTCGGGTTTCGCGCCGCCGACGATCCACTCGGCCGCGGCGCGGCTGGCGTCGGGACTGAGCCGGCGGCTGTTCAATGTCGTCGTGACCAACGTGCCAGGCCCGCAGTTCCCGTTGTATGCCGCGGGGGCACAGATGCTCGACTGCTACCCCGTCGTGCCGCTGGCCAAGGGCCAGGCCGTCTCGATCGGCCTGACGTCGTACAACGGTGGCGTCTACTACGGCCTCAACGCCGACCGCGACGCCATGCCCGACGTCGACGTCCTCGCCCTGTGCATCGAGGAAGCACTCGCCGAGCTGATGGAGACGGTGACGTGACGCCGTCCACCTCCCCGGTACGACGGGGACTGGTCCTCGGTGGCGGTGGCGTGCTCGGCGCCGCGTGGATGATCGGCGCGCTCAGCGCCTTGTCCGACGCCTACGACTGGGACCCGCGCCAGGCCGACGTGCTGGTCGGCACCTCCGCCGGCTCGGTGCTCGCGGCCCTGCTCGGGTCCGGGCTGGGTGTGGACACGCTGCTCAACCATCAGCGAGGTGTGCTGGCACCCGGCGACCCGCGGATCGACTTCGACCACGACACCGCGAGCGGCGGCGCGCTGCCGCCGCTGCCCCGGCCCGGGATCGGCTCGAAAGCGTTGCTGGGCCGTGCAGTCCGGCACCCCAGCCGAATGCCGATCCTCGCGGCGCTGGCCGGCCTGGCGCCTCGTGGTCGCGGGTCGCTGACCCCCGTCGGCGACCTGATCCGGATGGTAAGTCCGGACGGCGACTGGGCCGAGCACCCCGCCACCTGGATCGTGGCGATGGACTACGACACCGGCCGGCGGGTGGCTTTCGGGCGGCCCTCCGCCCCGCCGGCGCCGCTCGCGGACGCCGTCATGGCCTCGTGCTCGATCCCGGGCTGGTACACCCCCATCACGATCGATGGGCGCCGGTATGTCGACGGCGGTGCGTGCTCACCGACGTCGCTGGACCTGCTGGCCGGTCAGGGGCTCGACGAGGTCGTCGTCCTGGCGCCGATGATCTCCTTCGACTACGACGACCCGTCGTCGGTGCTGGGCCGGATGGAGCGACGGTTCCGCCGGGCGATGACCAAGCGCGTGCTGCACGAGGCCGGCAAGGTACGACGGCAGGGGACCGCGGTCACGCTGCTCGGTCCCGGTCGTGAGGACCTGGAGGCGATCGGCATCAACCTGATGGATCACCGGCGACGCACCCACGTCCTCGACGTCGCGCTGCGCACGACGGCGGCCGCACTCGACGGACCCGGCGTCGCGCGGATGCCTGCCGCCGGCTGACCGGCGTCGCCATGCGCGTGTACCTCCCGGCCACCCTTCCGTTGATCATCCGTTGGCTTGCCGACGGCGTTGCGCTACCCGGCGGGCCGGCGTACGCCGTCACCCCCGCCTTGCGCGAGTGGTACCGCGAGGGTGACATCGACGAGCTCGAGCACGTCGCGCAGGTCGCTGCAGCCGGCGGCTCGGTCGAGCTGATCGCCTCGGACCCGACGGCGCCCCGGCGCCGCGTCGTGCTGGCCGCCGATGTCGCCGATAGCGAGGTGGAGCCGATGCCGGTCCCCGAGCGCGCCGCCGTCCGGCTGTCGGCTCCGGTGCCACGGTCCGGGTGGGCGAGCGCCCTGCTCGATGACGCGGGGGCCGAGGTCGTGGTGGCCACGGCGGTCGCGAATCTCGCCAGGGCCGCGATCGGGGACGAGGACGCGCGGTTCGCGCTCGACGAGGCCGCCGCCACCGAGCTGGGCTGGTACGGGGTCCAGGAGCTGCCGCACGTGCTCGGCCTGGACTAGCAGCTCGCCCACGGGCGCCGGTGGCAGGATGGATGGGTGATCGACGCTCTGACTTCAGTGCCCACACCGGTCAACGAGCCGGTCCGCCAGTACGCCCCGGGCTCGCCGGAGCGTGAGTCGCTCGAGGCGTGCCTCAAGGAGCTCGTCGCGGCCGGCCCGGTGGACCTGTCGATGACGATCGGGGGCGAGCAGGTGGTCGGCTCAGGCCCGGCCGTCGACGTCGTCGCGCCGCACCAGCACGCCAAGGTGCTGGGGCACACCTGGAACTCCACCCACAGCCAGGTCGGTGCCGCGGTCGACGCCGCGCTGGCAGCCGGTCCGGCATGGCGGGCGTTGCCCGCGGACGAGCGAGCAGCGGTGTTCCTTCGGGCGGCGGACCTGCTGGCCGGCCCGTGGCGTGACCGGATCAACGCCTCCACGATGCTCGGCCAGTCGAAGACCAGCTTCCAGGCCGAGATCGATGCGGCCTGCGAGTTGGCGGACTTCTGGCGGTTCAACGTGCACTTCGCCCGCGGGATCCTCGCCGAGCAGCCGATCTCGGCTCCCGGGATCTGGAACCGCACCGACCACCGGCCGCTCGAGGGCTTCGTGCTCGCCATCACGCCGTTCAACTTCACCTCGATCGCCGCGAACCTGCCGACCGCGCCGGCCCTGATGGGTGTCCCGGTGGTGTGGAAACCCTCACCGACACAAGGGTTTTCGGCCCATCTGACGATGCGGCTGCTAGAGGCCGCGGGCCTGCCGCCGGGCGTCATCAACCTGGTCACCGGTGACGGGACGGCAGTGAGCGACGTGGCCCTGGTGCATCCCGACCTGGCGGGTGTGCACTTTACGGGATCGACCGCGACGTTCCGGCACCTGTGGCAGACCGTGGGCGAGCACCTGCCCAGTTACCGCAGCTACCCGCGGCTGGTCGGCGAGACCGGTGGCAAGGACTTCGTCATCGCGCATCCGTCCGCCGACGTCGACGCGCTGCGGGTCGGGCTGGTCCGTGGCGCGTTCGAATACCAGGGGCAGAAGTGTTCGGCCGCGTCGAGGGCCTACATCCCGCGGTCGGTGTGGTCCCGGCTGCGCGACGACCTGGTGGCGGACGTCGAGTCGCTTCCGATGGGCGACCCCACCGACTTCTCCAACTTCCTCGGCGCCGTGATCGACCGACGGGCCTTCTCCCGGCTGTCCGGGGTCATCGACCGGGCTCGAGCGGACAACGCCCTGCAGATCGTGGCGGGTGGCGCTGCCGACGACAGCGAGGGCTACTTCGTGGCGCCGACGGTCATCACCGGCACCGACCCCACCCACGAGCTGTTCACCACCGAGTACTTCGGCCCGATCCTCGGGATCCACGTGTACGACGACGGCGACTTCGACTCAGTGGTTCGGCAGGCCGCCACCGCCACTCCCTACGCCCTCACAGGCGCTGTCTTCGCCCGGGACCGGTCGGTCATCACCGAGGCGTCGGACCTGCTCCGCTACGCCGCCGGCAACTTCTACGTCAACGACAAGCCGACCGGGGCCGTCGTTGGGCAGCAGCCGTTCGGCGGTGCCCGGGCGAGCGGGACCAACGACAAGGCGGGGTCACCGGCGAACCTGCTCCGGTGGACCAGCCCGCGGTCGATCAAGGAGACCTTCGTGCCGGCTACTGACTGGCGGTATCCGCACATGGGCTCCGGCGACTGAGCGACTAACCGTCAGCCTGACGGTGAGGGGCGGGGGCGGCGTCGCAGGGCTTCCTGCACCCACGGCGCGAACCGCTGCTGGGCGGCCTGCCGGCTGACGCCCAGCGCCCGGCCGATGTCTGCCCAGGTGGCACCCTCGGCACGGGCCTCGCCCACCACGGACAGCAGCGCCCAGTCGACGCGCTCGGCGATCGCAGCGAGGTGGCCCAGCCCGCTGAGCAGGGTCTGCTCGTGATCGGTGGCGACCGGCTCCGCGGGGTCGCTAGCGGTCACCCTGACCGCCGTCACGACGGCGGCGAGTGCCCGGTCCGCGCCGCGTTCGCCACCCAGCCAGCGGCGGTCGGAGTACGACGGATAGGGCCAGATGGATGCAGCCATGCCAGCCCCCTTCGCGAGGCGCAAGTTACCTTGACAAGGACGCCGTCATTGTGCGGGATATCGGTAGCGCTGTCAACGCATCTTGACGACGAGAAATTGCGTCCAAACGGTGGTCAAGATCCGGCCCAATCTGGCCGATGGCGCGTTGATGGCTAAGAAGGTAGGGAGCGGGGGACTGGGCAGGCTGCGGCCTACCTGGTCTCGTGCCGTGCTGCTCGGCCTCAGCGTGCTGACCCTGGTAGGCACGACAGAGGTCCCGGCCTACGCCGGCGGCTCGTCCAGCCCGACCATCACCTCCTCGCCCGCCTCGCCGACCACCGCGACCCCGCTGACCTGGACCTTCACCAGCACCGCCACCGCGACGAGCTGCGAGCTGGATCGCGGTGGCTCCGTGGTGTCGGCGCTGGCGGACTGCACGTCCGGCGACCCGTCCGCCACCTTCGACGTGTCGTCCCAGCCCGGCGGCAGCTACACGTTCACGGTCTTCGATGCGGACGCTGCTGACGTCGACGGAGGCACCGCCTCGGACAGCTCGACCGTCGACGTCGCGCCAGTCGCACCGACGGTCTCGCTCACGACCTCGAGCCCGAACAACTCCCAGACCCCGGCGTGGACTTTCGACACCCCGACCGGTGCCACGGATGCCTGCGAGCTCGACGACCCCGACGGTCACCCGATCGATACCCAGAGCACGTGCACATCGCCGTACATCGGGGACCTGTCCGGTCACGATGACGGCGACTACTCGCTGTCGGTGACCGCCACCGCTGGTGGGGTGTCCGGTGCCTCGGACTCGGCGTCGTACCGGTTGGACACGACGGCGCCGGTCGCGCCGACGGTGACCCCCCCCACCCCGACCGGCCACGACCGTCGGCCGACCTTCCGACTCACCGGCCTCGAGTCTGGGGCGACCCTGAGCTGCACCGCCACCGACCCTGACGACACCATCGTCGCGGTCGGCAACTGCTTCGGTGACAGCCCCACCGTCCAGATCCCGGCCGACGGCCCGGATGGCGAGTACTCCCTCTCGGTCAGCCAGACCGACGTCGCAGGCAACGTCAGCACCGTCGGGTCCGGCGAGTACCTGCTCGACACCGTGGCGCCGCCGGCGCCCGACGTCACCGCGCCAGCGAACCCCAGTGCCGACCGCACCCCCACCTTCACGGTCAGCGATGCCGAGGTCGGTGTCAGCTACCAGTGCTCGGTCGACGGCCCGTCGACGGCGTCGGTCGCCAGTTGCGGCTCGACGGCCACGGTCGACCTGGCCGGCGCCGATAACGGCTGGTACACCTTGTCGGTCGCTGCGGTCGACGCGGCCGGCAACGTCAGTCCGGTAGGCACCGCCGAGTATCTCTTCGACATTCCGGCTCCCGCCCCCGTGGTGTCCGGTCCTGCTACCGGTCAGGGGCGAAGCCCGTCCTTCTCCGTCACCGACTCGCAGGGCGGCGTCGCCTTCGGCTGCACCGTGAGCGGACCCGCGACAGTCACGGTGACCAGCTGCGGCGCGACGAGCAGCCTTGACCTCACCGGCGCGCCCGACGGCCACTACGTGCTGTCCGTCGTCGCGACCGACTCGTTCGGTCAGGACAGCGAGGCCGGGACTGCGACGTACGTGCTCGACACGACGGCACCGGCTGCACCGGTCGTCACGCCGCCGGACTCGCCGGGCTCCACGCGTCACCCGGACTTCGCGGTGAGCGACGCCGAGGATGGCATGGCCTTCACCTGCACCGTCGACGGACCGTCGCTCGTGTCGGTGACCGCATGCGACGCGATGACGACCCTCGACCTCACCGGCGGCGTCGACGGCACGTACACCGTCTCGGTGACCGCCACCGACCCGGCCGGCAACATCAGCTCGGCGACCCAGTCGAGCTACGTCCTGGACACCGTCCCGCCGCCGGCTCCCGACGTGGTGATTCCGGCGTCGCCCTCGAACGACACGTCACCCACGTTCGGGATCAGCGACTCCGAGTCGGGAGTGGTGCTCAGCTGCGTCCTGATCGATCCGGACGCCAACACAGTCTTCTCGGGTGCCTGCCCGGGCTCCGGCAGCTTCGACACGTTGGGATCGCCGGACGGCACCTACGACCTCTTTGTCGCTGCGACCGACCATGCCGGCAACGTCACCTCGACCGCGGTGACGTGGACCCGCGACACCACGCCACCCCCGGCGCCTGTCGTCACGGCTCCGGCTTCGCCGTCGAGCGACGTGATCGCAGGGTTCACGGTCACCGAGTCCGACACCACCGCGACGTTGAGCTGCCTGATGACCGCGTCCGACGGCACCGTCGTCCTCAACGGGACCTGCCCGCCCGATGGCAACGTCGACACCACCGGCTTCGTTGACGGCACCTTCACCTTCTCGGTCACCGCTGCCGATGCGGTCGGTAACACGGTGACGACGACGGTGACCTGGACCCGTGACACCACCCCGCCGCCGGCACCGACCGTCACCGCACCGGTGTCGCCGTCCCAGGACCTCACCCCTCAGTTCCAGCTGGCCGACGCGGAGTCGGGCGCGACCCTTAACTGCGTCCTGCTCGCCCCGGACGGCACGACCGTCTCGAATGGCAACTGCCCATCCGACGGGATCCTGAACACCGGCGCCCTCCACGACGGCAGCGGTGACGGGACCTACACCCTTCAGGTGACCGCGGTCGACGAGGTCGGCAACGTCAGCAGCACGAGCAGTGCGAGCTACACCCTCGACACGGTCGCTCCCCCGGTGCCGGATGTCACGGCGCCGGCAGCGACGGGTCACAGCCGGATGCCAACCTTCACCGTCACCGACACCGAGCCCGGCGTGACCTACACCTGCACCGTGTCCGGCCCGACACCAGCCACCGTCGCGGACTGCGACGGCTCACCGGTGGTCGACCTCTCGTCGGCCCCGGACGGCACGTACACCTTGTCGGTCACGGCGTCCGACGCGGCGGGCAACACCAGCGCCGCCGGGTCGGCTGGCTATCTGCTCGACTCCATCGCGCCTCCCGCGCCGACCGTTACCGGCCCGACGTCGCCCGCCCAGGGACGCACGCCGACCTTCACCGTCACGGACCCCGAGACCAACGTCACGTTCAGCTGCACCGTTACGGGCCCGACGCCCGAGACGATCTCGGACTGCGACGGCACACCGATGCTGGACCTGACGGGGGCCGCGCAGGACGGCACGTACACCCTCTCGGTCACTGCGACCGACACAGCCGGCAACACCAGCCCGGCGCACTCGGCGTCGTACACGCTGGACACCACCGCGCCGCCGGCACCGAGCATCGTGGCGCCGCCATCGCCTTCGTTCGACACGACGCCCAACTTCTGGATCAGCGACACCGAGAGCGACGTGACGTTGAGCTGCGTGTTCACTGCGCCCGATGGCACTCTGTTGGTCAATGGGTCCTGCCCCGACGGTGGGACATTCGCGACGACCCAGGACGGGCTTTACACCCTGACGGTCACCGCGACCGACGAGGCGGGCAACGCGACGCCCACCACCGTTGAGTGGACACTCGACACAACGGCGCCGGCGGCTCCGGTCGTGACCGTGCCACCGTCCCCCGGCAAGACGACCAGCCCCAGCTTCGGGATCTCCGACACCGACCCGAGCGCCACCTTGAAGTGCGTGCTCACTTCGCCGGGCAGTCGGACGGTCTTCACGGGCGCCTGCCCGGTCAGTGGCTCGTTCTCGACGGGCGGCTTCGGCGACGGCACCTACACCCTGATGGTGACGGCGACCGACCCGGCGGGCAACGTCTCGGCCACCACCACCGTGCACTGGGTTCGCGACACCATGAAACCCGCCGCGCCTGTCGTCACCGTCGTACCGTCGATCGGCAACTCGCGGTCGCCCGGATTCACGGTCACCGACGCAGACACGACAGCGACCTTCAGTTGTACGACGTCACCGAGCGTGCCGGTGACGTGTGGCGCAACCAGCACGCTCGACCTGACCGCAGCAGCCGATGGCCCGTACACGCTGACCGTCACGGCGATCGACCCGGCGGGCAACGTCAGCCCGGCCGGGTCCGCGACGTACACCCTTGACACCACTCCGCCGCCGGCTCCCGTCGTGACCTCGCCCGCGTCGCCCAGCAACAAACTGGCACCGGTCTTCCCGGTCAGCGACACCGAGCCCGGTGTTACCTACGCCTGCTCGGTTGTTCCGGCCGGGGTGGTCGTCACCCGGTGCCCGGTGTTGGGCGGACCTGCTTCGGTCAAGTTGAACCTCGCCGGTGACTCCGACGGGACATACACGCTGTCGGTCACGGCCATGGACGCCCAGGGCAACATCTCAAGCGCGGGGACGGCGACGTACACGCTCGACACGACGGCACCAGCCACCCCTGTGGTCGTCGCACCCTCGTCACCGTCGAGCAACCCGAAGCCGGTCTTCGGGATCAGTGAGCCGGGCGGAGACCCGAGCGTGACGCTGGGATGTGTGCTGGTCGGTCCCGGCTCGGCAACCATCTTCTCCGCGCCGTGCCCCGCGTCCGGTCGATTCGACACCGCCGACGACGGCGACGGCACGTATGTCCTTACGGTGACCGCCACCGACGGCGCCGGTAACACCAGCTCCGCGTCGGCGTCCTACGTGCTGGACACGATCGCGCCGAGTGCGCCGACCGTGACCGTTGCCGGCAGCCCGGGCAACAGTGACTCGGTCACGTTCACGTACACCGCGCACGAGTCCGGCACCGTGTTGAACTGCGTGCTCACCTACTCCGACGGCACGATCATCAGCTCGTCGGTGTGTCCCGCGAGCCCGGGTGTCTTCACCGTTGGCTCGTCCGGTGACGGTGTCTACACCCTGGCGGTCACCGCCACGGACGCCGCCGGCAACATCAGCGCCCCCGGTCACGCCAGCTACACCCTCGACACGACAGCGCCTCCCGTTCCGACGGTCACGCCGGCGACCTCGACGGGTAACTCACGGACCCCGGCGTTCACCGTCTCCGACACCGAGTCTGGAGTGACCTTCACCTGCTCGGTCGTCCCGAGCGTGCCGGTCACGTCCTGCGGTGCCTCGACCGGGCTGAACCTGGCCGGGCAACCCGACGGCTCGTACATCCTGTCCGTGACGGCGACCGACGCCGCCGTAAACGTCAGCTCGCCCGGTACCGCGACGTACGTGCTCGACACCACGCCGCCAGTGACGCCGGTGCTCTCGCTGACGAGCGCAGCCGGACACGTCACGCACGACCCGAACGACCCGAACGACCCGAACGAGTGGACGGGGAGCAACGCCACCCCCACATTCAAGGTCGCGGCCGACGGTGCGGGCGACCCATACACCGACCAGGGGCTCAAGTACACCTGCACCCCGTCGGCCTCGGCAACGGTCGAGTCGTGCGGCGCAACCACGCAGCTGGGCCTCAGCGGCGACCTGTCGTACACGCTGACCGTGACCGTCACCGACGCAGCCGGGAACGTCAGTGCCGTCAGCAACACCGTGACCTACATCCTCGACACCGTTGCGCCCGACGCGCCGACCGTGACCCCGCTCAGCGGCTCGCCGTCGAGTAACACCGATCCGTTCTGGGAGTGGTCGGGCGGTGCCTCGGAGCAGTTCCAAGACCGGCTGACCGCTACCTGCACCCTGATCGATCCGCACAAGGTCGCCACCCCCGTGCCCTGTGCCCAGACCGCCTCGAAGCCGTTCCAGATTCCCCTGAAGGCTGTCACCGGTGCCTATGAGCTGATCGTCACGATCACCGACCTCGCTGGCAACGTCAGCCCGCCGTCGGTGCCGACCCTGGACACGACCTACACCCTGGACCCGAAGGCGTTCTTCGAGCCGACGGTGTTCGTCCAGAGCCCCGACACTCAGCCTGGTCGCTCACGCAGCCCCGTCTGGAAGGTGATCCAGCCCCCCAACACGACGATGCAGTGTCAGCTCTTCCGCGGTGACGACCAGCACGGCACCCCTATCTCCAGCCTCGCGCCATGCTCCGGCGGGACCAGGTCCTACAGCCTCGCCGGCCTTGCCGATGGCGACTACACGCTGGTCGTCTTTGCTGTCCAGTCGGACCACACCGCAGCTACGCCGGTGGGCGCGATCTACACGCTGGACACCACGCCGCCGCACGCGCCTCGGCTCCTGCACGGCACCGATGGCATCTCCTCCGACATCACGCCCGAGTGGACCTTCGAGCTCCCGCCGGACGCGTCGACTGGGCAGTGCGTGTGGTCGCGCGGCGACACCGTGTTGTTCACCCAGCAGCACTGCCAGTCGGAGACGACGTTCTCCCTCATTGGGCTGGGCGACGGGCCGATCACGGTGCGGGTCTACGCCTTCGACGCGGCCGGAAACCGGAGCCAGCCGCTCGTCATCACCCACATCCTCGACCGCAACCCGCCCGGCCGGCCCGATGTGAGCCCGCCCTCCGGCGACTCGGCCACGGCGGTGTGGACGGTGCGTGGCGACTCCGGTGACTCCCTGACCTGCACCCTCCTCAGCGGTCACCACGTCGTCGTGTCCGCGCGCAGCTGCGGCAGCCACCCGACGTACCAGATGGGATCGCTGCCCAGCGGCACCTACACGCTGTCGGCGACCCAGATGGACGATCTCGGCGTGACCAGCCCGGCCGGCACCGCGTCCTGGCTGTGGATCAACGGCTCGGGCGGCGGCCAGCCGAACCCCGGCGGCGGCGGCACCGGGCCGGTCGCCGGAGGCGGTCATCACCCGAGCTCGCACAAGCACGTCGTGGCGCCGGTTGCTCTGCTGCCAAAGCTGGTGCAGCACGTCATCAGCAAAATCGGCAAGGCGATCAAGAACCCCGGTCCGACGATTCACAAGGTCATCAAGACCGTCGTCCCGGTGCCGGGGCCGGTGGCGCACGCGGTGCAGTCCGCCGTGAGCGCGGTCGGTCAGGCCGGAGGCGGCACCGGCTTCCCGCTGATCCTCGTCGGCCTGGTGATCGTCTTCCTGATCGTGCAGAACCGGATCGATCGACGCGATCCGAAACTTGCCTTCGTGTCCGTTGCTGCCGATGACCTGGTGGAGTTCCAGCCGCCACCAAGTCAGGAGGATGGCGCATGAGCACGACGACGCAGCGCCACGACCTGGTGCCGCTGGCGGAACGGCTTGTCTACCTGCGCGTCCTGCGCATCGTTATGGCCGTCATCTGCGTGCTCGACGCTGCGCTGCTGCCCCGCGGGTCCTTCGTGATCGTTGCCGAGGTCACCGGCGGCTACCTGGTCGGTTGCCTGTTGCTCGAGTTGGCGTGGCGCGCGACAAAGGGTGGCGGCGCCTGGCTGTTCGGGGCACTGCTGATCCTGGACGGGCTGTGGCTGGGCTGGGCCACCTACATCGTGGGCGGCGGGACCGGCCCGGTGCGCTACCTGATCATGGTGCACATGGCGGCGGTGACGCTGCTCGGGTCGTACCGGACCGGCCTGAAGATGGCGATGTGGCACTCGTTGGTGCAGCTGTCGATCTTCTACCTGCAGCGTTCCGGCGAGATTCTCCAGCCGTTCACCGGTGCCGCCGACCGCGACGCCCAGTGGTACCGCCTGGTGGTCTTCCTGCTTGCGATGTGGGCACTGACCATCACCATCGCCTCCTTGGCCGCCATCAATGAGCGAGAGCTTCGGCGTCGGCGCTTCGAGATGGAGCAGCTGGCGCAGATGGGCCGGCTGCTCGAGGACGCGAGCGACCCGTTGTCGGTCGGCGACGTGCTGCTCGAAGCACTCGGCGACACCTTCGGCTTCCGCCGGATGGCCATCTTCGAGGTCAGCGGTCCGCATCCGCGCCTGCTCACCTCCCGCAACACCCTGGACGCCGAGGTCAGCGACTTCACCCTGGGCGACGGGTCGGTGCTGCAGGTGTCCGACACCCGTCGCAGCACGCTCCTCGTGGCGGAGCTCGACCCTGCGGTCGACCCGTGGCTGGCCGCGATCATGCCGGACGCTCACAACCTGGCCGTTGTCCCGCTGCTCGCCGACGGTGTTGTCGCCGTCCTCGTCGCCGAGACCGGTCAGCGCACCGGCAGCCGGATCGAGCGGCGGGTCATCGCCACGACCGAGCGGTACGCCGGTCACGCCGCGCTCGCGATCCGCAACGTCAACCTGCTCGAGCGGGTGCAGCAGATGGCGGTCACCGACGGCCTCACCCAGCTGGCGAACCGTCGCAGCTTCGACCGCTCGCTCGACCGGGAGCTCAGCCGCGCCGCCCGGATGGACGGCCGGCTCTCCGTGGTGCTGCTGGACATCGACAACTTCAAGCTGCTCAACGACAGCCACGGCCACGTCGCCGGCGACGGCGTGCTGCGCCAGGTCGCGGCGGCGTTGCGCGAGTGCGGCCGGGAGTACGACACCATCGCGCGGTACGGCGGCGAGGAGTTCGCGGCCGTCCTTCCAGGTTGCTCCTCCGGGCTCGCGATGCAGGTCGCGGAGCGGCTGCGCGAGGCGGTCGAAGAGGCCTCGACGGACATCCCGGTCACGGCGAGCGCGGGTGTGGCGACGTACCCCTACGACGGCATCGACATCGCCGGCCTGCTCAGCGCGGCTGACCAGGCGTTGTACGCGTCCAAGCGGGCCGGACGGAACACGGTCCGGTCGGCCGAGCAGGCGCGTGCCGTGCCGATCCCGCGCCCGGCAGCGGCGACCGGCTGAGTTCTGGCGGCAACGCCACCTGAACCGCGGTCGCGTCGCCGGCCAGCGCCCACCAGCCTCGCCCCGGCGGGTCGTGCCTCGAATCACGACGCGGCAGTCGCACCCCGAGCAGCTCGCCGTCGTGCGGGCCACTCGGTCGCAGTAGTAACCCGGCCCGGCCGCGTCGTACCTCGGCGACCGGACCGCGGAACGCCGCGGCCAAAGCGTCCGTAAGCCCCGCGAGGACGACCACGTTGTGGCCGTCTCTGGCGCCGCGCGCGAGCTGGCAGAGCCGGTCTGCGAGTAGACCGTCCCCGAGCAGCTCGGCGTCATCGACGAGCACATGCGGCATCGCCCGGCCAGCGCCGGACAGCTCGTCGAGCCGGGCGAGTGCGCGGTCGTGGTCGTGGGCGGGGAGCTGCACCAGTCCGGTCATCGCGAGGTCCGCCAGTGGCGAGCGTCTGGGGCAGAGCGCAGCAACCGGCCCGGGTCCGAGCTGATGGGCGAGCAGCATCAGCGCCGTGCTGCGTCCCGAGCGTGCCGGGCCGGCCACGAGCAGGGCGCCGCCGTCCCGCGGGTCGTGCCGCACGGCAGCGTGCTCCTCGACGCTCAGCCCCAGCCGGAACAGGCGAGGGTCGGTCGAAGCGGAGACCGCCTCCAACGGCACCCGGTCGGGCAGCGGGTCCACTCGCCGCACCGTCGGCGGTCGGCCGGGCGGCCACGCAAGCGCTCGTGACAGGGTTGCCGGATCGGGCTGGGCGACCTGGACCGTGGCCAGGTCGGGTGTCCGAATGGCTCGTCCGGCGGGCAGCTCGCGCGGGACGTCGCGGGCAGCGACACCGATCAGCGCCAGGTCGCTGCGATCCGAGAGCCGCAAGACCAGCCGGTCAGCGGTCGCGGCGCCGAGTCGTCCGGTCAACCCGCCGCGGCCGGCAGTGACGACCAGGTGCAGCCCGGCTGCCGGGCCATCAGCCGCCAGCCGCAGCAGCAGGTCGGCCAGCGCTCCGCCCGCGACATCACCGGCTTGCGCGAGTATCGGCTCCCAGCCGTCCACACCGAGCAGCAGCAGCGGCAGTCCGGCCCAGCCACGCCGTCGGCGCCGGCCCACCTCGGCGGTGAGCCACCGCAACAGCCGCTCGAGTCGGTCCACGTCGTACGCCGGAACAACCCCGCCGCTGTGCGGGAGCTCGTCCAGCGACGCCAGACCGTCGCCGGCGTCGACCAGCCACAGGTGTAGCCGGTCGGGGGGCAGCGCGGCGGCCGCCGTGAGCACTAGCGAACGCAGAGCCGTCGTGCGGCCGGCTCGTGCCGATCCGACGATCAGCCGGGTCCGCCCCTCGGTCAGATCCAGCTCGAGCGCCGCCTGGCGCTGATCTGCCGGGAGGTCGACCAGCCCCCACGCCAACCGGCCGGGTGGCACTGTCGGGAGGGTGCTCGTGGTGAGCGTGTCGGGCAGTGGCGGTAACCAGGGAGCGACCGGGTCGACGCAGCCCAGCCGGCGAGAGGTCTCGACGGCAACATCGACGAGCCGCTCCAGATCGGTGTGAGCCGCGTCCGGCGAGTCCGTGGGACGACGCGGCCGGCCGAGCTGGCTGCTGGGTGACAGCTGGATCCGCTGGCCGCCTTCGGCAACGCTCGATCCGTTCAGCTGCGCGGTCTGGAGCAGGGTCAGTGGTCCCGGCCCGGCGCGCAGGTAGCAGCGTCCGGGAAGGCCAGAGTCGATCGCCGCTGCCTGCGGCCCGTCGATGACGTCGCGGGAGTCGGCCTGGCGGGTGACGGCCAGGCAGATCCGCAGCCCGGTGTTGGCCCGGATGTCGGCGGAGACGATCCCTTCCGGCCGCTGCGTAGCCAGCACCAGGTGGACCCCGAGCGAGCGACCTCGCTGCGCGATCCCGACCAGGCCGGTGATGAACTCGGGGAGTTCGTCGGCGAGCGTCGCAAACTCGTCGACGATGATCACCAGCCGCGGCGGCGCGGGCACCGTTGCTCCGGTACGCCGCGCGGCGGCGGCGTACCCGTCGAGGTCGACCGCACCGGCAGCGGCCAGTACGCGCTCCCGGCGTCGGAGCTCGGCGTCGAGCGAGACCAGGGCCCGCGCAGTCGATGCCGGATCGAGGTCGGTGACGACGCCGACGGTGTGCGGCAGCCGTTCGCAGCCACCGAATGCCGCGCCGCCCTTGAAGTCGATGAGCAGCAGGGCGAGGTGCTCGGGACGGTTCCGGGCGGCTAGCCCGGCGACCAGGGTCAGGAGCAGGCCGCTCTTGCCCGAGCCTGTGGTCCCGGCGACGAGCGCGTGCGGACCGTCGGCGGCGAGATCCGTCACGACCTCACCGTTGAGGCCGAGGCCGAGCGGTACGACGGTCGAGGGCCCAGCCAGCCAGGCCCGAGTGAGATTGGCGACCGCGCGCTCGGCATCGGCCAGCTCGATCCCGATCAGGTCGGCCCACGGCACCACCTTCGGGAGCGCGGCGGCGGCATCGAGGCTTCCGTCGCGCAGCGGGGACAACGCGCGGGCCGCGGTCTCGGCGAGCGGCCGGGAGAGCAGGTCGGGACGGATCGCGCCGACCGTCGTTCCGGCGCCGGTCATCGTGAGGATCGGCGTCGGAGCGGTGTCGACCGCGGCCAGCGTCCGGCACTCGGCGGGGAGCTCGTCCGGCTGGCGGGCCAGCCATACCGTCGACGCTCGGCCGCCGACGAGTTCGAGGGCGTGGGAGAGCAGCCCGGCGCCGGGCGCTGCGGTCGCATCCACCAGCAGGAGGGTCGGCATCGCGGGACGGTCAGTGCGGCCGAGCTCGGCAAGCCGAGCGCCGGCTTGCCGCTCATCGACGGCGAGCAGTGCTGCGCAGTCCTCACCCGAGCCCGGCAGCGTGTGCGGGAGCCATCGGACCCAGCGCCATTCCTCGTCGCGGCCCGGCGCGACGACCACGATCCGGCACTGGCCTGGGCCATGCAACGTGGCTGCCTGGATGAGCAGGCTTCGCGCCAGCCCGGTCACGGCCGCTGTCGGCCCCGTGATCCCGAGCGCGGCGATCTCGCGGAGCCGCACCGTGACCGGAATCTCCAGCGCCACGTCTGGGGCTTGCCCGGCGACGGTCACCTGACTCTCCGGCTTGCCGCAGCCCAGCCGGAGAGTCAGCGCATCGACGTCGTCGGCCGCTCGCTGCCACAGCGCCGCGGTCCGCTGCACCGCCGCGCTGGCCAGCTCGGCGAGGTCGGGAACCGCGGCGCGTCGCCGTACCTGCTCGGCCGTGCGGGCGGCGGCGATCCTGTCCCGCGCGGCTTCGAACTCGCGTCGGTACCCGGCCATCGCGCTGCGATGGGTGCGCCGCGAGGCCCATCGGTCGCTGATCGCCTGTCCGCCGATCATCACGGGGGACAGCGCGGTGAAGGCCAGGAACTGCCACTGATTCAGCAGTAGCGCGAGGAGCAGCCCGAGCACCACCGGCGCGACGCTTACGAGAACCGGCAGCCGGACCGGTGTCGGTGGCGACGGTGGCTCCGGCAGCCGGATCTCGACCGGCACCGCCAGGTCAGGGGACCGCGGAGAACGGTGGACGACGAGGCGGCCGTCGGGCCGCGGAACCACCCGGGCCAGCGGAGCCGGGCGGCGCAGCACCAGCTCGCTGCTGCCGAGCCGAACAGCGGCTTCGAGCTCGAGACAGGCGGGTTCGTCCGGGCTCAGCCGCTGCCCGCCGACGTACGTGCCATTGCGGGAGCCCAGATCCTCGACGTACCCGTGCTGGCCGTCGTACCAGACCGCCACGTGACGTTGGCTGACGGCGACATCATCGAGGCTGAGGTCACAGTGGTCGTCGCGGCCCACGATGCTCCGCTCGCTCGTGAGTGACAGCGCGGAGCCCGCCGCCGGCCCTGCGACGACCGCCAGGATCGGGCCGCCAGTAGCTGCGGCCCCGCCCGACTGCCAGGTCTCGCTTGCGGCCCCGATCGTGATGAGCTGACCGTCGTAGAGCTCGCAGTCGCCGACTGTGCCGGCTGGGTCGAGCAGCCGGCGGCCGACCGACACCGCGTCGCTCGGTGTGCCGCCCACGAGTCGTCGCAGGTCGTCGAGCAGCGGACCGGCCGGCTCGGCGTCGCCCGCCTCGAGCCGGACATCGGCGCAGGCTCCGCTCGAGCGACGCACCACCGTCACCGTGACATCCACGCGCGCACGGTAGACGCGGAGACCGTCGCGCCGAAGTCGTTGTCCACAGCTTCGGGTCGCTCGAGTCCGGGTGGTTCGGCACGGTTTGCCCTCACGTTAAGGGAAAACGCCATGGCGGCCGATGACGTGTAGGCAACCCCTTCGGGGGCGCATGCCCGCCGAAGGAGCACTGCCCGTGGTTGGTTCCCGCACCATTGCCGTCAGCACCGCCGCCGTCGTCGTGTCCCTGCTGGCAACCGGTCCAGCGGCCGCCGGCGGTCACCGTCCAGGCGGGAAATGCCCAGCGGCCGAGCCGCTCGTCGGACCCGCTCACCTGGTCACGCGGACCCTCGCCAAGGGAGTCACCGTGTCCGTCGGCACCGCGAAGGACGCCGAGGGAACTGTTGTGATCCACGTGCTTCGGGCGCAGCTCACCGACCGCAAGGTCATGGTCGCGCCGCTGGTGCACTCGCTGGCGCAACGATCTCCGCTCTCGCACCTGGCGGCCGGCCGACCTCATCTGGTCGCGGCCAGCAACACCGGCTACTTCGACTTCCGCACCGGCGCTCCCGCCGGCCCGCTGATCTCCCGCTCCGTGCCCCGGATGCTCTCGAGCGACCACGAAGCCGTCGTCGGACTCGGTACGACGGGTCTGGGGCAGAGCGGCAACGTGTGGCTGTCAGGGACCGTGAAGACCGCGGCGTCGTCGTATCCGCTGGCGGCGATCAACGAGGTCGACCCGCCCGCTGGGATCAGCGTCTACACCCGCGCCTGGGGGAGCCGAATCTTCCTGCCCAACACGGCGGAAACCCGACCCGTGACGGGTGGTTTGATCCATGCCCACTCCGGTCGCGGCAGCACGATTCCAAGCGGCGGCGATCTTTTGGTAGCGAATGGCCGGGCGGCACAGCGGTGGCTCACCGCCGTACCGAACGGCACCCGGTTGACACTCAGCGCGGCGGTCAAGACGAACGCCCCCCAACCGTTCGTCCAGGCCTTCGGCGTCGGCAATCAGCTGGTCAAGCAGCGCGGCGTGGCCCTCACCGGTTTCAGCTGCGACAGCGCCAACACCAAGCTGCCGGCCCGGACCTCGGTCGGCTTCACCGCAGGTGGCCGGCAGTTGGTCATCGGCTTCGTCAACGACCATCCGGGGACGTCGCAGCACGGACTCGACAACAACGAGATGTCGGCGTTGATGGTGCAGCTGGGGGTCTCGACGGCGTTCTCGTTCGACGGCTCCGGGTCGACGGAGCTGCTGGCCCGCGGGAAGGGCGCCAAGTCGCTTACGTTGCGGACCTACCCAGCCGACGGCGAGGAGCGGCCGATGCCGCTCGGGCTGGGCGTTTTCTCGCGCTAGCCGGCTGGCCGCCAGCCGACGTCAGTCGGTCTGGCCCAGCAGCCAACGGTCGGGAGCGGCCAGCGCGGACGCCGCAGCGGGGCCCCACGACCCTTGTGGATAGCTCTGCACCTCCGGCCGGTCCTCGAGCAGCGGGGTGATGGCGTCCCAGGCGTATCCCAACCCGTCGGGCCGGGTGAACAGCGTGCGGTCGCCGATGATCACGTCATGGATCAGCCGGACGTACGGCGGTAGCGGGTCGGCGCCGTCGACCGCCGCCAGCGACAAGTCCGCGTCCGAGGTGACCAGGGTGAACTCCGGGCCGGGTTGCTTGACGACCATCCGCAGGTCGATCTCTCCGGAGCCGGAGACCTTGAACGTCAACACGTTGCCGAGGGCGGGTACCTGCCGCTGCAGCGGCCCGTCGGGGGTCCGGAAGATCAGGCTCACCTGCTGCTCGCTTGCGGCCAGTTCCTTGCCGGTCCGTAGCAGGAACGGGACGTCGCGCCAGCGGTCGGTGTCGATCCAGAGCCGGGCGGCGACAAACGTGTCGCGGGTCGAGTCCTTCGCGATGCCCTCGGTGTCGCGGTATCCGTCGTACTGCCCGAGCACCACGTCGTCCTTGGCCAGCGGCCGGAACGCCGCGATGACGCTCTCCCGAGCGGCCTGCAGGTCGTCTGCCGACATGGAGACCGGCGGTTCCATGGCGACCTCCGCGGCCAGCTGGAACAGGTGCGTGACGATCATGTCGAGCAGCGCGCCGGTGGCGTCGTAGAACTCCGCCCGGTCGGCGATGTCGAGGGTTTCGGGGACATCGATCTGAACGGCCCGGACGTGCTCGCGGTTCCAGACACTGGCGAACAGCCCGTTACCGAACCGCAGCGCGTGCAGGTCCTGCGAGCCCTCTTTGCCGAGGAAGTGGTCGATCCGGAAGACCTGCTTCTCGTCCAGGACGGCGTGCACGGCCTTATCCAGCTCCCGGAAGTTCTCAGGCGACGTACCGAACGGCTTCTCGTAGATCACCCGGGCTCCCTTGGCCAGCCCGTGCTCCCCGAGGCCCTCGGTCACCTTCGCGAAGGCCACCGGCGGGATCGCGAGGTAGTGCACGTACTGAGCGTCCTTGCCGAGCTTGTCGTGGGCCTCCGCGAGGACGTCGAGCAGACACCCCGGGTTGCTCTTGTCGAAGCCGCCGCCCGCGAACCGCAGGTGACTCGCGAAGTCCTTCCAGGTGTCCTCGTCGGGCTTCGGCCCGAACTCCGTCAGCACCTCGTGGAAATGCGCTGCGAAGTCTTCGTGCGAGACATCGCCCCGGCCGTTGCCGACCAGCCCCCACTGTCGCGGCAGCAACCCGTGCTGCGCCAGCTGGTAAAAGGCGGGGAGGACCATCCGCTTCGCGAGGTCGCCGGTTGCGCCGAACAGGACGAAGACCGTCGGGCCTGGGTCGGTTGCGCCGCCGCTGGCGGCGGGGCTGGTGTCGTCGGGCACGCTGGTCTCCTCGGTCACTCGGCGAAGCCTCCAGCATGACTCACTGCTGGATGGTGCGCTCCGCTGTCCCGACGTACGACGAATAGGTGGCCGCGATGATGTCGGCGCAGGAGCTCAGCGGGATCGCCGTACTCTCGAGCTGCAGGTGGTACAGCCCGGGGTCGTCGATGTCGGTGGCGTAGAGCCGCCGCACGTACTGGGCCCGCGCCCGGTCGACCTCGGGGAGCAGCCGCCGGGCGGTGTCCTCGTCGATCCGCTCGATCTCCTGTGCCTGGGCGATGCGCGATTCCACCGGGCCGAACAGGCGGACTCGCAACACGTCCGGCTCGTCCCGGAACGCTGCTGCGCCGCCCCGACCGAGGATGACGGCTCCGGCTTTCAACGCCGTACGCATGATGTCCTCGGCGTGCTCGCGGAACGGCGCCGCTTCGTCCGGAGCTGGCTCGGCGTTCGGCGGTGCTGCGTCGGTGCCGGCACCCAGTAGGCCGCCGCTCAGTGGGACCAGGAGGTCGAAGAGTCGGCCCGCCAGCGTGCGCTCGACGCAGCCGGTCTCGGCTTCCTTGAGCGAGACCCGCAGGTGAGCCGCCACCCGGGAGCTGATCGCTCGGTCGAGCAGCGTCAGGCCGAGCCGTTCCGCGACCGCGGGGGCGACGACGCTGCCGCCCGCGCCGAAACCGGCCGAGATCGTGACGCCCGGCATCTAGTGCACCCCGGCGGCGGGGAGCGTCGCGGCGTCGGCGTCGGCGGCGGCTTCGGTGTCGGCCGGAGAGCTGTTGCTGCCCCGCAGCTGCACCTGCTTGATGAACAGGGCGGCGATGATGCTGAACGCCGAGACGATCGCCGCGACGAGGAACAGGCGGTCGATGGCGTGCGAGTACGCCTGGATGATGCCCTCGTGCAGCGCCGGGTGGGTTTTCTTCAGGGCGTCGAGAGTGTCGGGGCTGGAGACCAGCTGCGACACCTTGTCGCCCTGGGCCAGCGCGGACGGCGGCAGGTACTTGACGAACTCGTCGGCGATCCGCGCGGTCAGCACCGCCCCGAGGGCGGACGCCCCGATGGCGCCTCCCATCGAGCGGAAGAAGGTCACGGATGAGGTCGCGACGCCCATCTGGCTCATCGGCACGGCGTTCTGCACGACCAGGGTCAGCACCTGCATGAACAGGCCGAGCCCGGCGCCGAAGACGAGGATGTCGAGGCTGATCACCGTCAACGACGTGTGGGCGCCGAGGTGGGTGAGCAGGATCAGCCCGATAGTGACCAGGATCGTCCCCGCGAGCGGGAACCAGCGGTAGCGACCGGTCCGGGAGATGTAGCGCCCGGAGCTGATGCTCATCACAAGCAGACCCATCAGCAGCGGCAGGAGCAGCAGACCGGACTCGGTCGCCGAGACGCCGTGGACCAGCTGGAGGTACTGCGGCAGGAACGCGAGCGCGCCGAACATCGCGACGCCGCTGACGAAGGAGACGATGTTGGAGACGGTGAAGATCTGCATCTTGAACAGATTGAGCGGCAGGATCGGCTCGGGCGCCATCGCCTCGCGCAACGCGAACCCGGCGAGCCCGATCGCACCGAGCGCGAACAGGCCCACGATCTGCCACGAGCCCCACGGGTAGTCGGTGCCACCGGATTGGGTCGCGAGCAGGATCGAGGAGACGCCGGCCACCAGTAGCAGCGCGCCCCACCAGTCGATCAGCACCTTGCGGGTGCGCTTCGGCAGCTTGAGCACCCGATTGGTCACGATCAGCGCGGCGATGCCGAGCGGCAGGTTGATGTAGAAGATGTAGCGCCAGCTGAGGCTGTCGACCGCGAAGCCGCCCAGCAGCGGTCCGACCACGCTGGAGACGCCGAAGACGGCGCCGAAGTAGCCCTGGTACCGGCCACGCTGGCGGGGCGGGATGACGTCGCCGATGATCGCGAACACCAGCGAGATCAGGCCACCGCCGCCGATGCCTTGCAGGCCGCGGAAGGCGATCAGCTCGTACATGTTCTGGGAAGCGCCGCACAGCGCGCTGCCGACCAGGAAGATCACGATCGCGAGTTGGAACACCCGCTTCCGGCCGTAGAGGTCGCCGGCCTTGCCCCATAGCGGCGTCGACGCCGTACTGGCCAGCAGGTACGACGTGATGACCCACGACAGCAGGTCGCTGCGGTGGAAGTCGCCCACGATGGTGGGGAGAGCGGTCGAGACGATCGTTTGGTCGAGGGCCGCGAGGAACATGCCGAGCATCAGCCCGGACATGATCACCATGATCTGCCGATGGGTGAAGCCGGTCTCCTCGACTGGTGGTGCGGTCGCCGCGGGCGCGCTCATCGGTCGCTCAGACCATGAATGCGACCGTCGAGCACTACTTCGGACACGACGCGCCTCGTCCCACTTGTCATCCGTTGTGCCTCAGCGTATGCGGATGCGTCACAAGGGCAACCAGCGACCGGTGTCGGCGACGTGGCTACTGTCCGCGCGTCAGGGACGGGTGGGGCGAGCGCGGTGCATGGGTGGGGCGACGGTCAGGAGCGCTGCGAGGCCTGGTCGCGCTCGCGCAGCTCGTTCTCCCGCACGATGGCGATGAAGGCCGCGAGGAAGTCGTCCTCGTCCGTGCTGATGGGCGTCTCGTCGATCGCGGTGTTCGCCATGATGCGCTCCCCGTTGGGCTGTGGTCGCTGACTAACCTGCCCGGCGTTCCGGACTCCAATCCTCTTCGGCCGGAACCTGCCGATTCTTGATGCTGTTGGTTCCCCCAAATGGCCTAATTTTCTGACCGCCGCCTCGTGTCGGGTGAGGCGGCAGAGCATGTTGATCATGGTGTGATCGATGGGATCGGCCGCTATCCACAAAAAGTGTCAAGTCCCTTGTCTGGCGTTGTTGACGTGGCTAGCGTCCGCGCTGTACCGCCCGGACTTGCAGCGTCAGGTTTGCCCAGACCCCGCGTGAAGGCTGTGACGAGTGGACGCGATAACCGTCGTCGAGGACGAAGTCCGCGAGCTGGTGCGCCGCCGCGGACTCGATCCCACCCAGGACGTGGTGGCGATCCGCCGGCTCGTCGACGACGTCATCGCGGACTATGACGAGCGGACCCTGACCGGCGCGATGCCGGCCCTGGTCGACCGCAGCGTCGCCGCGCGCAGCGTTTACGACGCGGTCGCGGGCTTCGGCCCGCTGCAGCCCTTCCTCGACGATCCGCTGGTCGAAGAGGTGTGGGTGAACGACCCGGGTCGAGTGTTCATCGCCCGACGCGGCCGCAGCGAGCTGACGACGACCATCCTGCGGCCCGAGGAAATCCGCGACCTGGTCGAGAAGATGCTGAAGTCGTCCGGTCGCCGGGTGGATCTTTCGACACCGTTCGTCGACGCCACGTTGCCGGATGGCAGCCGGCTGCACGTCGTGATTCCGGATATCACCCGTCAGCATTGGGCGGTCAACATTCGAAAGTTCGTGTTGACCGCGAACTCGCTCGAGGAGCTGATCGGGCTCGGTACGGTGCCGGCATCGGCCGCGCGTTTCCTCGAGGCGGCAGTCGTCTCGGGGCTGAACATCATCGTCGCGGGCGGGACCCAAGCGGGAAAGACCACCCTGTTGAACTGCCTCGCAGCCGCCATCCCGGCGCGCGAGCGGGTGGTGACGTGCGAAGAGGTCTTCGAGCTGCGGGTGCCGTTGCCCGACGTGGTCGCGATGCAGACCCGACAGCCCAACCTCGAGGGCACCGGCGAGGTGAGGCTGCGTCGGCTCGTGAAGGAAGCCCTGCGGATGCGGCCGGAACGAATCATCGTCGGCGAGGTCAGGCAGGAGGAATGCCTTGACCTCCTGATCGCACTGAACAGCGGCCTTCCCGGCATGTGCACGATTCACGCGAACTCCGCTCGCGAGGCGATCACGAAGCTGTGCACGTTGCCACTGCTCGCCGGGGAGAACGTCAGCCACGGCTTCGTCGTACCGACGGTTGCGTCGAGCGTCGACCTCGTCGTGCACATCGAGCGTGATGGTCAGGGGCTTCGACGGGTGGGCGAGGTCGTCGCCGTCCCGGGCCGCGTAGAGGGCGACGTCGTTGAGACCGCCGAGCTGTTCATGACCCGCGGCGGAAGGTTGGTCCGGTCGCAGGGATGGCCGCCGCACCCGGAACGATTCGCCCGAAGCGGGTTCGACCTCGCCGGACTGCTGGCGCCCGCCGACCCCGACCTCCCCGGCGAGGTCGATGGCTGATGGGTGCGCTGGTGGGCCTGCTGGTCGGCATCGGGGGACTGCTCATCTGGCGCTCAGGCACGCCGAGGGCTGACCTCGACGCCCGCCGCGGTCCTCGGCTGACCGAGCGGGTCGCCGAGCTGCTGGCGGCCGCCGGATACTCGTCGGTCAGCCCGCAGCAGCTGTACGCCGTGTCGGTGGTCACCACCGTGACCGGGTTCATTCTCGCGGCGGGGATCAGCCATGCGCCTGTCATCGGGATCGCCTTCGCGGGGTTCGCCGGCTACGCGCCGTTCGCGCTGGTCCGGATGCGCAAGCGGCAGCGGACGACCGAGCTGCGTGAACTGTGGCCGGACGTCGTCGACAACCTGGCCTCCGCCGTCCGGGCCGGGCTGTCGCTGCCTGAGGCGATCGCGCAGATCGCCCTAAGGGGTCCCGAGCAGCTGCGGCCAGCGTTTGCGAGGTTCGCGGCCGACCATCGGGCGACGGGTCGGTTTGGTGAGTGCCTCGACCGGCTCAAGGAGTCCCTCGCCGACCCCACGGCTGATCGGATCATCGAGTCGATCCGCGTTGCCCGAGAAGTGGGCGCGACCGATCTCGGGCGCCTGCTGCGCACGCTGTCGAGCTTCCTGCGTGAAGACGCCCGCACCAGGGCCGAGTTGGAGACCCGGCAGGGATGGACCATCAACGCCGCGCGGCTTGGCCTGGCGGCACCGTGGATCGTCGTCGGTCTGCTCTCGCTGCGGCCCGAGACCGTCACCGCCTACGACAGCGCCGCTGGCGTTGCAGTACTCGCGGTCGGTGCGGCCGTGTCGTTCGCGGCCTACCGAGTGATGCTGCGGATCGCCCGGCTTCCGACCGAGGAGCGGGTGCTGCGATGAGCGCCGGACTCGAGGGTGCCGTTCTCGGTTTGCTGGCCGTCGGCGGGTTGTGGCTCGCAGTGATGTCCAGCCCACCGTTGCGACGGCCTCGTCTCGACGACCGACTCGCGCCGTACCTGCGAGACACCACGCAACCCTCGCGCCTGCTCGGCGAAGCGCGCGGCGTCACTCCTTTCCCGACCCTCGAACGGTTGCTCGGTCCGGTAGTGCGGGACCTCGCTGGCCGGGTCGATCGCGTGTTGGGCGGCACCGCGTCGGTTCGTCGCCGGCTCGACCAAGCGGGCCGTGACCTGACCCTCGAGCAGTTCCGGGTCGAGCAGGTGCTCTGGGGAGCTGGCGGCCTGGTCGTCGGCGTGGTCGTCGCCATCCTTGCCGAGCTCCACGGGTCGCGGGCCAACCCGATCGGCTACCTGATCGTGGCCGCGGTCCTTGTCCTGGCCGGCGTCCTGCTGCGGGATCGCGTGCTCACTAGTGAGGTCAAGCGGCGCGAAGAGCGAATGCTCGCCGAGTTCCCGACGGTGGCGGAGATGCTCGCGCTTGCCGTGACTGCTGGCGAAGGACCGGTCGGGGCGCTCGACCGGGTGACCCGGCTGTCCAGCGGCGAGCTGTCCAGGGAGCTGGGACGAGCGCTGGCCGAGGCCCGCGCCGGCGCCTCGTTGGTGGCGGCGCTGGAGACGATGGCCGGCCGCACCTCGCTGCCTGCCCTAGCGCGTTTCGTCGATGGCATGGCGGTCGCGGTGGAACGAGGCACGCCGCTGGCCGACGTGTTGCGCGCGCAGGCGAGCGACGTGCGCGAGGAAGGCCGGCGGGCGTTGCTAGAGGCCGGCGGTCGCAAAGAAATAGCGATGCTGTTCCCCGTCGTCTTTTTGGTGCTCCCCGTGACGATCGTCTTCGCCCTGTTCCCAGGTTTCTACTCGCTGCAGCTCGCCGTGCCTTGACGTCGGGGCGCAGCTTCGCGCCCCATCACGCCCACTGGAATCACTGGAAAGGATCGGACATGTTGGTTTCCCGCTATCTCTGCCTGCGGGTTCTCGGTGATCGGATGCAGGCCCACCAGATGGACGATCGCGAGCGAGGCGACGTGCCTGGCTGGGTGCTGATCACACTCATGACGGCGGGCATCGTCACCGCGTTGTGGGTCGTGGCGGAGCCGACCCTGAAGAACCTGCTGACCAACGCTCTCAACATCTCCGGCGACCCGAACAAGTGAGTCAGGCCGCGGACGCTCGCGCGGACCGCGGCTCGGCGCCCGTCGATTTCGTCCTCGTCGGATCGTTGGTGACGTTGCTGTTCCTCGCCTTGCTTCAGGTCGGCATCGACTATCACGTGCGCAACGTGATGGCCGCCTGCGTCGCCGACGGGGCTCGGTACGGCGCGAACGCGGACGTGGCCAGCCCGGCGGCCGGAGCAGCGCAGGCCAACGAGGAGATTCGTCACGCGCTCGGGTCGTCGTACGCCAAGGCGGTGGCCGATCCCCAGCAGTCCGAGGTTGATGGTGCGCCGGTCGTCACCGTCGAGGTGACCGTGCGGTTGCCGCTGCTTGCATGGTTCCTGCCGAAAGGCCCGACGGTTCATGCGACTGGGCACGCGTTGCTGGAACCCCAGCAGTGACAACGGTTTCGGCACCCGCGAGTGGGGATGATCGGGCCGACCGCGGGAGTGCGCTCGTCGAGTTTGTGTGGCTAGCTCTGCTTCTGATGATCCCGCTGGTGTACATCGTCCTGAGCGCGGTGTCCGTACAGCGGGACGCGTTCGGACTGACCGCGGCGGCGAGGGACGCCGGCCGCGCCTACGCGACTTCTGGTTCGGACGCCGTGGGCGAGCAGCGGGCGGAGGATGCTGTGGCGCTGGCCATGCATGACCAGGGCATCGCGTGGCATCCGACCGGCCGGGTCGTGGAGTGCGGTGCGTGCACTTACGCACCGGGATCGACGTTCACCGTGGATCTGCACAGCCGCGTGGTGCTCCCGCTGGTCCCGTCGTGGCTGTGTGGGCACACCTGTATCGCTGGCATCGGGGTCAGCGCGCGGCACACCGAAAGGATCAGTTGCTTCGCCGGAACCGGACCATCCGCCCCGGACTCCGGATGTTGAACTCGTCCGGCGAGGCCCACCGGGACGACGGTCAGATCACGCTGCTCGTGATCGGCTACGTCTCCATCGCCCTGGTGCTGATCGTCGCCGGGATCGACGCCTCGAAAGTGTTCCTCGCGCAACGCGCTCTGTCATCGGCTGCCGACTCGGCTGCGCTGGCAGCTGCGGAAGGCGTCGACACCCACGCGGTGTACGACGGGCCAGGAATCCGTTGCGGCACAACGCTTCCCCTCGACCAGGACAAGGCAGCCAGCCTCGCTGCCACCGCCGTGGACGACCAGAGCGACGAACTGCGCCGTACCTTTTCCCACCTGACAGCGCCGCAGACCGCCGTGGCGGGCGGCGACGTCGAGGTGCAGCTCTCCGGCGAGGTGTCCGTGCCGTTCGGCAAGCTGCTCGGCTGGCTTGACCCCAAATACCCGGACGGACGGGTGCCGGTCACCGAGGCCGCTCATGCCTCCTCGCCGGTCGCCGGAGATGGCTGCTGAGTCGGGGTCGGCGGGTCAGCCGTGAGCGGCTGCCCAGGACGCGCCGCTGCTCACCTCGGCGACGAAGCGCACCTCGCTGCCGGCCGCCCACCAGTGAGCAGTCGCTGCAAGTGACGCGTGCAACAGATCGGTCGCGGCCTCGACGTTGGCCTCTGGCACGTGCAGCAATAGTTCGTCATGCAGACACAGCACGATCTGCCCCGACAATGCGGGCAGCCCAGCGCGCACCGTCGCGGCCCAGGCCTTGAACAGCTCGGCCGCGGCGCCCTGGATGACAGCGTTGCGGGCGTAACGACCGCGCCCCCTCGTGGCATCGGCGCTCGACCCCGGAGCCGCCTCGGCGTCCGCATCAGGCACCCAGTCGCCGGTCACCCGTTCCGTCGCTGCCGGGGCGGCGCCACCGAAGCGGATCAGCCGCCCGCCATAGGTGCGTAGCTCGCCACCCTGCTGGCCGATGCGCTCGGCTGCCCGCAGGTAACCCATCGCGCGCGGGTAGGCGAGGTCCATCTGCTTCAGTGCCTCGCCGGCCGGCCCGGTCGTCTGTCCGTACATCGCGGCGAGCACCGCGATCTTCGCCGTCGGCCGGTCGCACTGCAGCCGCTCGGCGACCGGTGCGTAGAGATCGGACTCCCGCGCGGCCACGGTGAACGCCTCGTCTGCCGAGACCGCCGCGAGGACCCGCGGCTCGATCTGACCCAGGTCGGCCCGGACCAGCAGATGACCCGGCTCGGCTCGGACCGCCTCGCGAAGCTCCGCGGGCAGGTTGTGCAGCCCAGCCGAGGCGGTCATCCGGCCGGCGCCGCCATCGGCCGCGCCCCAGCTGCCTCGCAACCGGCCGTCGGCACCCACGCAGGTGTCCAGCCACCGCCAGCCGTACGTCGTAGCCACGCGTTCGGCCTTGCGCCAGGCCAGCAACGCCCGGACGCCGGATGACGCCGTCGCGTGTGGCGCGAGCCGCCACGACCGGGTGTCGGGCAGGTCGAGCCCGACTCGTGCCAGCAGCGCGCGCACCTGCAGCGGGCTGCGCAGGTCGACCCCGTCGGCCGCCGGGAACTCGCGCAGCACCTCGCCGTCGCGCCGTTGCCGGATCGCTGCCTCATCTGCTGCGTCGGCCGGCCGGTCCCCGATCACCGCCCGCAGCATCGAGGTCGCGTGCTCCCGGTCCAGCGGCAGCCCGACGTACTCGAGCTCGACGCCAAGCAGCGCGGTGGAGGACTCCGCGTGTGCGTTCAGCACCGCGAGCGGGGTACGTCGTACCCCGCCGTCGGAAAGCGCCCGTCGGGGATCGGGTATCGCGTGCAGCTGGCTGGCCTGCCTGGCCTGCAGCACGATGCCCAGCTCGGCCCAGCGACGCGCGGTCGCGAGCGATCTCGCCCATCCGCCGGCCGCCCAGTCGGCACGCAGTTGCCCGTCGTCACGAAGCGGTTCGTCGGATTCCGGGTCGGTGGCGGAGGTCAGATCCGAGCCGTCGAACGCGAACAGCGCGTCCTCGCCGGATCCGATCCGCGACGAAGGGACCGGCGGCTCCGGCAGCCCGGAGGACGCCGCCCACACTGCGGCAGCATCGTCCCGGCGTAGGCCGTGCAACAGCCGCCCGACCGCGCCGAGGTCCCAGCAGGCCTCGAACCGCACCCCGGTTGCGACCAAGGGCATCGCCGTCGTCCCGGCCGCCCACCAGGTCCAGCGCGGCCGGTGCGCAGCCAGCTCGGCGACGACGTCCTGCGGTCGTGTCGTCGCGACCTCGCGACTCCCGCCGTCCCACGCCACGGCCAGCCCGAGTCCGGGCGCGGCCACGAGGCAGAGCGGGTCGCCGGCCGCGGCCTCGATCGGCTCAGACGCGTGGCTCACCGGTCCATCTTCGCGTCAGCGACCGACAAGGCCGCGACGGTCGGACCAGGTCAGGCCGTGAGCTCGAGGTACGTGACGTGGTCGGCGAGCTCCGGGCGGACCTGACGTGACGCCTCGGAGCCCTCGATGCTTCCCAGGTTGACCCACCCGAGCAACCGTTCGGCACCGGTCGCGCCGAAGCAGGCACGGAGCTCGTCAGAGTCCAGGAACGGCACCGACTTCCAGACGGCGCCCAAGCCGATTGCATGGGCGGCCAGCGTCATGGCGTAGCCGGCGCACGACGCCGAGGCGACCTGCTCCCAGACCGGCACCTTGTGGTCCTCGATGGGCGCCGCAAGAACGGCCACGCACATCGGTGCGAAGTACGCCTTGGACGCCACCTTGGCGGCGCGGGCGGCGTCGAGTGGGGATCCGCCAGCCGCGGCACCTGCCACCAGGGCATCCGCGAACCGGCGACGTGCGTCGCCGGCCACGACGACGAAGCGCCACGGATGAAGCGCGCCGTGGTCGGGGACCGTGGTCGCGGCGCGCAGGATCGTGTCGAGCTGGTCCGGTGTCGGCGCCGGCTCCACGAGCCGGGTCGCGCTGCGCCGACCCAGGATGGTGTCGATCGGCGAGTCGACCGCGGTCATCGTCATAGCGTCAGTGTAACTAAGGTTTGCCTTACCTGACTTCAGAGGGCCTCAGGGCCGTGCCACCTGGACCAGGGCCACGTTGCCGGCGGCTGCCTGGACCCCCAGCTCGGTCGCCTCACTGTCCGGCACTGACAGCGTGACCGACTGCGTCCCGTCCGAGCCGGTGGCGACCGCGACCACCTCGGTGGCAACGGTGAGCTGCACCGGCTTCACGGGCTTGTTGTTCTGGGACTGCGGCTGCTCGACGGCGATCACGTACTGCCCGGTGACGAGACCGCTGGCAGGCTCCTGCCCGGGCTTCACCGAGACGCCGACGAGCGTCTGGTTCCCCGTCGGGAACGCCTGCGCCACCGCCCCGATGTCGGCGGTGGTGACGACCGCACCGACCGGAACGTTCTGCAGCGCGGTGTGGCCGACCGCGGCGTTCAGTGACGTCAACGCCCCGCTCGGCAGCGTGGTGACATGGACGGTTGTGAGATCGCCGGCCGTGATCGGGTCGCCGGCGACCAGCCCCTGCCGGACGCTCACGACCTGCGGGCCGGGACCCGGCGCGAGATGCCGGCCGAGGAAATAGCAGCCTGCCCCCACGCCCGCGATCAGCGCCACGATGATGACCCAGAACCACCACCGGTGGCCGCCACGCGCCTCGTCGTCGACCGGGGGTCGCCGGGCCGACTGCCCGGTCTGGACCGCACCCGGGCTGGCTGCCCCGAACCGCTCGCCCGGGTCGATCGTGGGCTCGCCGGGTGTGGCGGGTCGCGCCGCGTCCGTCGAGGGATCGGTCATCGTCATGGCGCTCAGCCCTCCGCCTTCAGTCGTAGCTCGTGCCCGTCGACAACGCCGGCGTCCAGCAACGATCGGGTCGGTGCCAAGGTCCGGCCGGCGTGCAGCAGGTGCCAGCGGGCCGCCGCGCTCGCGCTCCAGCCGGCCGCGCTGGTGCCCTGCTGACCGCCGACCAGTGCGGTCAGTGCCGGCAACAGCTGGAAGACCGCCACGTCGGAGGCGACGACCACGTCCTCCCGGCCGGCGGGACCTGCGACGGTGACCAGTACGACGCTGCGCGACTTCACGAGGTCCGCTCCAGGCCGGCGGCCGCCGAGGCGGGGTACGACGGGTCCTCGTCTGCGGCATCGTCGACGCAGCACTGCACCAGGGCGGTCCGTTCCCGCGGCCGGACCAGGAAGCCGCGACCAGGCGGCTGCGGGTGGGCGGCGACGTCGGCGACCAGCGGGCCTTCGTTGGTGGGGCCCGACATCACCAGGCCGGTCGCGCCGACCTCGCGCAGCCGCTGCCCGAACGGCTCGAAGGCGGTCCGCTGGCTGCCGGAGGCGCGCCGGGCGAGCAGCACGTGCAGCCCGATGTCGCGGGCCTGGCCGATCGCGTCGAGCAACGGCGTGAGCGGACTGCCGGCGGGGCCGAGCAGCAGGTCGTAGTCGTCGACGACCAGCACGTGCTGCGGGCCGGACCACCAGTCGCCGGCCCGGAGCCGCTCGAAGGACAGGTCGGACGGCGGCTGGCGTTCCTCGAGCCGCTTGGCGAGGGTCACGGCGAGCTGCGCCGCTTGGTCGGTCGTGAACGCGTAGTCCTCGACCCCCGGTCGCTCGGCCAGCTCCAGCAGGCCGCGAGCCAGGTCGACGATGTGGACATTGACCCGCTCCGGCCCGGCGCGCAGCAGTGTCTCGGTGGCGCGGCGGAGCACCGTCGTACGCCCCGACTGCCCGTCGCCGTACACCAGCAGGTGGCTGCCGGGCGCGAGCAGGTCGAGCCGGACCGGGCTGGTGCGGAACTCCTGCACGCCGAGCAGGAACCCGATGTCGTCACCGACCTCGCTGACGTCGCCACCGGATACCGACGTGAGGGCCGCGATGTCGCGCGGGGCCACCTTCTCCGGCAGCGGCAGGATTCGTGGTGCCCGCCCCGGGCCCTCCTGGTCGATGATCAGCTTCGCCGCTCGGCGCAGCTCCGAGTCGGGCGAGCCGAGCGCCGCGGAGAGCGCCAGCGACGGCAGCGCCGCCTGGAACTGGACGCCGCCGCGGGTCAGCCCGCGCCCGGGCAGGTCCGGCAGTGCGGTGCTCTTGGCCTTGCCCGCCATCGAGTCGATCGGGTCGTTGAGCCGCAGCTCCAGCCGGGTGCCGAGGGCGTCGAGCAGAGCGGGGCGGATGTCGAGCCAGCGGCCGGCCGCGACCACGACGTGAACGCCGAACTGCAGGCCGGTCGCCGCGATCTCGCCGACCTCCTGCTCGAAGTCGGGGTGGTTCGCTCGCAACAGCCCGATGCCGTCGATGACCAGGAACGTGTCCGGCAGCTCGTGGCGGCCTTCGCTGTCCGCGACTCGTTCCCGCAGCTGTTCCAAGGTGCTCGCCCGGTGCTTGCGGGCCAGCGCCGCCCGCTCCTCGATGAGGGCGCGGAGCTCGCGCAGCAGCCGACCGATCATGTCCGGCTCGTGCCGGCCGACCACGGCGCCGACGTGCGGCAGCTCGCTGAGCGGGTTGAGCGCACCGCCGGCGAGGTCCATGACATAGACCTGCGCCTCGGCGGTGGTGTGCAGGCTCGCGAGGGCGACGACCAGGCTGCTGAGCACCGTCGACTTACCGGTCCTGGGCGCCCCGACGACGACGGCGTTACCGCCGCTGCCCGTCAGGTCCAGCGTCATCGGCTGCTGCGACTGCCGCTCGGGCAGGTCGAGCAGACCGACCGGCAGCTCGAGGCGCCGGGGCGGGTGCGGCAGTGCCGCCATCAGGTCGCCGAGCGTGAGGGTGGCCGGGAGCGGTGGCAGCCACACCTGGTGGGCGCGGCGGTCGCCCGCCGGGGACTCCATGCCGTCGACGAGCACTGACAGATCGGTACGCCGGGAATCGACGTCGCCGGACCGCGGGTCCGCGGTGTCGACCTGTCGTTGCGCCGGGGTCGCCAGCCGGAATGGGCGGACCAGCTCGGCAGCGACCGCGCGCCGGAAGGTCTGTTCGGCGGGCGGCCGGTACGCCGTGGATACCAGCGCGGCTTTGAACCGCTGCATCCCCGAGTCGACCTTGAGGTACCCGAGGCCCGGCAGCGGCGGCAGCTCGAACGCCGCCGACGAGCCGAGAACGGTTTGCGACTCCGCGGCCGAGAAGGTCCGCAGGCAGGCCCGGTAGCGCAGGTGCGGCTCGAGGCCGCGGATCCGGCCCTCGTCGAGGCGCTGCGTCGCGAGCATCAGGTGGACACCCAGCGATCGACCGAGCCGGCCGATCGCGATGAAGGTGTCGAGGAACTCCGGGCGGGCGGCGAGCAGCTCACCGAACTCATCGACGATCACGACCAGGTACGGCAGCGGCGGCAGGTCGGCACCGGCGGCGGCCTCGGCGTGGTAGGCCCGGATCGAGTCGAAGTTGCCGGCGTCGCGCAGCATCTCCTGCCGGCGTTCCAGCTCACCGGTCAGCGCGGCACGGACCCGGTCGACCAGCGCCAGGTCGTGGGCCAGGTTCGTGATGACGCCCGCGACGTGGGGCAGCTGCTCCAGACCCGCGAAGGCAGCGCCGCCCTTGAAGTCCACGAGGACGAACGACAACAGCTCCGGATCGTGGCTACCCGCAAGCGAGACCGTCAGGGTCCGCAGCAGCTCGCTCTTGCCCGACCCGGTGGCGCCGACCAGGATGCCGTGCGGCCCCATCCCGCCCGCTGCGGACTCTTTCAGGTCGAGGATGACCGTCTCGCCGTCGGCAGCGACGCCGATCGGAGCGGCCAGCAACGACTCGGCGCTCGGCCGAACCGGTCGCTCGTCGGGGCCCTCCGGATCGACCGACGGCGGATCCGGCACCGCCGCCGCGAGATCGGAAAGCCGCAGCCACGCCGCCGCCGGGTCGTGCTCACCGGCGTGTTCGAGACCCAGCAGGTCGGACAATCGCAGTGTGTCGACGAGGTCGGCGTGGGCATCCTCGCCGGTCAGTTGCAGCGGGGCGAGGAACCGGGCCACGCGTTCGGCGGCCTCCCGATCCACCGCCTCGGGTGTCACTCCCAGGTCGATGCGGCCGCCCTGCGACGTCTCGCGGTAGGTGCAGCTGCCGTCCGGCATCAGGTCGACCCGTGCCCCGCACACGCTGGGGACGTCGACGTCGGAGTCGACCAGCACGATCACCGAGGTCTTGAGCCGGACCGCCTCGCGCAACATGCTGTCCAGCGACCGGATCGAGCCCAGCGGTCCGTTCGGGGTGTAGCCGTCCACCAGGACCACGGCGTGCTCGACGGCGAGCGTCTTGGTGAGGCTCATCGACTCCTCGGCCCGCGCGGCTTGCTCGAGCCGGGGTCCGAGCAGCCCCTCGACGTTTTCGCTGAACCTGCGGGGGTCGGTCACCAGCGTCCGGGAGGCGCGGCCGAAGCCATCCCCGCCCAGCGGGTCGCGCAGGTGAGGCAGCCACTTGGCCCACTCCCAGCCGGCCTCGCTGTCGGCCGGCACGATGCCGAGCATCCGCAGGTCACCCGGCGCGTGCAGTGCCGCGAGCGAGGCAAGCCAGGCACCCGCGAGGTCGCGCGCTCGCTGCCGGTCGCCGACGATCGCGACCACCCCGAGCTCGGCCAGCGGGATCGTCACCGGGGCGCGCGGCAGCGTCCGGAACTCATCGACCATCGCGGCTGCGGCGTCGGCCAGCACGGGATCGGGCGTAGCGAGCGGGCTGTCCTCCACATCCATCAGGACAGGTGCGGCGGCCGCCACGTGCCCGGAGCCCAGCCGGACCGTCGCGAAGTCGGGGTCACGGGGCCGCCGCTCCCAGCAGGCGCCGCCGCTGGCCACCAGGTCGGGCAGCTCGGTCACCGAGGGGTGCAGCCCGTTCAGACCGGCGCGCTGCACCCTCGCGGCCGACTCAGCCCGGTGGCGCACGTCCTCGAGATGACGCCGGTAGGCCGCGCGCTCGCGAGCTCGCTGCCGGCGCGACCGCCGGGTCTGGCTCACCCGGGTCAGCAGGCTCCCGCCGACCATCGCGACGACAATGAAGCCGGAGACGATCAGGTAGATCCTCGACTTGACCACGAACGCAAACGCGACCACCGAGAGCGTGCCGATCATCGGCAGCAGCACTTGCAGCAGGCCGTTGCCATTGTCGACGGGGGCCTGCGGCGGCGAGGCGAGCCGGATCGGCGTACTCGGTGGCGGGACCGGCCAGAGTCGCTGCGGGCGGTGCCAGACGACGCCGTCACCCTCGGCCGCCATGTCGCCTCCCCTGATCGCCTGTCGTGCCGTGCCGGCATCGAGACACGACGCCCCTTGTCGTTCTTCCACCGATGCGACCGGCTTGAACCTGCGCACGGGGGTGGTCGCGCCCGGTCGCGCCACGGCGGGAATCAAAGGGGTGATGCCGATATGGGCAGGTTTGGGTACGGTGACAAAACGGGCATGGGGAAATCAGGAGACCCATCATCGTGAGGAGAACACGTCATGGCTGGATCGCTCATCAGGGTTACCCCAGAGCAGCTGAACTCCGTCGCCGGGCAGCTCAACGCCGGCGCCAGCACCATCGACGGGACTCTCGCGCAGCTCCGTGGGAACGTCGCGCCGCTCGGGAGCGACTGGGCCGGTACCGCGCAGGCACGGTTCCAGGCGCTGTGGGAGCAGTGGCAGTCATCGTCACGGTCGCTGCACCAGGCGCTCGTCGACATCGGCCAGCTGATGAACCAGGCCGGTAGCGCCTACGACTCCAACGAGCAGCAGATCGCGTCCAGCTTCGGGCGCTGACCTGAGTGATGGCTGTGATTGCCGACGGGGGCGGCGGCGGTATCACCGTCGCCCCGAGTTCGCTGACCCAGGCAGGCTCCGCGGTGAAGAGCGCCTCGACGCAGGTCCAGGAGGCTGGCGCCTCCGGCGGCCTCAACGCCTGCGTATCCACGGGCTACCCGGCTCTCGATGGCGCTTTGGCGGACTTCGACGGTCGGTGGACGTCGAACGTGAGCCGCTCCAGCAGCGCCGGTGAGGACCTCGGCGCGGCCTTGTCCGCCGCCTCCGCGGCGTACACGCAGACCGATTCGTGCGTGATCCCGTGAGCGGCGCGGGCGATCCGCTGGCCGGCCTGCCGCGGCCGCCGGGAAGCCCTGGTGTGGCCAGCGGCGCTGCCCGGAAATACACGGCTGCCGCGACGCAGCTCGACGCGAGCGCGCAGCGGGTCCTCAAGGCGGTCAACGGCGTTGTCGGGAGTGAGTGGCTCGGCCAGGGGGCGGCGTCCGCCAGCCGGTGCACGGTGGCTCTCGCAGCCGTGTACTCGCAGGCCGCGCAGGCGGCGCATTCGAGCGGGGCGTCACTGACCGCGTTCGGTACGGCGTTGACCCAGGCACAGTCGCTGTGGGACCGGGCCCGCACGATGGCCGACCAGGCGATGAGTGACGAGTCGTCGTACCGGTCGAACGCGGAGACCCAGGCTCAGCAGCTGGACAAGCAGGCCGCGACCGGCAACATCGGTGCGGCGCACGCCGCCGCCAGCGTTCGGGAGGACGCGGCGTCCTACAGCAGCCCATTGCGGTCGCGGGCGGTCGCGATGGCCACGCAGGCCCGCCAGGACGCGCAGACCGCCGCCAGCACGGCCGCCGGCCGGCTCCGCACCGCGACCTCGTCGATGGCCGCAGTGCCCCCAGCCCCCTCGCCCACCAAGGGCGGCGAGGGCGGCGGCGAGGGCGACAACCTCTTCAAGTGGTTCAACGATATGGTGCTCGGTGCGACGAACACCGGCGCCGCCGCGTTGACGCTGCCGTCCACGTTGTTCGGCGCGGCCAAGTGGGGGCTGGCCGCGCGCTCGGCGGCCCGGCTCCCGGCCGACCTGCACGCGCTGTGGGACGCGGAAGTCAACCCGCTTGCTCTCGACGCCGACCGCGGGATCCAGTCGTGGGCGGCCGTGGCGGCCAAGGCGGACAACGTGCTCGGGGCGAGCACGCTGTTCCAGCAGAGTGCGGATGACGAGCTCGCGGCCGGCAAGGCCTCGTTCCTGCGCGGCGGGCTTCCCGACAGCCCGATCTTCGAGGTCGGCGGGAAGGTTCTCGGTGGCGTCGCGATCGTGGGCGACGTCGGAACCCTCATCGACCCGGGCGGCAACAGCGTCGCGGAGGACACTGCGAACCGAGGTGCGGCCGTCGCGAACGGCGTGAGCGCCGTCATCGTGCTGAACGCCGCGACCGATGAGATCCCGGTCGCCGGTGAGGTCGTGATGGTCGGCAGTGGCCTCTACCTCGGCGGCGACTGGCTCTACAACCACTGGTCGCCGTTCCACAACGGCATGGACGCCGCCGGCAACGGGATCAAGGACGGGTTCGATTGGACCACGCACGCGGCCGGGACCGTCCTGGACGATCTCAACCCGTTCAGCTGATTCCCGGTAGAACATGACTATGACGCACACCCCGCTGCCACTGGCGCAGGACTGGGCCGAGCAGGTGACGCGTGACGGCTCAGTAACGCTCGGCAGTTTCAGCGAGCCCGCGCTGCGGGCGGCGGACCTCGACATCGGCCAGGCCCGCGCCCAGGCTCGAGAGCTGAAGTCCAGTTTCGAGCGGCTGGACCCTGACGAGCAGCTACGAGCGGTGGCCGCCGCCCCAGCGATCGACCCGCCGACCCTGGCGGTGTTGACGACTGCGAGCAGCGACCCTCTGGTGCGTGGTTCCTGGAACAACACGCCACCGTGGTTCCGCCCGCTGACGGAATCGTTCGTGTCGACGTTGCGCGGAGTGATGCTGCCCGACGGGTCCATGGCCAGCCTCGATGCCGCGACCGACCTCGTCGCCTCGCGAGTCAGCGTGACGATCCGCACCCTCCCCGACCAGGCGCAGACCTTCGCCGCCCAGTACTTCAGCCCGGACCCGCCGCTGCCCGTCGACGCCACGCCCGGCGAGGGGTGGACCGACGAGACCGGTGGCGGCCTCGCGGTGATGACGCTGGTCTGGCCGCACGGCCGCGGCACCCGAGCGCTGAACTGGCGGATCACCAGGACCAGCGGCAAGTCGGAGACGGCGTTCCTGCAGACCCGCCGGGACTACGGGTTCAAGCGGTCCGTCGACGAGACCGTGAACCAGGCGGAGTTCGCGGGTCGGCTGCAGGCCGCTCTGGAGCAGGCATGGGCGCAAGCCCGGTAGCCGACCCCTTCCGGTACGCCGAAGACCGCGTCGGTCTCACCGCCCGCGTCTGGGCCTGCGTGGCGGCGCCGATCCTGGTTCAGCTCGTGGTCTGCCTGACCACGCCGGTGTCGGTCTGGGGAGCGGTCCTCGGGGGGACCGCAGCGCTTGAGGTGTTCGCCCTCGTCCTGGTGCACCAGTGCTGGGAGACGGGCATCCGGGTGACCGCGGCCGAGGTCCGGATCGGCGGCTGCCGGCGCGCCGAGCGGCTCGCCGCGAAAGGCCGCGCACCGAAGTCTGTGGTCGACCCACACTTCCGGTTGCGGACCCAGTTCCGCGTCCCGATCCGCGCCGTCCGCTCGGCGCGCGTGTTGCGGCGGCCGCAGTTCGACGAGCTTCCCGGCAAGGTGATCACTCCGGCCGGCCAGGGTCGGGCGGTGAAGCGGTTCGGTTTCGTCGACCTGGTGAGCCCGCTTGCCTCGGCAGCAGCCCTGCTCGAGGTCGACCTGGAGCGCGCCGACATGCCCGCGATGTCGACGTACCTGGTGGAACGACTGGCACCGACCCGGAGCACCTCCCGCTACCTCGTCACCAACCGCTGGACGGTCGCTACCCGGCATCCCGAGGCGCTCAGCGACGCGCTCACCCGAGTCGGGATCCCGGTCACGCCGGCCGACGCGAGTGCCCTCGCGGTGCCCGACCGCTAGCTGTCGTCGGTGTGCGCGCCCAGGGTCGCCCGGATTTCCTCACGCCAGGTCTCGAGGTCGTCCCGCGAGAGCCGGTACGCCGCGACTACCCGCGACCAGGCGGCCACCATCGGGATATAGAGACTCCCGGCGAACGACCCCTTCTCGAGGACGGCCCGCGGAACCACCCCCAGCAGATGCCGAGCGCCCTCGGCATGCCGAGCGTCCGAGGGCAGGAACAGCGCGCCGTGACCGTTCGCGCCCAGCATCGAGCCCTCGCCCATGTCGGTCGCCCAGGTCCAGCTGAGCACGACGCTGTCACCGTCGAGGACAAGCAACCGCTGGTCGGTCGCGACGACGTCACCGTCCGCGTACCGCTTCACGTACTCCATCCCGTGGCCACGGTCGAGCGCGCCGACGGCAGCCGAGCCGGGGACCCGAACCGCGACGCGTTCCCCAGGCATCAGGTTGACCTCTGGATCGGAGATGCCGCCTACCTCGAAACGCTCGGACCAGCTCAGCAGGTCGCGCATCATGGGCGCGATCAGCGCCGAGCCGGCGGTCTCGTCTCCGGCCAGCCGGGCCGGCAGCTCGGCGTACCACTCGTCCAGCCGGCCGGTCGCCGCGGCATGAGTCGCCTCCACGGTGAGCCACCGCTTGCACGCCGCCCGATCGGGGTTTCCGCGGCGGTCGGCCACGGTCTGCCGCACTACCGTGACGGTCTCGCCGTCGAACGGCGTGAACACCACCCCGAGGTAGCCGGGGATGATCCGCACGTCCCTCAGTTCCCCCCAGGACCACGCCCGCAGAACCCGGCTTCGATGGGCGACCACGGCCCGTCTGTCGGTGACCCACAGCTGGCCGATCGGGTGCTTGCGATCGCTCACCACCGTGGGCCAGGACGTGACCGGCGCGTCGGTCACGTCCACGATCGGTGGTTCCAGCGTCACCCGCTCGGCGTCGTCCACCGGGCGCCCGAACGCCCGCAAGAAACGCGCCTGGCCGGACTCGATGAGGACACGGCGATCCTGCATGTCGCTCAGCACCTGCTGGGCGAGGGCAGACAGCGACTCCGGATCCGCGGGTTGCTGCATGCTGGCGTCCTACCCCGAGCCGGCCGATCATCACGTGGGCTCCCGGTAGCCTCGCTGACCGTGGCCGCTCAGGAACCGATCGACGAGCTGAAGGAGCTCGAAGCGACGTTCGTCTCGATCGAGACGGTTCTCGAGCCCGAGGTGATGCGGGCGTCGCTGGCCGAGATGGAGCAGGCCGCGACCGACCCTGACCTCTGGAACGACCAGGAGCGGGCCCAGCGGGTGACCAGTCAGATGGCGCAGCTGCGGGCCGACCTGGGCCGGCTCGACGGGCTGCGGGCCCGGCTCGACGACCTGGCCGCGGCCTTCGAGCTCGGCGACCCCGAACTGCTCACCGAGGCGGCGGGGGAGCTGCCCGCGTTGCGGACCGAGATCGACGCCCTCGAGGTCCGCACGCTGCTGGCCGGCGAGTACGACGCCCGCGAGGCGCTGATGACGATCAACTCCGGCACCGGCGGGACCGACGCGGCTGACTGGGCCGAGATGCTGATGCGGATGTACGTCCGCTGGGCAGAGCGCCACGGCTATCCCACCGAGGTCTACGACACGTCGTACGCCGAGGAGGCCGGGATCAAGTCGGCCACGTTCGTGGTCAAGACGAAGTACGCCTACGGGACGCTGGCCGGGGAGCACGGCCGCCACCGGCTGGTGCGGATCTCACCGTTCGACAACCAGTCCCGGCGCCAGACTTCTTTCGCCGATGTCGACGTGACCCCGGTCGTCGAGCACACCGACCACATCGACATCCCGGACGACGAGATTCGGGTCGACGTCTATCGCTCGTCCGGTCCCGGTGGTCAGGGGGTCAACACCACCGACTCGGCGGTGCGGATCACCCATCTGCCGACCGGGATCGTGGTCACCTGCCAGAACGAACGCAGCCAGATCCAGAACCGGGCGCGGGCGATGGAGGTGCTCCAGGCGAAGCTCCTCGAGGTACGTCGGCAGGAGCAGGCGGACGAGATGAACAAGCTGCGCGGGACCCACCAGTCCGCGAGCTTCGGGGCCGGAGAGAACAAGGTCCGGGACTACGTGCTGCACCCCTACCAGCTGGTGAAGGACGCCCGCACCGAGCTGGAGGTCGGGAACACCGGCGCCGTGCTCGACGGTGACATCGACGCCTTCATCGAGGCGGAGATCCGCTGGCGCCGGGCCCAGCAGGACGCCTGACCTCGCTCCGTCGAAGCGATGCCCTGGCTCAGCCGAAGTGGGTCTTGAGCAGGGCCAGGATGGTGAACAGCAGGGTCGCGATCGCGATCGCCAGGACGTAGGACGAGATCCGGTTGGCCTGCAGCTGGGAGCGGGCGGCGCGGCACACGCTGCACCGGCCCTCGTCGACAGGGTGAGCGCAACTCGCGCACACCAGATGCTCAGCCGTCACGTCGTGCCTCCTCGTCGTACCTCTCTAGTTTGCCCCCAAAATCCGATCTGGGCACTCCCTTGGGCGTACTCGCTGTGTCGACGTACCAGCGAGGGACCTTGACCCCGACTAGACTGGCCGTCCGTGATCCGGTTCCAGTCGGTGTCGAAGGTGTACCCGACGAACTCCCGACCCGCCCTCGACGATGTCACCATCGACATCGACAAGGGCGAGTTCGTGTTCCTCGTGGGTCAGTCGGGGTCAGGCAAGTCCACCTTCCTGCGCCTGGTGCTGAAGGAAGAGCGGCCGACCAAGGGGTCGATCTGGGTGGCTGGCAAGGAGCTTGGCAAGCTCTCGCACTGGAAGGTTCCGGCGCTGCGGCAGCAGATCGGCGTCGTGTTCCAGGACTTCCGGCTGCTGCCCAACAAGACCGTCACCGAGAACATCGCGTTCGCGCTCGACGTCATCGGCAAGCCGCGCCACACCGTGGCGAAGGTCGTGCCCGAGGTGCTCGAGCTGGTCGGGCTGACCGGCAAGGAGAAGCGCCGCCCGGATGAGCTCTCCGGTGGGGAGCAGCAGCGGGTCGCGATCGCGCGGGCCTTCGTCAACCGGCCGAGGGTGCTGCTGGCCGATGAACCCACTGGCAACCTCGACCCCACCACGAGCGTCGGGATCATGAAGCTGCTCGACCGCATCAACCGCACCGGCACCACCGTCGTCATGGCCACGCACGATGCCCACATCGTCGACTCGATGCGCCGCCGGGTCATCGAGCTCGAGTCCGGTGTGGTGGCCCGCGACCAGTCCCGCGGCGTCTACGGCTACTCCCGCTAGGTTCGGAGCTTCTGCATGCGTGCACAGTTCGTCCTGTCAGAGGTCGGTTCCGGCCTCCGGCGCAACCTCACGATGACCGTCGCGGCGATCCTCAACATCACGATCACCCTGACGCTGCTCGGTGGTGCGCTGATGATCCGCAACGGCGCGGACCGGCTGCAGCACGACGTCCTCAGCCAGCTCGAGGTCTCGGTGTTCCTCAACCAGGCGTGCGGTACGCCGAACGCCCCGACGGACTGCCTCACTCCGGCTGAGCGCACGTCGGTGCAGCAGACCCTGGACGCGTTGCCGGAGGTCGACTCGGTCACCTACATCTCGGCGGCCTCCGCGATGCAGCGGTTCCGGGACGAGTTCGCCAACGAGCCGGCCCTGCTCAAGGAGGTCCCGCCGGGCTCACTCCCCGAGTCGTTCGCCGTCAAGCTGAAGAACCCGAAGCAGTACGCGCTGATCAACAGTGCGGTCAGCCAGGCTCCCGGCGTCCACGAGGTCGACAACGGCTCCTCGGCGTTGAAGAAGCTGTTCAACTTCTTCCACAAGATCACCCTCGGCGCGCTGGCGATCGCGGTCCTGCTGCTGGTGTCGACCGGCCTGCTGATCTACAACACGATGCGCGTTGCGGCGTTCAGCCGTCGCCGCGAGACCGGCATCATGCGGCTCGTCGGCGCCTCGGACTTCTATATCCAGGCCCCCTTCGTGCTCGAGGGAACGTTCGCGGGAGTCGCCGGGTCGGGCATCGCAATAGCGCTGCTGTTCGGCGTCAGGGAGTTCCTGAGCAGCACGCTGAGCACGGCCACACTGAAGCCGTTCGGTGAGTGGTCGACGTTCCTCGGCGTCGTCCCGGCGGTCGCCATCATCGGCATCCTGTTCCCGGCGATCGCGTCGTACCTCACACTGCAACGGCACCTGAGAGTCTGAGCTGTGCAGCGACGCAATGGGGTAGCGGCCGCGGCCGCCCTGGCGGTCGCGGTGTTCGGCGCCGGTGTCGTCGCCGGCCACGCCACAACGTCGCCTGACCACAACGCCACCCACGCCGCGTCCGACGGCAGCGTCCTCGACCAGGCCGAGCGGGCAATCGCCGATCGCGCCGCCAAGCCGGTGCCTCGCGCGGAGCTGCAACGTGCCGCGGTCCAGGGGATGCTCAAGGCCCTGAAGGACCCGTACTCGTCGTACTACGACCCAAAGGACTACGCGCAGTTCAGGCAGGTGCTCAACGGCGCCTACACCGGGGTCGGCGTGTGGGTACGCAAGACAGCGAGCGGACGCCTGCGCGTCATCAGTGTCGAGCGCGACTCGCCGGCGTCGCGAGCCGGCGTGGAGTCGGGCGACACGCTCGTCGCGGTGGACGGCCGCGCCGTGGCGGGTCAGCCAGTCGCCGATGTGGTGAGCGGGTTGCGTGGTGCCGCCGGCACCGACGTGTCCCTCGAGGTGAGCCGCGGCGGCCGGCTGTTGCGCGAGTTGTTGCGTCGGACCCGGGTTGCCGATCACGACGTCCACGTCTCGACGATCTCTCCCGGCATCGTGCAGCTGCGGATCACCGCGTTCACCAGCGGGGTTGGCCAATGGGTGCGGCAGCAGGTCGCCGTCGCCCAAAAGCAAGGCGACAGCGGCATCGTGCTGGACCTGCGGGACGACCCCGGTGGCCTGCTCGACGAAGCCGTCGAGACCGCATCGGCGTTCCTGGCCAAGGGCGGCCCGGTCGTGTCTTACGTGCAGCGCGGCGAGGCGCCCACGACGTTGCAGGCGTTGGGTGGCGGTAACACGGCGATCCCGTTAGTAGTGCTCGTGGACGGCGGCACGGCCAGCGCCGCCGAGATCGTGGCTGGCGCCCTGCAGGACCGCAACCGAGCGGTCGTGATGGGGACCCAGACGTTCGGCAAGGGCAGCGTCCAGGCCCCGAGCCGGCTCTCGGACGGCTCGGCGCTGGAGTTCACGGTCGGCCACTACCTCACGCCCTCGGGCCGCTCGTTGAACGGCGTGGGCATCACCCCGGACGTGCTCGTCCCGGAAGGTACGCCGACCAGCGAGCTCGATGCCCGGGCTGCTGAAGTGCTGTCCGGTCTCACCGCCGACGCCGGCAGCCCCGGCCGGGGCTGAGCCGTGGTCAAGGAGACCGGTCGCAAGCTCATCGCCCAGAACCGCAAGGCCCGTCACGACTACGCGATCGAAGACGTCTACGAGGCTGGGCTGGTGCTGCAGGGCACCGAGGTGAAGTCGCTGCGGCTCGGCCGCGCCTCGCTCGTCGACGCCTACGGCCGGGTGCGTGACGGCGAGGTATGGCTCGAGGGTCTGCACATCCCGGAGTACACGCAGGGCACCTGGACCAACCATGAGCCGCGCCGCTCCCGCAAGCTGCTGCTGCACAAGTCCGAGATCGACAAGCTGATCGGCAAGACCAGGGAAAGCGGGCTGACGCTGGTCCCGCTGTCGCTGTACTTCAAGGACGGCAAGGCCAAGGTCGAGATCGCGCTGGCCCGTGGTAAGCGCACCTACGACAAGCGCCAGGACATGGCCAAGCGGGATGCCGCCAAGGAGATCGCCCGCACGGCCGGCCGCCGTGCCAAGGGTCGGGTCTGAAGCCTCTGCTGGTCTCGGCTGGCCTATGTACGGCGGACGTGGATCTGCTTGGTGGTTTTGTCGCGCCAGATCTCCCAGTTGCGGTGATGGACGAGCCAGTGGTGGAACTGGCAGAGGTGTGCGCTGTTGTTGAGGTCGGTGGGTCCGCCGCGGGCCCAGTGGGTCAGGTGGTGCAGGTCGCAGCCGTTGAGCGGGGCTTGGCATTTCGGGAAGACGCAGCCACCGTCGCGGAGGCGGGCGGCGCGGCGTTGCGCGGTGGTCCAGGTGCGTTGGGAGCGGCCGATGTCGAGGACCGGGCCGTCACCGCCGAGCACGGCGGGGATGAGGTCGGCGTCGCACGCTAAGCGGCGGGCGCTTTCGGGGCTGATCGGGATCGGGGCGAGTGGCCCGTTCAGCGTCGCGACCGTGTCGGTGGCGGCGAGTTGGGCGGCGAGGTCGTCGTAGCCGATGGTGACGAGCACCTGGGGTCGGTCACCGCCGTGATCCGGCAGCGTCTGGTCGGTGAGGGCGTGGCGGGCGAGGTCGACGATCGCGTCAGCCCGTCGCTGCGGGACGGTCCGCAGGTCGCTGTCTTTGTCGCCGTAGGCGGGTTGGTCACCGTCACTGGGTGGCCGGGACGCGGTCATCATCGCTTCGACGGCGGCGAGCAGGGTCCGGCCGGACTCGGGGTCGAGCATCCCTTCCAGGTGGACCATCCCGCCGAACGTGGTCGACACCCGAGCCCACCGGTCGGCGTACATCCGCTGCTGGGCGGCTTCCCGGTCCTCATCGGCGGCGGCGCGGAGCAGCATCTCCCGGACCACCTGACCAAGCATCACCGGATCCATCGATCGCGCGGCTTCGAGCAGGATGGGGAGCATCGTCTCGACCTGGCTCGGTGGCAGCCGACGCAGGCACCCGAGGATGACGCGGATATGCTCGGCGGAGATGTCACCGGCGGTGAACGCGGCGGCGAGGTCGGGGTAGAACGGCATCGCCCGCGCCGCCCCCATCATCCGGCCGGCTTCCCGGGGAGAGCGGCGTTGGTCCTCCACCAGCCACGACCGGGTGGTCCGGCCGCACTCACCGACCGTGACGTCGGCGATGTCCATCGCCTGCAACCCCTGGGCGATCACGCCGTCGAGCCGGTCACGCGCTTCGATCAGCTCTTCCATCCTGGTCAGCGCGAACGACCCTGGCAGGTGGTGGGCGTCGATCGCCGTCATCGCGTCGATCACCGACAGCAGTTCCGACATCGACCCTCCCCCGCCGACTCGAACGTATGTTCGATGTTACCAAGGTCGACCGACAGGATCAAGCCCGAGAACTGTTTATCCCCAACGATCTCGCGCGGCGGCAACTCGCGCGACTTGTCAGTGCGGTTGGCCCAAATGCACGCTCGAGCGGCCTGACAAGTCGGTGTGCGGGGTGCCTAGGCTGTGAGCGTGACGCCTGGGCCGGAGACGGACGACGATGTACCGGCGTATTGGCAGGCGTTGGGTCTGCCGGGCCTGATCGACAGCCACCTGCACTTCATGCCGGAATCGGTCACCCGCAAGGTGTGGGCGTACTTCGAGGCGGCGGGCCCGCTGATCGGGCGGGAGTGGCCGATCCGCTATGCGTGGCCCGAGGCGGAGCGACTGGCCTATCTGCGGAAGATGGGCGTGCGCGCCTTCCCGTCATTGGTGTACGCGCACAAGCCGGGCATGGCGGCGTGGCTGAACAGCTGGGCGCGTGAGTTCGCGGCGGTCACTCCGGAGGTGATCCCGACCGCGACGATCTTCCCGGAGCCGGATGTGACGTCGTACCTCGACACCGCACTTCGCGCGGGCGTCCGTGTCATCAAAGTCCATGTGCAGGTGGGCGGCTTCGATCCTCGAGATCCGATGCTCGACCAGGCTTGGGGAATGTTGGCCGACGCTCGGGTCCCGGTTGTCCTCCATGCCGGAAGCGGCCCGACCGCGGGCGAGTTCACCGGTCCCGGTCCGGTCGCCGAGGTCCTCGCTCGGCACCCTGGGCTCTGCCTCGTGATGGCTCACATGGGCATGCCGGAGTACGACGAGTTCATCGGCTTCGCGGAGCGGTACGAGCGGGTCTACCTCGACACCACGATGTGCTTCACCGACTTCGCGGGTGGCCGCGAGACCGGTCGACGGGTCGCGCCGCGACTCGCCGCGCTGCGCGAGAAAGTGTTGCTGGGCACCGATTTTCCGACGATTCCGTACGCCTATGCCCATCAGCTCGAGGTGCTCGCCGACCTCGGTCTTGGCGATGAGTGGATGCGGGCGGTCTGCTGGTCGAACGCGGCCGAGCTGTTCGAGGTCAGCGAGCCGGCCCCGGCCTCATGACCGGACCAGCCGTGCGATGGCTTCCGACGCTTCCTTGAGCTTCAGGTCGGCCTCGGGTCCACCGGTCTGCGTCGCCTCCCGGACACAGTGCCCGAGGTGGTCGGTGAGCAGCCCGAGCGCGACCGCCTGCAACGCCTTCGTGGCTGCCGAGACCTGGGTGAGGATGTCGATGCAGTAGGTGTCCTCGTCGACCATCCGGCTGATACCGCGCACCTGCCCCTCGATACGTCGGAGCCGCCGCTGGTAGCTCTCCTTGTCCTCGGCGTAACCGCGCGTAGTGGCGGGCTGCATCATTGGGCGCTCCTCGCTGGGTCCTTGGCGAATCGGTCGCGGCAGCGTTGCGAACAGAAATAGACCGTCTCGTCCCCGAGAGAGATCGTGGCCGGGGCGTTGGCTTTCTCGACCTGCATCCGGCAGACGGGATCGATGGCATGCGCGTCGGCATCGTCGAACCGGTCGCGATGGCGATACAACCAGAGCAGCGCAGCGAACGCGATGACAGCCACGATGTTGAGAAAAGTCGTGTAGTTCCAGGCGACGTGCTCGGTCGCGACCACGGTGGGACGGCGGTTCGGCACGCCGCCAACGGCGCGGAACAGCAGCTCCGTGATGAGGCCGGATGCGCTCATGACGGGCCACAGGACGGCCAGCAGCCGGAGTGTGATGCGACCGCCGTACATCGTGCGGTACATCAGTAGGAGCGGGATGGTGATGAGGTCAGCAAACAGGAACGCGATGACACCACCGAAGCTGATCCCGTCCTTCCACAGCGCGGACGCCAGCGCGACGTTGCCGATCGAGCAGACGAAGCTGATGATGGCCACGAAAGGGCCCACGACAGCGTTCTCGATCGTCGTCAGCGGTCCGTGACCGGTCAGGAAGACATCGCTCCAGACGTGCATCGGCACGGCCACTGCGAGGAAGCCGGCCAGGACGAAGCCGATCACGATCTCGCGTCGCACCATCCGAAGGTCGGCGATCGTGTAGCCGGCGCTGGCCGCCCAGCGGCTCGGCTGTCGCAGTCGGGCGCGGAAGCCGCCGCCGGCGCCGTCATCAAACGGTTCGCCGTGGTCGTGGCCCGTGACCGAGTCGCGAGCCCTGACCTGGGTCGCAAGCGCGGCGGGAACCACGCGGGGGAGCAGGACCCCCAGCAGCGCGATCATGATGGTGCCCCCGACGAACTCAGCTGCGGCGAACTGCCAGCCGATCAGCAGCCAGAGCACGGCACCGAGCTCGATGACGAGGTTCGTCGAGGCGACCATGAAGACGATGGCGGTGGTGAAGTCGGCCCCCCGCGCGAACAGCGACTTCGCGAGGGCGCTGGCCGCGTAGGAGCAGGACGAGGACGCCATGCCGAACAACGTGCCGCGCGCTAGCGCAGCCGGACGGTGGTCGCCCATGAGTCGATGCATCTGCCGCCGGGACACGAACGCCTGCACGATTCCCGACAGGGTGAAGCCGAGGATCAGGGCCCAGAGCGTCTCCCACAGCATGAAGAAGCCCTCGTCCAGACTGCGTCCGATCGTGTCCAGCGCCGCCACTCGCTCAAGATACCCCCAAGGGGTATATCTCGGCCCTGGGGGTCGCCAGCTCGACGGAATCGTGGTGAGGCCTGCAGGCGTTACTCTTAGGTGGTACGGACAGATCAAGCAGTACCCGACCAGGGGGTGAACGGTTTCGACTTCGGACGTCGATTGAAGGGAAGCGGGCTGAGGATGTCGCGTGATCTCAGAAATCCACCGCGGCAAAATATATAAATGCCGATAATAACCGGCTCGCTCTCGCTGCCTGATAGGTAGCGAAGCTGTCAGCCTAGGGGCGCCTCCGCTCTAGGACCTGGCATCGCTAGGAGGCTCCACCGAGGGACGCGGTCACGGGGTCCCGAGGGAAATCAAACAGTGACTGGGCCTGCGACGGGGTGCCTGTGCCACCGTCGGGGCCGAGAAAACTGCAGCAGGCTGCGCCCGGAGAAGCCTTGATGACACGCCGGAGGACCCGGGTTCGATTCCCGGCACCTCCACCGATCTGTCGCTCGTCGTCAGAGCCAATGCCCAGGTCAGCGCCCTAGCTGCTGGCCTGGGCGGGTGGCCCTGGTTCCAGCGAGGCGAGGGTCAGCCAGCCGGGAGGTCGCCGAAGGCCCGCTTCATGTCGCCGTACCAGGCCAGCGACTTCTTGGGATGCCGCCAGCGACCTTTCATCGCATCCCGCGCCGGCTGGTGGTCGGCGTCCCCTTGCTTCTCCGCCTCCTTGAGGTGCCGGTCCTGGGCCTTGATGACGTCATCGGCGGTTTCCCCGCGGTGTTCGAGATCGCACGGTCCGCCCAGCTGGCGGCAGGTCATCGTCTTCATCGCTACGCGCGCTCCTTCGCTTGCTCGTTGTTGCGTCGCGATACCCGTGAAAGTAGGTCCGGCTCCGCGCGAAACGTGATCCGGTCGATCACGCCGTCGACGATCGTGAAGTCGAAGACCACCTTCGCCTGCCCGCGGTGGAACCAGGCGGCCCCGGGCCGGCCATCGACGTACACGGGCAATGCGGCGTGCGCGCTGCCATTGAAGAACGTCGCCACCTCGCGTCGGCCCTCGATCCGACCTGGCGTGCCAACGAGGAGCGCCGCATCGTCGGCCGTCACCACAGCATCCGGGGCGAGGAGCTGCATCAAACGGTCGAACTCGCCGCCCCGAGCGGCGGCCATGAACGCGTCGACGACGGCCCAGTCGGCGAGCGCATCCTGCGGCCCGGGCTGGCGCACCTTGGCCCGGGCGCGTGAGGCGAGCTTGCGGGCGGCTACTGGCGTCGTATCGAGAACGGCAGCGATTGTCGGGAACTCGAAACCGAAGCTGTCGTGGAGCACGAATGCGACGCGCTCCTGCGGCGAGAGCCGATCCAGTACCAGCTGGAGGGCGACGCCGACGGTCTCGGAGAGTGCTACGTCGTCCGCCACATCGGGTACCACATCTGCCACCTCGAGCTCGGCCGTCGGCACAGGGGTCCGGGACCGCAGCCGGTCCAAACACAGCCGGGTGGTGACGATCGTCAGCCACGCGGGCACGCTCTCGACGTCCATGGCCCGCTGGTCAAACCGGAGCCAAGCCTGCTGAACGACATCCTCAGCCTCGGTATGGTCGGCCAGCACCCGGGCGGCGACGCGCAGCAAGCGTGGCCGTTCGGCCTCGAAACTCTCCGCCAGGTCCACGGTGCCCACCCTCCATCTCCGATCCATCACTTGATTGACGACCCGGGCGCCGCGAGTGTGACGAAGCGGCACCACGTGCAAGGCCCCTATTTGGGCGGGGCCACCAACGTGGCGGGGTGGCCGGCTCGGCGCAGGGCGTCGGCGACGAACCCGTTAGACCGCAGTTCCTCGATGATGTCCGACAGAAACTCCTGGGTCTCGCGACTTCGGGTCTTGGTCGTCCCGACCGCCTGCTGGATCTGCATGAAGGCCTCGTCGATCAGGCGCAGGTCGGGATGTGATTCGACGTACTCGGTCAGCGGTTGACGGATCCCGGCCGCCACCTCCAGACCCTGCTGGCGGAACTCACCGACGCCCTCCTCGCCCGCTACGACGGTCGCGTGCTGCAGCGTGCGCGTGAGGTACAGGTCGTAGGCGGAACCACGCTTCACGCCGATCCGCACGCCCTCGTGATCGACATCCGCGACGGTCGTGAGCGACGAGTCGACCGGGACGGCGAACACCCCCTCGATCACGACGTACGGCGGGGTGAAGGCCACGTCGGCTTCGCGAGCCGGCTCGATGGCCAGGAAGCACAGGTCCGCGTCACCCGTCACCATCGCCTCGTAGGACTTCCGCGCCGCGTCCACGCACAGCAGCTCGACGGGCACCCCCAGCCGGCTGCCGAGCTCATGGGCGATGTCGACCGTCACGCCGGACGGTGACTCGGGCGTGCCGCTCGCCAGCACCGGGTTTCCCAGGTTGATGGCGACGCGCAGGGTGCCGGTCGGCGCCAGGTCATCAGCGATCGCGTGTGACATCTGTCAAGTCTGCCGCTCGAACACCAGTTCGAGAAATGGGTTAGGCTGAGGCATGCGATGGGACGGCCAGTCGATCAAAGCCGACCGGGACGACACGCTCCCGGGCCTGACTCAGCTGTCCGGCCTGGTGCGCACTGTCCGCACTCCGGAGTTCTCCGGCATCACGTTCCACGAGGTGCTGGCCAAATCCGCGCTGAACCGAGTGCCCGAGGCCAGCCGGATGCTCGCCGGTGAGTGGACCATCAACCCCTTCCGCGGCTGCACCCACGCCTGCCGTTACTGCTTCGCCCGCAGCACGCATCGCTATCTCGACCTCAACACCGGTGAGGACTTCGACAGCCAGATCGTGGTGAAGACCAACGTCGTCCAGCTGCTCACCAAGGAGTTGCACACCAAGCGGCCGCCTCGCGTCGCGCTGGGCACCAATACCGACCCGTATCAGCGAGCGGAGGGCAAGTACCGCTTCATGCCGGGGATCATCGAGGCGCTTGGCGAGCGAGCGGTGCCGTTCTCCATCCTCACCAAGGGAACCCTGCTCCGCCGCGACCTGGATCAGCTCGCCGAGGTCTCCGCGGTGACCGACGTCAGCCTCGCGATGTCGATCGGGATCTTCGACGAGGAGCTCCAAGAGTCGATCGAGCCAGGTACGGCGACGACGGCCGCGCGACTCGCGACGGTCCGGGCGATCCGCGAGCGCGGACTGAAGTGCACCGTGCTGCTCGCGCCGATCTTGCCGTTCTTCACCGACAGCGACGAGCAACTCGATCACGCCGTGGCCGAGCTCAAGGCCGCCGGCGCCACCCAAATCTTCTTCACCGCGCTGTATCTCCGTGACGGTGTCAAGGACTGGTTCATGTCATGGCTGGCTCGGACCTACCCGGAGCGGCTACCGGCGTACGACGATCTGTACGGCGCCGGGGCCTACACTCCGCTCGGCTATCAGGACGACCTTCGGCTCCGGATGCGGGCGCTACTGGCCCGGCACGGCTTCCACCGCGGCGGGACCGAAGGCTTCGCCCGATCCCGCCGCCGCCAGGCCACGGCCGTCCAACCTGCGCCAGCTCCACAACCGGCCCTGTTCTAGCCGACGCCGGCCGCCCGGAAGGAGAATCGAGGATGCCGGATCGCAACCGGGTCACGCCGATGGGCGACATCGTCGCGACTCCGTTGCGCGGTGCGTGGACCGGGAACCGCGGCATCCTCCACCGCGACCGGGAGATCGTGCGATTCCACACCAGCGACCTGTGGATCACGTGCGCGCTGGAGTTCCGTGGCCGCTGGCGCGAGCAGTGGCTCCCGCACCGGTGGACGGCGCTGTTCTTCCATGACGAAGCAGTCTCGTTCGCCGCCGGTCACCGCCCCTGCGCCGAATGCCGGCGCGAGAGCTACAACGCCTACCGCCACGCCTGGTCCGACGGTCTCGCCGTGGCCGTCCCCTCGGCGAAGGACATGAACCATCAGCTGCACGGCGAGCGGATCGTGCGCGGGACGCATCGCCGGCGCTGGCATCCGATGCCTTGGGCCGACCTTCCGAACGGGACCTTCGTCTCCGAGGAGGGAGATCCCGCACTGGTCATCGGTGACGACCTGGTCAGGTGGACGCCGGCTGGGTACGGCCACCATCACCGCCGCCCGTCGCAAGGAGATGCCGTCGTCATCACGCCGCCGTCGACCGTCGCGGCGCTGCGCGCGGGCTACCCCGTCCAGATCGACGACACTGCGCGATAGCGTCGACACCATGGCCGACGACACCACGACCGAGCAGCTCCGCAACGAGCTGCGCGACATCGACGCCGAGATCGCGCAGCTGCGGACGTCGACCCACGACCTGCGTGCCGCGGCGGGTTCCCAAGCAGAAGGTGTCGAGGACACCGAGGAACAAGCTAGCGACCTCACGACGGAGGGCGAGAACGATGCCGTCCTCGAGGTGCTCGAGCAACGCCGCGAGACCGTCCGCCGGCAACTGGGCGACGCCGGCTGATCCCGACTACGGCGTGAGGTCGACGACCTGGGGGTCGTGGTCGCTGACCTGGTTGGCGTACTCCGAGTTCACATGGACGACCTGGTAGTCGAACTTCGAGATTCCCTTGGTGATCAGGATGTGGTCGAGCACCTCGGAGATCCCGTCGAAGTCGTACGTGTACTGCTGGTTGACCGGCAGGGTGGTGATCAGGTCGGTCAACGTCGACGCGCCGGAGCCGTCCGCCGTACCCGTCTTCAGCACCGACAACGCCGGGCTGAACTGGTAGTCGTTGAGGTCCCCGACCACGACGACGTCGGCCCGCTTGTCGATCGCGAGTAGCTTGCCGACGAAGTCGTGCTCGACCTGTGCCTGCCCGGCGCGCTGCGTCGCGGAACTCTGAGCCGGGAACTGGAACCGGCCGTCAGCGTTTTGATCGCCGAGCTTCGCGTCGAAGTGGTTGGCGATGACGAAGACGTCCTTGCCCTGGAACGTGAACTCGCCGACCAGCGGCTTGCGGCTGGCGGTCCAGACCGGGTTGGTGGGGTCGATCCGGCCGGGGGAGAGCGACAGCGCCGGCTCGCCGTGCTGCTTCACGACCTGGGTGCCGGTCGTGGACCGGTTCACGCTCGACGCGCCGCTGTCGACGAAGGACACGACCTTCGAGTTGTACAGGAACACGACGCGGATGTTGCCGCCCGGCTCGCCGCCGTCCTGGTCGTTGACCGGATCGATCTCACGCGAGCTGTACGACGGCCCACCGGCTGCGGTGATCGCCGACGTCAGCTTGTCGATGGTCTGGTCCGCGGCGACGACACCGTCATTGGTCGCACCGTCGTTGTCCTGGATCTCCTCGACCGCGATCACGTCGGGCGAGTCGAGGTTGGTCACCACACCGTGCGCCAGCGCCTGGAACTTGCTCTCCGGATCGGTCGCGGCGAGGTTCTCGACGTTGTACGTCGCCACCGACAGTTGCTTCTTGGTGGGGCCACTGGCCACTACTGGCGGCAGGTTGTTGTGCTGGACGGCGCCAAGCGTCGTCGCCGCGATGAGGTAGCCGCCGAACAGCGAGTAGTCGATCGGTCCGATCGTGGCGCCCTGGAAGACGTCACCGACGTTCACCTCGGGGTTGCTGCCGTCCACCGGCACCACCTCGAGACGCCCGGACGGGGTCGCGTTCTCGGCGCGCAGCATCGTCCCGCCGCGGTAGCTCGTCAGCTGGTCCGGCTTGGTCGTCACGTACTGCTCGCCGAACGAGTCCGACGGCCCGACCACCCGTGCGTCGTCGACCTCGACGCGCATGCCCTCAATCGACTCGTAGTAGTCGAGCGCGGATCGTGACGGTGTGATGGAGGTGGACTCGATGTTCCCGCCGCCGAGGTCGGGCGCGTAGGTGTCCGGCACGGTCGAAGGGGTGAGCACGATCGGCGCCGGCAGCGAGTTGCCGCTGGACAGGGTGCTCGACGACGTCGCGTCGATCTCAGTGATCGACAGGTTCGACGTCGCGGAGACGGTGTCACCGCTGGCGAGCGGGTAGAACTCGCTCACCTTGCCGCTGACCAGCACGCTGTCGCCCACGTTGACCGTGGGGGCGCTGCCGGTGAAGACGAAGATGCCCTCGCTGGTCGCCGGGTTGTCGTCAGGGTTGGGGTCCTGAATCCAGTAGCCCTTGCTCGAGCCGACAGCCCGGACACCGGTGACGATCCCGGGGACGTTGGTCACCGGGTTGCCGGCTTGAGGTGAGAGCCACGTTGTCCCCTGGATGTCGTGGATGCGCAGCGGCCCAGGCGTGCCGCCACCACCGCCACCACCGCCGCCGCCACTGTTCGCCGCGCCCGGAGTCGGCGCGGCGACGCTGAAGTCGGCGCCGTTGTCGTCGGTGTCCGGTGTGCTGTTGCGCTGAGCGGACGTCGTGTTCGTCGTGGCCGGGGCGTCGGCGCTGCCCTCGTGGACGGCCGCGGTGCCGTAGCCCACGAGGTCGACGATGTCCGGGTCGGCGGCGCAGTCGGCAGCGGTCTTGCAGGTCAACGCGGTCGAGTTGTCGACCAGGGCGACGGTCCCCGCCGTACCCGAGAGGTTGATGGTTCCGGTCGCCTGGGTTGTCGGCAGCGGCGTGGTGCCTCCGGTGCCTGCGGCCTCACCGACGAGGTAGCGGTCGCTCGACGCGACCGACCCGGAAAGCGCGGTGACCTGCCAGGTGGTACTCGCGCCCGGGCTCGCCGAGATGTACTGCACCGACCAGCCGTCGAGCGTGCTCGCTGCTGACCCACGGTTGGCCAGCTCGATGAAGTCGTTCGTGTACGTCGCGCCGCTGTTGCCGCCGCCGCCGTAGACCTCGTTGACCACAACACCGGTCGAGGGCGCCGCCCCGGCCGACGGGCTGAGGGCGACAGCGCCGGCTAGGGCGATGAGGCCGGCGGTGACGGCCGAGGCGGTGACGGTGACTGAGCGGGCTCGTGAGTGACGCACGGTGGATACCTCCGAGGCGACGACAGGCCGGGAGCGGCTTCGGGACGATCATCAACGGACATAGTGGCCGTGGGATGAACATAACGCGCATTTAGCGCGAAAGCCGCACAGCGGTCAGGCGATGGCCGGCGCGAGGTCGACGCGGAGCTCCGGTCCGGTCGCGGCCCGGACGTCGTCGACGGACACTCCGGGGGCCGTCTCGCGGAGGATCAGGCCGTCGGCACTGACGTCGATGACGGCCAGGTCGGTGATGATTCGCTGCACGCATGTCTTCCCGGTGAGCGGGAGCGTGCAGACCTCGACGATCTTGTGGGTGCCGTCGCGGGCGACGTGCTCCATCATCACGATCACGGATTTCGCGCCGTGGACCAAGTCCATGGCGCCGCCCATCCCCTTCACCATCTTGCCGGGGATCATCCAGTTCGCCAGGTCACCGGCGGCCGAGACCTGCATCGCGCCGAGGACGGCAACGTCGACGTGGCCGCCCCGGATCATGGAGAACGAATCGGCTGAGTCGAAGTACGACGCTCCCGCAAGGACCGTGACGGTCTCCTTGCCCGCGTTGATGAGGTCGGGGTCGACCTCATCCTCACTCGGGTAAGGGCCAACGCCGAGCACTCCGTTCTCGGACTGCAGCACGACGTGCACGCCGTCGGGCAGATGGTTCGGGACCAGCGTCGGCAGCCCGATTCCCAGGTTGACGTAGGCGCCGTCCGGCAGCTCGAGAGCGACTCGAGCGGCCAGCTCCTCACGGGTCAGGCTCATCGCGTGGTCCGCCGTTCGATCCGCTTCTCGGGATTCGGGACGTGCACGACGCGCTGCACGAAGATCCCCGGCGTGTGCACGGTCATCGGATCGATCTGCCCGGGCTCCAGCAACTCCTCTACCTCGGCGACCGTGATCCGGCCGGCCGCGGCGCACAGCGGGTTGAAGTTCTGCGCGCTCTTCTCATAGACCAGGTTGCCGTGCCGGTCGCCGTACCGCGCGTGCACCAGCGCGAAGTCGGTGCGAATCGCGAGCTCAAGCACGTACTGCCGCCCGTCGAACTCGCGGACCTCCTTCGGCTGCGAGGCCTCGCTCACCCCACCGTCGCCGTCGTACTGTCTCGGCAGACCGCCGTCGGCGACCTGCGTCCCGACGCCGGCGGGGGTGTAGAACGCCGGGATCCCGGCGCCGCCGGCTCGCAACCGCTCGGCGAGCGTGCCCTGCGGCACCAGCTCGACCTCAAGCTCGCCCGAGAGGAACTGCCGCTCGAACTCCTTGTTCTCCCCGACGTACGACCCGACCGTACGACGGATCCGCCTGGCGGCCAGCAGCATGCCGAGCCCCCACCCGTCGACGCCGCAGTTGTTGCTCACCGTCTCGAGCTCGCTCACGCCGGCGTCGAGCAGGGCTTCGATCAGCGCGGACGGGATGCCGCACAACCCAAAGCCCCCGACGGCCAGCGACGCGCCCGAGGCGATGTCGGAGACCGCGTCCGCCGCGGACCCCACGACCTTGTCCATCACAGCCTCTGCTTCACGTCGTCGACGACAGTCCGGGCGTTGCCCGGGCTGCCACGATAGGGCTCAGCCCGATGTCGGCTGCGCGCTGGGGTGGTCGAGGATGTGACGCGCCCGAGCGATCACGGGAGCGTCCACCATCTGGCCGTCGAGGGCGAAGACCCCGGCTTCGTGTACTGCCGCCTCGACCACGCGAGACGCCCAGGCGATGTCGGCTGCCGTCGGCGCGAAGGCGTCGATGACGGTCGCCACCTGGCCGGGGTGGATGCAGGCCTTGGCGGCGAACCCGACGGTGGCCGCGGCGACCGCCTCCGCCCGCAGCCCGCTCAGGTCCGCGATGTCGAGGTAGACCGAGTCCACGGCGGCGCGACCGCACGAGCTGGCGGCCAGCAGCACCAGGCTCCGGGAGTGACGCGCGACGTCGGCGTACCCGCCGTCCGCGAGCCGGCTGGAGCGGCCACCGATCGCCGCCACGAGATCCTCGGCGCCCCACATCATCGCGATGGTGTTGTCGGCCGCGGCGATCTCGCACGCGTTGAGGATGCCGAGCGGCGTCTCGCACAGCGCCACGACCGGGTGCGGAGCGAGCGACTCGACCTGCGCGCGCGACTCGGACTTGGCGAGCATGACCACGCGGAGGTCGGTGGCGTTCACAGTCTCGACGTCCGCAGCGTGCTCCGGTGTCCCGACCGCGCTGACCCGTACGACGGTGTGGGCGGGGTCGAGGCCGTGCGCCCGCACCGCGTCGCGCGCCGCCTCCTTGTTGTCCGCTCGGACGCCGTCCTCGAGGTCCAGGATCACCGCGGAGGCGACCGCGGCAGCCTTGCCGAACCGGTCCGGTCGGTCGGCGGGACAGAACAGCAGAGCGGGCCCGAGGTCGAAGCTCACGTCGCCTCCTCAGGTTTGCGATGGACCAACGTCGCCCGCCGCGCGATGACGACATCGACGCCCTCCTGGTTGGCGCCGACATGCTCGAGCTCGACGACCCCCTGCCCCGGCCGGCTGTCCGACAGCCGCTTGTCGAGCACCGTCGTGCGCGCGAACAACGTGTCGCCGTGGAACATCGGCGCGGGAAAGCGGATGTCGCTGAAGCCGAGGTTCGCGACCAGGGTTCCCTGGGTGAGCTGCGCGACGGACAGCCCGACCAGTGTCGAGAGGGTGAACATGCCGTTCACCAGTGGTCGCTTGAACGGTGACGCGGCGGCGGCCACGGCATCCAGGTGTAGGGCCTGGGTGTTCATGGTCAAGGTGGTGAACAGCACATTGTCAGCCTCAGTGACCGTGCGCCCTGGCGTGTGGTCGTAGACGACGTCCAGCTCGAACTCCTCGAACCACAAGCCGCGTTGCACGATGTGCCTCATGACGGCAAGCCTCTCGCACCGCGACCCGAGCCGGAGATGATGGGGCGGTGCGCGGTCCATTGTCAGCTGTTGCCCCCACCCCGGCCGAGATCGCGGCAGGGCTGCCGGGGGACGACATCGTGGCCGATGCCGACGTCGTGATGGATCGGGCTTTCATCGTGAACGCCCCGCCTGACGTGACGTGGCCCTGGTTGGCCCAGCTGGGAAAGCGGCGCGCCGGCTGGTACTTCCCGCGGTCGGTCGAGCGGTTCATCCCGCCGTCCCGACGCGGGCTGCGCTGGATCGATCCGGCGTTCCCGCCACTGCGCGTGGGTGATGTGATCCCGGACTGGGGCGGTCGTGACGCGAGCTTCGAGGTCGCCCTCATCGAGCCACCGGCGACCGTGGTCTACCGCTCACGGCGTGGCAGGACGAACCTGACCTGGACGATCGTCCAGCGTCCAGTCGCCGCCGGAGCGACAAGGGTCCAGCTCCGGTTGCGGCTCGGTCCGGTGCGTCGGGTGTGGCTGGCCAACAGCGCGGGCGACCTGATCGACGGCCTCACGATCGTCGGGCTCGCCGCGGGCCTGCGCGAACGAGTGCGCGGCCGGTGACGATCTCGGGTCGCGGCGAGCTCACTGACCAGCAACGGGCGGTACGCCGGCAGTCGTTGTCGGTCGCCGGCGCGACCAGCGTCTACGGCATCAGCCTCGGGGCGCTCGGTGTCTCCAGCGGGCTCACCGTGTGGCAGACCTGCCTCACCTCGCTGCTGCTGTTCAGCGGCGGGTCGCAGTTCGCGCTGGTCGGCGTCATCGGTGGTGGCGGCAGCGCAGCCTCGGCCATCGCGGCGTCATCGTTGTTGAGTGTTCGCAACGCTTTCTACGCCGTGCAGCTGAACGCGCTGCTGCGGCCGCGCGGTCTGCGGCGAGTCCCGGCCGCCCAGATCACTATCGACGAGTCGACGGCGGTCGCCGTCGCGCAGCCAGAGGTCGGGTTGGCGCGCCAGGGTTTCTGGACCACCGGAGTCGCGATCTACGTCTGCTGGAACCTCATGACGTTGGTTGGTGCGCTGGCCGGTAATGCTCTCGGAAACCCGAAGAACTACGGGCTCGACGCCGCAGCGTCGGGTGCGTTCCTCGCCTTGCTATGGCCGCGGCTGAAGGATCGCCGTACCGTCGCCATGGCTATCGCTGCCGCACTGGTGGCGGCTGCGCTGGTGCCGGCAATCCCGGTCGGCCTGCCCGTCGTCGCGGCTGCCGGAGTCGCCATCCTGGTGGGCGCGACCGGTCCGCAGCCGATGCCCCCGGCCGTCGACGAGGAGGCAAGCTCATGACGGTGTGGACCGCCGTGCTGGTCTCCTCGGCAATCGCCTTCGGACTGAAGCTCGTCGGCTATCTGGTGCCTGCCCGCTGGACCCGGCATCCTCGAGTCGCTACGACGAGCGCACTGCTGCCGGCGTGCCTGCTCGCCGCGCTGGTCGTGGTCCAGACCTTCACCCAAGGGCATCACCTCACGCTCGATGCCCGCGCGGTCGGCCTGGCCGCCGCCGCGGTGGCGCTGGTCCTGCGCGCTCCGTTCCTCGTCGTCGTCATCGTGGCTGCGGCAGCCGCTGCCGCCACTCGCGCCCTCGGCTGGGGCTGAGCCGCGACATGACTCGTCTGGCGGAGACCACCGAGCTCGACCGGCTGCGGGAGATCGAGCGGCTCGCCGGCGCGGCGTTCCGGGACCTGGGCATGGCGAGCATCGCGGACGACGAGCCGCCGTCGATCCAGACCCTCACCGGGTACGTCGCCGACGGTCGAGCCTGGGTGGCGACGTCACCGGACGGGTTGGTGATCGGCTACCTGCTGCTCGACGTCATCGACGGTTGCGGCCACATCGAGCAGGTGTCGATCGATCCGTCATACCGAGGTCGTGGCGTCGGTCGTTCCCTCATCGATCACGCCGGCTCCTGGTCGGCCGGGCACGGGCTCACCGGCTTGACGCTGACCACGTTCGCCGACGTCCCGTGGAACGCGCCGTACTACGGGCGACTGGGTTTCCGGCGGCTTACCGACGACGAACTGACCCCCGGGTTGGTCGCAGTACGACGGCACGAGCGGGAACTCGGTCTCGACCGGTGGCCGCGCGTCGCCATGCGCCGCGAGCTCAATGTGTCCGGTAGCTAGGGCATAACTGGGGCCTGCTGCTATGGGATGACAAAGGTCTTGATGCTCCGGCGCTCGTCCATCGCGGCGTACCCGTCGGCGATGTCCGTGAGCGGGATGGTGAGGTCGAAGACAGCGCCGGGTCGTAGCGTTCCGGCCAGCGTCTCGGCGAGGAGCTCGGGGAGATAGGCCCGGACCGGCGCGATCCCCCCTCCGACCGTGATGTTGTCGCTGAACATCTGGGCCACCGACAGCTCGGGCCCGCCCGCCGGCACTCCGACGAAGCCGATCCGGCCTCCCGGACGCACCGTCGCCATCGCCTGGTCCATCGACTCCTTGGTGCCGACGCACTCCAGCACCGAGTCCGCACCGATACCGCCGAGCAGTTCCTTGACCACGGCCGCTCCTTCGGCACCGCGCTCGACCACGATGTCGGTCGCGCCGAAGTCCCGGGCGAGCTGCTGACGGTCGGCGTGCCGTGACATCGCGATGATGCGCTCGGCGCCCAGCCGTCGCGCGGCGAGCACTCCGCACAGGCCGACGGCGCCATCTCCCACCACGGCGACCCTCCGCCCAGGCCCGACACCTGCCGACACCGCGGCGTGGTGGCCGGTCGCCATGACGTCGGTCAAGGTCAGCAGGTCGGGCAGCTGGTCAGCGTCGGGCATCTCCGGTGTGGCAACCAGCGTGCCGTCCGCCCACGGGATCCGCGACGCCTCGCCCTGGGCCGCGTCGACGTCGAAGCCGAACTCGTCCGGCGTGCCCCAGTACGCGTGGTGCAGGCACGACGTCGTGATCCCGTTGCGGCAGTGGACGCAGGTGTTGTCGCTCATCGCAAACGGGATGATGACGAAGTCGCCGGGCTTGACCGTGACGACCTCGCCACCGACCTCCTCGACGACACCGACCATCTCGTGTCCGGTACGTCGGGGTGAGTCCGGCGTTCGCACTCCTCGGTAGGCCCATAGGTCGGAGCCGCAGACGCAGGTCGCGGTGGTCCGGACGACAGCGTCGGTGGGACGGCAGATCCGGGCGTCCGGGACCTCCTCGACCCGGATGTCACCGGGTGCGTGAATCAGCGTGGCCTTCATGCGGTGGCCGCCAGCTCCGCAGCGGGGGCGCCGAGGCCGAGCAGTAGTCCGTCCTCGAGCACGGCGGGCGATGTGGTGATGAACATCGGGATGCCCGTGGCCGGGGCGTGGATCGACTCGAGCACCTCGCCACCATCGATCGTGCTCACGGTGCCGAGCAGCTCGCCGGCCTTCACGTGCTGGCCCACCTCGACGGTGGGTTCCCACCAGCCGCCCGACGCGCAACGCAGCCACAGGAACCGGTCGAGGAAGACCGGCTCCGGCACGGGGAGCGTCGACGGGAGCATCTCGAGCGTGGCCAGCAGTCCCTCGAGTCCGCGGCGGTGCGCGGCGACTGCCTCGGGTGTGACCAGGCCGCAGCCGCCGGCCTCGGCGATGATCGCGGGTACGCCGATGGACGCAGCGGCGGAGCTGCTGTCGCCGGACACCGCGGCCTCGGGGCCGGCGTCCTGCCGGATCACGTAGCCCACGCCGTAGGCCACGGCCAGCTCGCGTGCCTTGGCCTCCTGGGGGCCGGCGTTGTACAGCGTGAAGGGTTCGAGGGCCTCGACCTGGTCACCGGCGTGCATGTCGACGAAGGCGTCGGAGCCGGTGATGAGCTGGGTGAAGACGTCGTACGCCAACCGTTCCGCGAGGCTGCCCTCCGGGTCGCCGGGGAAACATCGGTTGAGGTTCTTGCCGTCATCCGGCACCACGAAAGGCGTCCGGGTCCAGAACGACGGGAGGTTCAGCACCGGCACCGCGACGATGCTCCCGGACAGCTGCTCCGGGTCGACTCCGCGGACGAAGCCACGCAAGCCGGCCATCGAGGAGTATTCACAGCCGTGGACCCCCGCGATAACGGTGAGGCGTGGCCCGGGCCGGGCGCCGGTCACCTGGATCGCGGGTACGGCGAGTCCGGCGAGCTCGAGCGTAAGGCTGGTCGTTGCGGCGGTCATCGCCGTCCTTCCGTCGTGAGGGGTGTGACAGGGTCGGCGGCCGCCCGGGCACCGAGGATGTCCTCGACCCGGGCGGCGACCGTGAGCAGATGCGCGTCGGCGCCGCGCGGCGCCGCCAGCTGGATCCCGAGCGGGAGCTGACCGACCGAGACCGGGATCGGCAGCGAGACGGCCGGGTGGCCGGTCAGGTTGTAGGGGCCCACGAACCGGGACTCAGCCTTGTCGTCCAGGCCGAACGCCGGGTCGACCGCGGGCGCGCAGTACCCGACCGTCGGGCCGACCAGCGCGTCGAGCCCGGCGAGGGTCTGGTCGATCTCCGCGGTCAGCTGGCAGGCCCGCTCGTGGGCCAGTTCCAGCTCCTGGGGTCGCTGTTCTGCGCCGATCGCCAGCAGACTGCGGGTGCCGGCGGCGTACCTGCTGATGTCCCGGTCACGATGCACGAGGTGGCCCTCGTAGCTCGCGATGACGACGAGGGTTTCCTCGAGCTCGACTAGTCGCGTGCACCAGGCCGGGTCGACCGGCCGGAGCTCGATGCCGGCCGTGGCGAGGGCGTCGAGCGCATCACTCATCGCGCGGCGTGCGGCCGGGGTGACCGACGCGTCATCGAACTGCGCCGTGAGCACCCCGAGAGTCAGGGTCGGGGCCGACGCAGTTGCGGAGCCGGCGAGCGACGGGCGGTCGCCGAGCACGGCCAACAGCGCCGCCGCGCTCGAGACGCTGTCCGCGAGGACACCGACGTGGTCGAGTGACGGGGACAGCGGAAAGACGCCCTCGGTCGGGATCAGCCGGTACGTCGGCTTGACCCCGACGGTCCCGCAGTACGCCGCCGGGATGCGGACCGAGCCGCCGGTGTCTGTTCCCACAGCCATCGAGCACGCGCCCGACGCCACGACGGCGGCGGAGCCGCCGGACGAGCCTCCGGACGTGACGGCGGGGTCGCGAGGGTTTCGTGTGTTGCCGACGTCGGGGTGCGCGAACCCGGCCGCGTACTCCAGGCACTGCGTGGTCGCGACAATCTCGGCACCTGCCTCGCGCAACCGTCGGACGAGCAGTGCATCGTCACGGGCCGGTGCCGGGTCGGCGGCCGGTGACCCGCACAGCGTGGGGACCCCGCGGACCGCCACGATGTCTTTGACGGCAACCGCCCGTCCCGCCAGCGGACCCGCCGGCGCGCGTGACGGGACGGGGATGGTCCGCACCAACGCGTTGAGCGGTCTCGCCAGTCGCTCGAGCCGTTCCTGGACGGCGAGCAGCTCGAGCGTGGCCGGTTCGCGGCTGCGTTCGCCTCGACGGACCGCCTGCCAGATCTCGACAAGAGCAGACAAGGCTGGGCCGCCTGACTCGGCGAGCTCGACCAGCCGCGCGCTCGGTACGACGGGCGTCTGCATTGAGTGCAGCGCCTGGTCCACGATGTCTCCGTCCACGAGCTCGTCGCGCGCCTCGTCGTCGCCTGCAGCCGCGTCGAGCGTCTCGCGGACCACCGCGTCGATCGCGGGTCGGTAACGCGCGTCGAAGGCAGCCTCGGCGAACGTGAGTCCACCGAGCGCGCTGGCGGCAAGAGCCGCCGTCACGGCGCAGCGGAGCTGCCGGGACTCGCCGGATGCCACCTCGAGCTGGCCGACACGGGACTGCACGAACGGGACGCTAGAGCATGGGAGGCGCTCTCGGCGAGGCGTGACTCATAAACGTTACACAACAGGTCTTGACACGGAAGTCCTTTAGGCAAAGGTTTGCGTAACGCTCAAACTCGTTGGAGGAACTGTGCCCCGGTCTCGATGGATGTCCCGCCCGATGGTCACGGCAGGTGCGGCCTTGTTTGCGGTCACCCTGGTCGCGGCCTGCGGCTCCAGCAGTAGCGGCAGTGGTGGTGGCAGCGGTGGGGGTGGCAGCGCGAGCAGCGCCGGAAAGGCGGTGAACGGGGGCAACCTCATCATCGCTCGGACCGCAGATTCCCAGTCGATGAACAACACCAACGTGTTCGACAACGAGTCGATCTGGATCTTCGAGAACATCTTCGACACGCTCTACACGGTCACGCCCAACGGCAAGTCCGTGCAGCCCGACCTCGCGACCGGATACAAGGTGTCCAACGCAAAGAAGACTTACACGTTCACGCTGCGTCCGGGTGTGAAGTTCTCGACCGGCCAGCCGCTCACCTCCGCCGACGTGAAGTTCTCGATCGACAAGGCCCGGGCCGCGGCGCAGGGCTGGGGCTACATCGACACCGCCATCAAGAATGTCCAGGCCCCGAGTCCGAACACGGTAGTCGTGAACCTCAAGTACCCGTGGGCTCCGCTGCTGGCGGACCTGTCGCTGTTCTCCAACGGCATCGTCCCCGACAACTACGGCGGCAAGACCGAGACCGCGTTCTACCAGGCGCCGGTCGGGACCGGACCATTCAAGTGGGGCTTCTGGCACAAGGGCCAGGCGCTCAAGCTGGTGAAGAACACCAACTACTGGAAGCCGGGGCTGCCTCACCTCGACAGCGTCACCTGGACCGACACGCCGAGCGACAACACCCGTGAGCTCCAGTTGAAGGGCGGCCAGGCCCAGGTCGATGAGTTCCCGGCGTGGTCGACGGTGTCCAGCCTGAAGTCCACCCCGGGCATCACGATGAACCTGTTCCCGTCCACCCGGACCGACTACGTCTTGTTCAACGAGAAGCGGGCCCCGTTCAACGACGTGCACGTGCGCCGCGCCATGTCCTTGGCGATCGACCGTCAGGCGCTCGTCAAGGCCGTGCTGTTCGGCAACGGGAAGCCGGCGAACTCGGTCTTCCCACCGCAGGTGCCGTATTACCAAGCGGCTACCCAGGGTCTGCAGCTCAACGTGTCGCAGGCGAAGGCGGAGATGGCCAAGTCCTCGCAGCCGCATGGATTCTCGACGACGTTCCTGATCCCGTCTGGTGAGTCCGACGACAGCACGATCGCGCAGATCATCCAGTCCGATGTCGCGCCGCTCGGCATCAAGATCAAGATCCAGCAGCTCGACCAGAACACCGTCAACACCGACCAGCAGGGCCTCAACTACGACATGTCGCTGTCTTACTGGACCATGGACATCCCCGACCCCGACGAGCTGGCGACGTTCGCGGTCGACCCGAAGTCCGGCGCAAAGTCCTTCTACACCGACTACGACAACCCGGCCGTGGTGTCGGCCGTTCACGCAGCCGAGAAGACGCTGAGTACGACTGGTCGGCAGGCCCTCTACAACAAGGTGCAGACCCAGTCGGCGGCGGACGCGTTCATGGCGTTCTTGTACTACTCGCCGTACGCGTATGCGGCATCGAGCAAGCTGCACGGCTTCTACGTCACGCCGCTCGGCAACTACCACCTCGAAAACGCGTGGCTCAGCAAGTAGCGAGAATCCGCTCGACGGCGACAGCTGATCACCCCAGGAGGTTGGGGTGAATCAGCTGTCGCTGATCGGGCGGCGGTTGCTCCAGCTGATCCCGGTCGCCTTCGGGGTGACGCTCGTGGCCTTCCTGCTGATCCACCTGATCCCGGGTAATCCGGCCCGCACGGTGTTGGGCATCCACGCCACTCCGGCGAAGGTCGCGGCGCTCGACAAGGAGTATGGGCTCGACAAGTCGCTGCCGGCCCAGTACTTGCTCTTCCTCAACCGACTGGTGCACGGGAACCTCGGGGAGAGCCTGTTCTACGGTGTCTCCGCTCGGACCCTCATCATCGACCGGCTTCCAGCGACGCTGTGGTTGCTCGTCTATGCGACGGTGATCGTCATCTTCATGAGCGTCCCGCTCGCGATGCTCGCCGCGAGCAAGAAGAATGGTGTGCGGGACCACGCGGTGCGGACGATCCCCTTGGTGGGACTCGGACTGCCACCGTTCTGGGTCGGCATCATCCTGGTCGAAGTGTTCGCGTTAAAGATCCATCTGTTCCCCGTGGACGGGTACGGCAGCGGCGTCGCCGGCCACCTGCGTTACATGTTCCTGCCGGCGCTGACGGTGGCGATCGGGATGGCACCGGTCATCATCCGGAGCCTGCGCGCCAGCATGCTCGATGTCCTCGGTGCGGATTTCGTGTCGACGGCCCGGTCGAAGGGCGTGCCCGAGTCGCGGGTATTCGTCCGGCACGTGCTGCGCAACGCCATCATCCCGACCGTCACGGTGCTCGGCATCAACATCGGGTTCCTGATCGGCAACACCGTCATCATCGAGCAGGTCTTCGCGCTCCCCGGTATCGGCGGCCTGATGATCCAGTCGATCTTCAACCGGGACTTTCCGGTCGTCCAAGGAGTGACGATCGTCTTCGCCATCCTCGTCGTACTGGTCAACCTGATCGTCGACCTGACCTACGCCCGGCTCGATCCGCGCGTGAGCCTGACCCGATGACCGACGTCATCGTCGCCAGCGCCGGGGCGGCCGTCCCGGTCGAGCGCCCGGCCCAGCGGCGCGCCACGTGGTACCGGAACGCGCCCCTGATCGCCGGCATGACCATCACGGGGCTGCTCATTCTGGTGGCCGTCTTCGCGCCGTTGATCGCGCCGTACGACCCGAACAAGCAGAACCTGGCGGTCAGCCTGGTCGGGCCCAGCGCGCAGCACCTGCTCGGCACCGATCAGCTCGGCCGGGACACATTCAGCCGGCTGGTGTTTGGCGCCCGGGTCGACCTGCGGGTCGGGTTCATCGCGGTGCTCTTCCCGTTCGTGCTGGGCACGTTCCTCGGGAGCATCGCGGGCTACTTCGGCGGCTGGATCGACATCATCGTGATGCGGCTCGTCGACACCGTCGTCGCGTTCCCGTTCTATGTGCTGGTCATCGCTCTGGTCTTCGTGCTGGGCACCGGTGAGCGCAGCATCTACATCGCCATCACGATCGTCGGCTGGGTGTCCTACGCGCGCATCATCCGAGGGGAGATCCTCGTCGCCAAGCAGCTCGACTATGTTCTCGCGGCACAGTCGGGCGGGCTGTCCAGCAGACGGGTCATCATGCGTCACGTCTTGCCGAACGTGATCACGCAGGCGATCGTCTACGCCATGTCGGACATCGTGCAGGACATCCTCGCGATCGTCACCCTGAGCTATCTCGGCCTCGGCATCGCTCCGCCGACCGCAGACTGGGGGTCGATGATCGCCGCCGGCCAGGACTTCCTCACCACGCACTGGCAGCTCTCGACCATTCCTGGCCTGGCGGTCGTCCTGACCGGACTCGGTCTCTCGCTGCTCGGCGACGGCCTCGCCGACCTGCTGCGGCCGGGTCAGCGATGACGGCACTGCTCGAGGTCGAGGACCTCCAGGTCGAGATCCGCAACCGTCGAGGCGCGGTGCACGTCGTCGAGAACGTCAGCTTCAGTGTCGAGTCCGGTCGGGCCATGGGGTTGGTGGGGGAGTCAGGCTCGGGCAAGAGCATGACGCTGCGGGCGATGATGGGCCTGCTCCCGACCGAGGCCCACATCAGCGAAGGCCGGGTGCTGCTCAACGGCGAGGACCTGGTCACCGCGCCGCGGCGACGGCTCCAGCAGCTGCGAGGACCGCAGATCGCCATGGTCTTCCAGGAACCGATGAGCGCGCTCAACCCGGTCATGCGGGTCGGCGAGCAGATCGCCGAAGGACCCAGGGTCCACCTCGGGCTGAGCCGGTCGCAAGGTGCGGACAAAGCGCTCGAGCTGATGCGCCGGGTCGGCATCCCCGACCCGGAACGTCGCGCCTTCGACTACCCGCACCAGTTCTCGGGCGGGATGCGGCAGCGGGTCATGATCGCGATCGCGCTGTCCTGCGAGCCGCGCCTGATCCTGTGCGACGAGCCGACCACGGCGCTCGACGTGACCATCCAGGATCAGATCCTGCGACTGCTCACCGGCCTGTGTGCCGACACCGGGACCAGCCTGGTCTTCGTCACGCACGACCTTCCCGTGGTCGCCGAGGTCTGTCAGACGGTCGCGGTCATGTACGCCGGCCGCATCCTCGAGAGCGGGGGGGTGACGGAGGTTTTCCGGCAGCCGCGCCATCCTTACACCCTTGGCCTGCTGCGGTCGGCTCCGGACTTCGCCGAGACCCGGGAGGGCCTGATCCCGATCCCCGGGGCCCCGCCGGACCCGTATGCGCCGCCATCCGGTTGCGTCTTCCACCCCCGGTGCGCGTTCGCCACCGCGGACTGCGCGACGCAGCCGATGCCGTTGCGGCAGGTCACCGCCACGCGCACCACCGCGTGCATCCACGACGACCGGGCCCTCGAGTCGCAGAAGCTGCTTCCGGTGGCGCAGTGACGAGCAGCGACACCGATCCCGCATCGGTCCCCGCCGCCGACGCGACCCCAATCCTTCGGGCGCGTGGGGTCGCGGTGACGTTCCTCGGACAACGCTCCTCGATCGAGCGGATTCGGCGGCAGGAGCGCGTGCTCCGCGCCGTCGATGGCGTCGATCTCGATGTGTTCCGTGGCGAGGCGCTCGCCGTTGTGGGCGAGTCCGGCTCTGGGAAGTCGACGCTGGCCAAGGCCGTGACCGGCCTGACGCCGCTGTCGGCCGGCTCGCTGGAGTTCGAGGGCAGGACACTGACGGGCCGACGCAGCCGCTCGGACACCCGGCGGATCCAGATGGTCTTCCAGGATCCGTACTCCTCGCTCAACCCGAGGCTAACGGTCGGGCAGATCCTCAAGGAGCTGCTCAAGGTTCATCACATCGTCCCGGACGACGAGCTGCAGTCGGAGGCCGAGAGCCTGCTGACCCGGGTCGGCCTGACGGCGGATGCGCTCGGTGCCTACCCCCGACAGTTCTCGGGCGGTCAACGGCAGCGCGTCGCGATCGCCCGCGCACTCGCGTTGCGACCCGAGGTGCTGGTGGCCGACGAGCCGGTGTCGGCGCTGGACGTCTCGGTGCAGGCGACGATCCTCAACCTGCTCGAGGAGCTGCGGGCCGAGATGGGCCTCACGCTGCTGTTCATCGCCCACAACCTGGCGGTGGTCCACCATCTCTGTGACCGGGTGGCGGTCATGTACCTCGGGCGCATCGTCGAGGTCGCGCCCACGAACCGGTTGTTCAAGCAGCCCGGCCACCCCTACACCCGCGGCCTGCTCGAGGCGATCCCGCGGCTGACCTCGTCGCGGGCCGGCAAGCCGCCCGCGGTGGCGGGGGACCCGCCCAGTCCGCTCAACATCCCGTCGGGCTGCCGCTTCCGGACGCGGTGCCCGCGGGCGGAGGCGATCTGCGCGGAGGTCGACCCGCCGATGCTGCCCGCGCCCGGGTATGTCGCCGCGACCACGACGGACGAGCACATCGCCGCCTGCCACTTCGCCTTCGAGGCACCGGGACCGCGTCCGGTCGACGGCGACTCGGCAGCGGCGCCGGCATCGACCGAGGAGCCATCATCGCCACGCCCGTGATGATCGCCAGCGAACGCGGCGAAGTCGGACTCGCCGTCGGGCTCGACATCTTGCGGGCCGGCGGGTCGGCGCTGGATGCGGTCGAGGCTGCAGTTCGCGTGGTCGAGGCGAACGAAGCCGACCACTACGTCGGCGTCGGAGGCCTGCCCAACCTGCTGGGCGTCGTCGAGCTGGACGCCGGAATCATGGATGGGGCCACTCGCCGGGCCGGGGCGGTGGGTGCGGTGACCGGGTTTCCGCACCCGATCACGATTGCCCGAGCCGTCATGGAGCGGTTGCCGCAGCACCTGCTGCTCGTCGGTCCCGGCGCCGAGCGCTTCGCGGACGAGGTCGGGATCGAGCGAGGCGAGACGCTGACAGAAGAGGCGCAACAGCTGTGGCGCGATGGGCTCGAACCCGCCGGCGTCCAGGACGCGGAGGCGTGGGGCAGTGAGGGCGAGGCCCGCTACCGACGCGACGCACTGGCCCGGATCACGGCCATGGCCGCGCCGGATCGCCCGTACGGAACCGTGAACGTGATGGCGTTGGATACCAACGGAAACCTCGCGGTCGGTGTCAGCACCAGCGGCTATCCGTGGAAGTACCCGGGTCGGCTGGGTGACTCGCCGGTGATCGGCGCCGGCCTGTACTGCGACAACCGGATCGCCGGAGCTGCCTGCACCGGTCGCGGCGAGCTCGCGATCCGTGGCGGCACCGCGCGCGGCGTCGTCCAGGCGGTGTCCCGGGGGCTCGAGCCGTCGCAAGCCTGTCGTGACGCGTTGCAGGAGACCGTCGACTTGCCCGACGAGTTCCGCGCACCGCTGCAGGCATTGTGTCTGCTCCCGGACGGCTCGCACGGCGGCGCTGCGACCCGTGCCGGCGCGACGTACTCGGTCATGACGGCCGAGGACACCGCCTTCCGGATCCTGGAAAGGGCAGCGTTGTGAAGGTCTTCATCTCCAGCGACATGGAGGGCACTGCGGGCGTCGTCGACTGGGAGCAGTGCGTCGGGAACGGGCCGGAGGCGGCCGCCGGGCGGCGACTCCTGCTCGCGGAGGTCAACGCCGCCATCGAAGGAGCGGCCGAGGGCGGCGCCACGGAGGTCGTGGTCAACGACTCCCACTCGACGATGCGCAACCTGCCGGCCGACGAGCTGGCCCAGGGCGCGTCGTACATCTCCGGGTCGCACAAGCCGATGTACATGATGCAGGGCCTCGACGCGTCGTACGACGCTGTACTTTTCGTGTCCTACCACGGCTCGATCGGTGCGCCCGCGGGCCTGTCGCACACCTATAACCCGAACGCGGTGTCGGAGGTCCGGCTCGGCGGCGTCGTTACCGGTGAGGCGGGGATCAACGCGTTGGTGGCGGCGCACTACGGGGTCCCGGTGGTGCTCGTCACCGGTGACCAGGAAGCCTGCGATGAGACGGCCATGCTCATTCCCGGCATTCGTACGGCGGTGGTGAAGCACACGGTGTCGCGGATGGCGGCGCACAGCCTGCACCCCCACGAGGCGCGCGCGCTGATCCGTGATGCCGCCCGGCAGGCGGTGGCCGCGGCAGGCGAGATCGGAGCGCCGGATCTCGGACCCACCCCGACGCTCGAGATCGACGTGCGCACCACCGACATCGCCGAGGCAATGACCTGGGTGCGAGGGGTCGAGCGAGCCGCGCCGCGGACAGTGGTGATCGGCGGCGCGGACGCGCTGTCGACGTTCCGGTCGTTCGCGGCGGCCATCCTGCTCTCTCGCTCGGTCGCGGAGCTGAGATGACGCCCGGATGGAGCTAGCGCCCCGACGTCGTACCGCCCGGCTGGCCGATGTAGCAGGCATCGCCGGCGTTCATCCCTCGACGGTGTCGCGTGTCCTCAACGGCGACCCGTCCGTCGCGGTCCGCCCGGAGACGTCGCGGCGGATCCGCGAGGCCGCTCGGCAGGCGGGCTATCGCCCCAACTCGGTGGCCCGTGCCTTGCGCGGCTCGCGGACCGGCTCGCTCGGCATGGTGGTTCCGTTGCTGCGCAACCCGATCTGGGTCCGGCTGCAGGCCGGCGCGCTGCACCGTGCACAAGAGCGCGGGTATGTCGTCATGATCATCGAGGAAGCACTGGACGCCCCACATCCCGCCATCGACTACCGGTACCTCGTCGACGAGAGCCGGGTCGACGGGCTGATGCTGGCCAACGCGTTGCGCGGTCAACGACCCGAGGTCGCCGATCCGGGTGTCGCCCACGTGTTCTTCAACCGACGCGGTGGCCGCGGCGGCAACAACGTGGTGATGGACGAAGGCGGCGCGGTCAAGCTCATGGTCGAGCATGCCGTCGAGTTCGGGCACCGGTCGATCGCGCTGCTCGATGGACCACGAGCGGTCGACACCGTCGCCCGACGCGTCGGCGCCGCTCGTGCCCTGTGCGCCAGGCATGGCATCCACCTGCAGGTCATTCACAGTGGTGCCACCGAGGCGGAGGGGTACGCCGCCGGTGTGACGCTTGCCCGGCGTAACCGCCGTCCCACCCTCTGTGCGGTCGGGAGCATCAACCAGTTGTTCGGGCTTTATGCGGCGCTGCGCGACGCGAAGGTGGACGTTCCCGGCGACATGTCGGTGGTGAGCTTCGACGAGGACGAATGCCTCGCTTACCTCGACGTGGCCGTGACGTCGGTGTCGATGCCGCTCGACGAGCTTGGGGCGGCGAGCGTCGATGCGCTGCTGGAGCGGATCAACGGCGAGCAGTCGAGGGACGTGGTGGTCCGCAACCCGATGACGTTGGTACGGCGAGACTCCGTGGCTCGGGCGCGGTCGGCGACATGAGCCGGCACGCGGAGTCGTTGGCCGCTCGCGGGTTCCAGAGCCTGGTGTCCACGGTCGTTGACTCGGTCGGAATCGTGCGCGCGAAGCAGGTGCCGGTTGCCCGGGCCGACGTGCACGCCGGTGCGGGACTGGGAGTCTCGCCGGTATGGGCGGTGTTCTGCGTTGACGACAGCATCGCGTTCACCCCCGGCTTCGGCGTTATCGGTGACTGGCGGATGCGCGCCGATCTCGACGCGGTGGCCGACCTTGGGGACGGCCTGGCGTGGGCGCCGGCGGAGCTGTTCGACCAACACGGCGAGCCGCTGCCGATCTGCAGCCGCGGCGCGCTCCGGCGGCAGCAGAGCGCCGCCGAACAGGCCGGCCTCGAGCTGCTGTGTGCCATCGAGATCGAGTGCACGATGTTCGACGAGACCGGCACTAGGCTGGGCGGTGCGGATCCAGTTAACGGCCCGGCTGGCCCGGCGTACGGTCTGCGGCCATTGCTGGCGCACCAATCGTTCCTCGCTGACCTGACCACCGATCTCGAGCGCGCCGGGCTGCAGGTCGAGGCGCTGCATGCGGAGTACGGACCCGGCCAGCTGGAGCTGTCTCTCGCCCCGGCGCGGCCGCTTCGCGCGGTCGACGACAACGTCCTGGCGCGGCTGGTGATGGCGCGGGCCGCGCGGCGGCACGGGGTGCAGCTGTCGTTCTCGCCGATGCCGGTGGCGGGTGGCGCGGGATGCGGCGCCCACCTGCACCTGTCGGCCACCGCAGACGGTCAGCCGTTGCTGTCGGGTGGTGACGGACCGCACGGTTTGACCCCGCGCGGCGCCTCGATGATCGCGGGAGTGCTGAACGGGCTGGAGTCGGCGATGGGTGTCTTCGCCGGCTCGGCGATGTCGGAGCTGCGACTTGTGCCGCACATGTGGTCCGGTGCCTTCGCCTGCTGGGGTGTCGAGAACCGCGAGGCGGCGCTTCGGCTGCTCACGGCGACGCCCGGCAACGTCTACGGCGCGAACCTCGAGGTGAAGGTCATCGACCCGTCGGCCAACCCGTACGTTGCCGCTGCGGCGGTCATCGGGCTCGCGCTGTGGGGTCTTGAGCAGCAGCTGGCCCTGCCGGCCGAGACCCCGAGCGACCCCGGTGCGATGAGCGAGGACGAGCGGGCAACGCTTGGGATCCGCGGGCTCAGTGTCGGCCTGGCCGCCACCCTCGATCGGCTCGCGTCGTCGGAACAGCTGCCGTCGATCCTCGGGCGCGACATCGTCGCGGCGATCCTGGCGACCCGCCGCCACGAGGTGGACCTGCTCGCCGCGAGCACGCCGGCCGAGCTGGCCGAGCGGCTGCGCTTCACCTGGACCAGCTGATCCTCGGGATCAGTTCTCGGTGGACTGGGAGCGCCACAGGTCGACCTCGGGGGTGTCGATCGCGTGCTCGTCGATGGCGGCGAGATCCTCGACCGATAGCGCCTGGTTGTCCAGCGCCGCGACATTCTCCTCGAGCTGCTTGACGCTGCTCGCGCCGACGACGAGCGAGGTCACCCTCGGGTCGCGCAACGCCCAGACCAGCGCGAGCTGCGCGAGGCTCTGACCTCGGCGGCTCGCGATGTCGGCAAGTGCACGGACCCGAGCGATGGTCTGTTCGTTGAGCTGGTCCGCCGACAGCGTGGCTCCCGCCGCTGCGGCCCGTGAGCCTGCCGCGACACCGTTGAGGTACTTACCGGTCAGCATCCCCTGCGCAAGCGCCGTGAAGCCGATGCATCCGACGCCGTTGCCCTCCAGGACATCGAGCAGCTCGGCTTCGATCCACCGGTTGAGCATCGAGTACGACGGCTGGTGGATAAGCAGCGGCGTACCCAGGTTCTTGAGGATCTCGATCGCCCGCTGAGTCCGCTTCGGACCGTACGAGCTGATGCCGACGTAGAGCGCTTTCCCCTGCCGTACCGCGGTGTCCAGCGCCCCCATCGTCTCCTCGAGCGGCGTCCTCGGGTCGGGGCGGTGCGAGTAGAAGATGTCGACGCGGTCGGTCCCCATCCGCTGCAGGCTCTGGTCCAGGCTCGACAGCAGATACTTCCGGGAGCCGAACTCGCCGTACGGTCCGGGCCACATGTCCCAGCCCGCCTTGGTCGAGATGACGATCTCGTCGCGGTACGGCGAGAGGTCCTCACGCAGCACCCGACCGAAGTTGATCTCTGCAGTGCCGTACGGCGGCCCGTAGTTGTTGGCGAGGTCGAAGTGCGTGATCCCGAGGTCGAAGGCCCGGCGGATCGTCGCGCGCTGGGTGTCCATCGGCCGGTCGTCGCCGAAGTTCTGCCACAGCCCCATCGACAGCAGCGGAAGCTCGAGCCCACTTCGGCCGGCCCGGCGGTACGTCATTCGGTCGTAGCGCTCGCCGGCTGCCTGGTAGGACACTCCCCGCTCCTCGCATGTCGTCGTTGTCGTTGCTGTTGGGTTAGAGCAAATCCAATCACGCGCCCGGGTTCTTTGGGTTTGTGCAGGGACAGCGGCCACGGGTGACGGCAGGGTCTGCACAAACCCGATCGTCAGTCGGGCCATAAGCCCGTTGGTGACATGCTGCACCCGGGGTCTGCGAGCCGAGGAGCTGGCCAGTGCGTGCTGTGACGTGGAAAGACGAGCCTGACGAGCACGACTTCCCGGCAGCGACGGCGTACCTGTCATTGCTGTTGCCCGACGACGACGTGGCCTCGGTCGTCGAGACACTGCGGTCAGCGGAGATCATGCATCAGAAGGCGAAGGACATCCTTCGCGCGTCGCAGCTGACGATGCTGCCGCCTGACAACCCGCACGTTGCGACCGACCTCGCCAAGGTCAAGGACGGCAAGCCG
>DATAVK010000047.1:0-12318 GCA_036267755.1 Mycobacteriales bacterium
TCGCTGGAGGCCGCCGAGCTGTTCTACGCCAACGGGCTGGCGCTGGTCCGGGAGCAGTCCGGCCTGCCGGCGCCGCTGGCGGAGGAGCACCCGGCGTACCTGTTGGTGGAGTGCGCCCAGCAGACCGATCCCACCGACGACCTGCTCGCCGCGCTTGAGGCGGCGGGGGACCTGGTGCTCGACGCGACGGTCGCCTCCGACGCGAGGGGTCGAGCCGCGCTGTGGGCCTACCGCGAGTCGCACACCGAGTCGATCAGCGCGGCCGGCGTCCCGGTGAAGCTCGACATCGCGGTGCCGCTCAGCCAGCTCGCCGACTTCGTGGCGAGATTGCCCGCGGTCGTGACGGACGCAGTGCCGGGGGCGTGGACGATTCTGTTCGGGCACGTCAACGAGGGCAACCTGCACGTCAACATCCTCGGCGCGCTCGACAGCGACGAGCAGGTGAGCGAGGCGGTGCTCCGGCTGGTCGCGTCGTACGGCGGGTCGATCAGCGCCGAGCATGGGGTGGGCCGGGCCAAGGCCGGCTGGCTCGAGCTGTCCCGGTCGGCGTCGGAGATCGCGTTGATGCGCACCATCAAGCAGGCTGTCGACCCGACTGGCCTGCTCAACCCGGGGGTGCTGTTCCCGCCGACCTGAGTGAGCCAACCAAGGTGTCGGCCTCTGCTGGACTGCGCAACCGCACGAACGTGAGCTCCGGGTGCATTGCTGCGGCTTCGCCGTACCGCACGCGATAGGTGTGGTGCTGGGTCCACGCCCACGCGATGATCGAGCGCTTCGGGTCGGTGGTGAGCAGGTTGCGCCACGGCTCCTGGTTGCCGTTCCAGAGTCGTTGCCGGGTGACCAGCCGGCGCAGCGTCCGGCCGACGATCTGGCGCATGACGAGCAGCCGCGAGTAGTCCAGCCAGACCACGGTGTCGGCGCGCGCCCACACCAGGTCCTGCACCGCGGTGTAGTTGCCATCCACGACCCAGCGCTCGCCGGTGACGACATCGGCGACCGTGGCTCGGAACACCTCGACCGGTAGCTCGGTCCAGCCGGGCTGATGAAAGACGGCGTCCAGCTCCAGGTGAGGCGCGTCGAGGGCGGCTGCTATCGCCGCGGCGAGCGTGGTCTTGCCCGAGCCGCTGTTTCCGACGACCGACACGCGCTCCACGGCGGTCGAGTATGACCCGCGCCCGCGCGGTGGCCATGCTGGTGCGGTGCCTGAGGCTGACGTCCGCCGGTCCGCCGAGCGCTTCGTGTCGCGGGCACCCGGTCGCGAGTCGCGGTACTCGTTCTCCTACGCGGAGCACTACGACGCCGCGAACACGCACTTCGGTGTCCTGCTGGCCCACAACGACGAGACGCTGGATCCGGGAGCCGGGTACGACGACCACCCCCATAGCCAGCTGGAGATCGTCACCTGGGTGCTGGCTGGCACCCTCACGCATCGGGATTCGACCGGAGCCGACCACGCGGTGCCTGCCGGCTGGGTCCAGGTCGTCAGCGCAGGCACTGGGATCCGGCACTCCGAGACCAACCAGCACGACGAGCCGGTGCGCTACCTGCAGATGTGGATCGCGCCGGACGGCCGCGGCGGCGGCCCGACGTACCAGGTGCATCCGCTGCAAACGGTCGGCGTGGCCTCGCTGCATCCGCCGGGACAGCCGGGGGCGCAGTTCAGCGTGGTGCGTCCGGATCAGGCCGGTGTCACGCTCCCGGCCGCGGCGTACCGGCACCTGTTCGTCGCCGCCGGTCACGTCGATGTCGAGGGCGTCGGGGCGTTCGATGCGGGCGACGCCGTACGGTTCACCGAAGCGAACCAAGATCGAGTCCGCGGCGAGCCGGGCAGCCTGATCGGGATCTGGGCGATGCGCGCGGCGCTAGGCGGGTAGGGGGCGGTCATGTCCTGGAGCCGCGCCGCCCTCGGAACCGTTGCCGCGATCGTCGCGATCGCCGTCGGAGTGCTGGCCGGCGAGCTCACCAAGCCGGCTGCCTCGGGTGCGGGATCACCGGCCCCAACGGTGTCTCCGACAGCGAGCCATCGGCCACCGCCGCCCAAGACATTCCTGCCGGACGGCTCCTCACGGCTGTTCCCCGGCCATCGGGTGGTGGCGTACTACGGCGCCGCGGGGGCGCCGGCGCTGGGTGTGCTCGGCACCGACAGCGCGGAGGGCATCTGGCCGCGACTCGACGCGCAGGCCCGCGAGTTCGACCATCACGGACCGGCGATCCTGCCGGCGTACGAGCTCATCACGTTCGTCGCGACGGGCAGCGGCGGGCCGGACGGCGACTACTCGCAGCGGATCCCCGACTCCACCATCCAGCACTACGTCACGGCCGCGCGGCGGCACCATGCCCTGCTAATCCTGGACATCCAGCCAGGCAGGGGCGAGTTCCTGCCCGACGCGCAGTCCCTGGCGCGCTGGCTGCGGCTGCCCGACGTCGCCCTGGCGATCGATCCGGAGTGGAAGCTCTACGGGCATCAGGTGCCGGATCGCCAGATCGGGCACACCGACGCGACCGCTATCAACCAGGTGTCGGCGTGGCTCGACCGGCTCACCGCCGCTCAAAACCTGCCGCAGAAACTGTTGCTGGTGCACCAGTTCACGCCCGACATGGTCCACCACAAGTCACAGGTGGCAAGCCGTGCGCATCTCGCGATGGTGTTCAACATGGACGGCTTCGGCGCCCGGGCGGTCAAGCTCGCGGAGTACCACGACCTGGCGCGCGATCGGCGGTTCCCGATCGGGCTGAAGCTGTTTTACAGCAGCGACAAGCATCGGTTTACGCCGACCGAGGCGGTCCGGTTGCACCCCGCGCCGGCGGTCGTCGACTACGAGTGACCGAACAGCGCCTGCGACGCCACCGGCGACATCAGTCCCGGCGACTGCAGCGACGGGACTGACGGGGTCTCCACGAGATCCCCCTCCTCCTCCGGCCAATCGTCGAAGGACTCCCCGCCGGTCAGCTCCATCTCGTCGACGCGCCCGGTGGTTTCACGCAGCGTCACGCGGATCTCGGCGACCTGGTGCTCGATCGTGCGCATCCGGGCGCTGAGGCGTTCCTCAGCCGACGGGGTGCGGGCGTCGCGGAAAGCCTGGGCAATGGCATGACGGCGCTGCTGGTGGTCGAGACGCATTACCTCACCCTACGTCGCGACCACTGCCCGTGACCGGTCAGGTACGGGGCTTGGTCAATCCCAGCCGATGGGAGCTGAGGCCCGGGAACACATGCGTGGCTCGCAGCCCGCAGCGGGTCTCCAGCAGTTCGGCCAGGATCGACCGGTAGTCGGTGGTGCCCGCCAGGTTGCCGAGCACCAGATCAGCGTCGGCCAGGCCGGGCCAGCGCCCGTAGACCGAGCCGCCCTTGACGCCGCCGCCCATGACCAGCACCGCGTTGCCATGGCCGTGGTCGAGGCCGCCCGAGTCGTTCTCCATCACCCGGCGGCCGAACTCCGACAGCGTCACGACGACGACATTCGACATCGCCGTACCGAGATCGGCGGCGAACGCCGTCAGTGCCTGGCCGAGACCGGTGAGGTTGTCGTGCATCCAGCCGCTGGTGGGGCTGCCGAGACCCACGTGCATGTCCCAGTTGCCGCAGTCGACTGCGGCGACCCGCAGCCCGACCTTTGCCTTGATGAGCTGCGCGACATTGCTCAGCGATCCGCCGACGTCGTCCTTGGGGTACGACGCTCCATTGGCCGGGGCGTAGTCGACCGTCGACAGCGACTGGGCGGTGTTGAGGGCGGCGAGCGTGGTGCGGGCGGGTGCGGAGACGACGGCCGGAGCGCCGTGCTGCAGCTTGCGGAGGGCCGTGTGCCAGCTGGCGACGTCGTCGGGGGAGGCGCCGGCCAGCGAGAACGACGCGAGCGACTGCATAGCGGTCACCGGGTAGGTCCCGCTCATCGACGACGGCGCGGTGGCCGGCCCGACCGAGGTCGCGGCGAATGGCGTTCCGACTCCGGCGACGCCGGCCATCCGGTCGATCCATCCGGTCCGCATCGACGAGCCGGGCGCGGCGCGCTCCATCTCCTCCATCGCCTCGAAGTGCGACATCGTCGGGTCCTGCTGCCCGACCGCGTGGACGATCGCGAGCTGGCCGGCGTCCCAGAGCGGGACGAGCGGCGCAAGCGCGGGATGCAGCCCGAACCGGCTGTCGACCTGGTGCAGCTGCGACTCCGGGACACCGATGTTGGGTCGCTGCCCGGCCCAGTGCGGGTCGCCGAACGGGACGACGGCAGACAGCCCGTCGAACCCGCCGCGCAGGCTCACCACCACGAGGACGTCACCGGCGTGCCCCTGCTCTGCGAAGGCGAGCTGGGTCGAGCCGAGCGTGCCGGTGCCGGTGACCAGGCCGAGCGCGGCGATCCCGGCGGCGCCGCCGAGGAAGCCACGGCGGCTCACACCAGGGCCCTCGCACTCGCAGGCCGGTGGCGGCGGCTGCGCCGGGAGGTCGCCGGTCATCGTTCCGCCTGCCGTGAGCTGTCGAGGATGAGGGCCACGAGGTAGGGCAGTCGCCAGCCCACCGCCTCGTCGGTCGCCACCAGCCGATCGCTGGGCTTGTGGCCGACGAAGTGGGTGAGTGCGGCGCGCTGTGTCACGTTGAGTGCGGGCACGTTGAGTGCCGCGACCAGCCCATCGATCAGGTGGCCGTACGTCTTAGGCAGCGGCTTGGGGACCAGGGTGGCGAGCTTGGTGTAGCGCAGCTTGGTCGGCCACCACTGCGCCGCAAGCGAGATGTGGGCATTCCACCGGCCGAGCGTGGCCGAGGTCGACGACCAGGCAGCCGCAGTGTCCGGGTACCCGTTGGGTGCGTGCCAGCCCATCGGTGGTTGCCCGACCGATCCGGTCATCCACTGCAGGTCGCGGATCCCCTCGGTGCCATGAGCGGGCGGCCTGATGCGCAGGACCCGCGCGGTGGCGATGAAGTCTTCGTACGGCGTCCGAACCTTCTTGCCGTGAGCGTGCGCGAACTCCTTGGACGCGAACAGCTCGCGCAGGACCGGCACGATCTGGGTGCCGTGATGCCGGTGCGTCGCAGCCAGCCGCGTGACGAGGGCGTGGGGTGGGGTGTCCGAGACGAACAGCGTGGCCAGCTTGGTGGCCAGGTGCCTCGCGGTGTCCGGGTGGTGCGCGAGGTACCGGAGGTAGTCCATCGCGACGGCCTCGCCCTTGGCGGCGGAGCGGTTCGGTGAGGAGAAGCCCAGCACCTTGACGTGGCCGACGTAGTGCATCCACGGCGCCCACAGGAACGCGCCGCTGTCGGGCTCGACGGACAGGCCGCTGAGGATGAGGGCGCTGTTGTGCACGTCCTTCTGCGAGTACTTGGCGCCAAGGCCGACGGTGTGCAGCTCGAGCAGCTCGCGGCCCCAGTTCTCGTTGGGTGCCTTCCCGGTGCTCTGCGCGTTGCCGAGGTAGTTGAGCATCGCGGGCGAGCGGCCGGTCGCGCAGAGCATCTCGCTGAACGAGCCGAGCGCGTGCTTGCGGATGACCTCGCGGTCGAAGACGTGGCGGCTGTCCCAGACGTCGCTGCTCGGGCAGGTGACGTTGAGGTGGTTGGACCAGAAGTCGACCATGATCTCGAACAGCTGTCGCTTGGACCAGATCGCCTGCGCGATGTGGGCGTCGATGAGGTCGAACATCGTGTCCCAGGCACCGATGGACAGGTGCTTGCGGGTCTGCCAGGTGTTGCGCTCGAGGCTGGGCCACCGCTTGAGCAGATGGTCCATCTCGGTGTCACGGACTCGATGCGGGTGGAGCTGGTCCTCGAGCCAGGCCTCGGCGCCGCGCTTGTGTACCTCGTGCACCAGGGCGGGGGTAGCGCCGTACGTGGTGCGCCGAAGCAGGTGGGCAATGCCGCCGTACCGCGGTGTCTTCTTCGATGAGATGGCCGGGGCGGCCCAGGCGCTGTCGAGAACGGTCGGGGCCGAGCCGGCAAGCACGGTGGCACCCGTGAGGGCGCCCAACCGGCGTCGCGTCAGTGGCACGGGTTCCTATCGGCATCCGCCAATCGCCACTTCAGCGTTACTGCAAATAGCCCTCCACCTGTGTGGTGCTCGACGGCTGGACCGCGTCGGGGTCGGTCCCCGCGTCGCGGGCGGCCTCGCGGCGCCGCAGCAGGTCCCACATGGTGTCGAGCTGCTCCTCGATGTGGGCCAGTCGCTGCCGGCCGTCGTCGTCGAGCCCGCCGCTGCGGCGGAGCTTGTGCTCCTCGGCGACCAGGTCGTTGATGCGGTGGTGAAGTTCTGCCTCGGTGGTCATGCCTGTCAGTCTTGTAGGTGAACGCCCGATCGACAAGACGGGCCTGGGTCCGGCTAGCGTGCCCCGATGCAACGGGTGGAGATCGACCGCGACTTCGACCTGCCGGTCGGCCGGGTCTTCGCGTACCTCTCGGAGCACGAGAACCTCGGCCCGCTGTTCGGGGCCCGGGTGAGCCGGGTGCGCGACGGCGACGCCGCCCGCAACGGCGTCGGCTCGGTACGACGGCTGCGGGTCGGGCCGCTGCCGAGCTTCGAGGAGACGGTCACCGGCTACGTCCCGGACGAGCGCATCGACTACCGGATCACCCGCGGCAGCCCGCTGCGCGACCACCACGGGACGATGTCGTTCCGCGCGAACGGCGCCGGCACCCACCTGCACTACGTCATCGAGTTCGACTCTGCACTCCCCGGCGTCGCCCGGGCGGTGGCCGCGTCGTTGACCCGAAGCATCACGCGGGGCCTCGACAAGGTCGCCGCCAACGCCTGACTTGTCAGGACGCTCGAGCGTCGGTTTGGGCCGGAGGGCCTGACAAGTGGGCTGGCGCCTACAGGCCGAGGAGTTCGACCGACTGCTCGCGCATCTTGTACTTCATCACCTTGCCGGTGACGGTCGTCGGGAACTCCTCGGTCACATGCAGGTAGCGCGGGATCTTGTAGTGCGCGATCTTGCCCTTGCAGTACGCCGCGAGCTCGTCGCGGGTCAACGCCTGGCCGGGACGCAGGGTCACCCAGGCGACCAGCTCCTCGCCGTACCTGACGTCCGGTACGCCGATGACCTGGACATCCACGATCGCCGGATGGGTGTAGAGGAACTCCTCGACCTCACGCGGGTAGATGTTCTCGCCGCCCCGGATCACCATGTCCTTGATCCGGCCGACGATGCTCACGTACCCGTCGTCGTCCATGACCGCGAGGTCGCCGGTGTGCATCCAGCCGTCACGCACCGCCTCGGCGGTCAGGTCGGGCTGGTTCCAGTAGCCGAGCATCACCGAGTAGCCCTTGGTGCAGAACTCGCCGGGCTCGCCGCGCTCAACGGTCTCGCCCGTGTCGGGATCGACCACCTTGATCTCGACGTGCGGGTGGACCCGTCCGACCGTCGCGACCCGCTTCTCCAGCGGGTCGTCGGGTGAGGTCTGGGTCGACACCGGCGACGTCTCGGTCATGCCGTAGCCGATGGTCACCTCGGACATGTGCATCGTGTCGACGCACCGGCGCATCACCTCGACCGGGCACGGGGACCCGGCCATCATCCCGGTGCGCAGCGATGACAGGTCCACTTCATCGAACGCCGAGTGGGCCTGCATGGCGATGAACATCGTGGGCACCGCCAGCAGGCTGGTGCAGCGCTCCGCCGCGACGGTGCGCAGCGTCGCTTCGGGCTCGAAGGCAGGTGCCGGCAGCACGATCGCGGTCGCGTGCGTGACGCACGCGAGATTGCCGATGACCATCCCGAAGCAGTGATAGAAGGGCACCGGGATGCACACCCGGTCGGCCTCGGTGTAGCGGAAGCCCTCACCGAGGAAGAACCCGTTGTTGAGCAGGTTGCGATGGCTCAGCGTCGCGCCCTTCGGGAACCCGGTCGTCCCGCTCGTGTACTGGATGTTGATCGGGTCGTCGGCGCTCAGGCTGGCACTGCGGTCGGCCAGTGTCTCCGCAGTGACGGACTCCGCAGCCGTGAGCAAACCGGTCCAGTCCGGCGTACCGAGGACGATGACGTCCCGAAGCTCGGGCAGGTCGTCGCGGACCTCGGCGACCATCGCGACGTAGTCGCTGGACTTGAACGCCGGCGCGCACACCAGCGCACGGCAGCCCGACTGGGCGAGCGCGAACCGCAGCTCCTCGGTTCGGTACGCCGGATTGATGTTCACCAGGATGACGCCGGCTTTTGCCGCAGCGAACTGGATCAGCACCCACTCCGCGTTGTTCGGGCTCCACATCCCGAGCCGGTCACCGGTCTCCAGACCCCGGGCAATCAGGCCCCGAGCCACCACGTCGACCTGCTCGACGAGCTCGCGATAGGTCAGCCGCAGGCCCTGGAACGGAACGACGAGCGCCTCGTTGTCCGGGTACGCCGATGCCACCCGGTTCAGCGCGGCGCCGATGGTCTCGCTGAGCAGCGGAACGTCAGTAGGACCGGCCGCGTACGCCTGCATGGGGACATTGAACCTTGCCACTGGATGGTTGCCTATGCTCGTCGACCATGACAGTCACCGTCAGGGATGCCCCCGACCGGTCGCGGTACGAGGCCGTCGTCGACGGTGACGTGGCGGGGTTCGCCGACTATCGGGTGAGCGACGACCGGGTCGTGTTCCTGCACGTCGAGGTGGCGCCGGAGCGTCAGGGGAACGGGATCGCGACGACGTTGGTGCGCGAGGCGATGGACGACGTGATCGGTCGCGGCAAGACGATCACCCCCCGATGCCCGTTTGCGGTGGCTTTCGTCCAGCGGTTTCCGGAGTATCAGCAGTACACCGGCTAGTCGCCGTGGTGACCCGGATGTCACACTTTTGTCATGGCCGACTACGAGATCGTCTATCCCGGGGATTCGCTGCCGTTGGCCGAGGTCGATGGGACCGAGCCACCGTTCGGGCTGAACATCAGCAAGTTGTTGGGCACGACCGGTCGCGTGACGTTCGACCCCGGTTACGGCAACACGGCGCCGTCGACATCGGCGATCACCTACATCGACGGCGACGCGGGCATCCTGCGCTATCGCGGCTATCCGATCGACCAGTTGGCCGAGTCCTCGACGTTCCTTGAGACGTCGTACCTGCTGATCTACGGCGAGCTCCCGTCGGCCAGCGAGCTGGAGGACTTCCAGGGCCGGATCCGCAAGCACACGCTGCTGCACGAGGATCTCCGCAACTTCTTCTCCGGGTTCCCGCGGGACGCTCACCCGATGCCGGTGCTGTCCTCGGCGATCAACGCGCTGTCGACGTACTACCCCGACGCCCTTGACCCCTTCGACGACGACCAGGTCGAGCGCTCGACCGAGCGGTTGCTCGCGAAGCTGCCGACCATCGCGGCGTACGCCTTCAAGAAGTCGGTGGGGCAGCCGTTCCTCTACCCGGACAACTCGCTCGGGTACGTCGAGAACTTCCTGCGGCTCACCTTCGGCGTACCGGCGGAGCCCTACGAGGTCGACCCGGTGGTCGCTCGAGTGCTGGACATGCTGTTCATCCTGCACGCCGATCACGAGCAGAACTGCTCGACGTCGACGGTGCGGATGGTCGGCTCGTCGCACGCCAACCTGTTCACCTCCGTGTCGGCCGGTGTCGGGGCGCTGTCGGGTCCGTTGCACGGTGGCGCCAACCAGGCCGTGCTCGAGATGCTGTCGTCGATCCAGGCGGAAGGCGGCGACGTCAAGTCGTTCGTCGAGCGGGTCAAGAAGCAGGAGCCGGGCGTCAAGCTGATGGGCTTCGGCCACCGGGTCTACAAGAACTACGACCCGCGTGCGGCGATCGTGAAGCAGGCGACCCGGGACGTGCTGGACCGGCTCGGCAAGTCCGACCCGATGCTCGACCTCGCGATCGAGCTTGAGGAGATCGCGCTCGCCGACGACTACTTCGTGGAGCGCAAGCTCTACCCGAACGTCGACTTCTACACCGGCGTGATCTACCGGGCGATCGGCTTCCCGGCCACGATGTTCACGGTGCTGTTCGCGATCGGGCGACTGCCGGGCTGGATCGCCCACTGGCGCGAGATGATGGCCGACCCGACGACAAAGATCGGCCGGCCGCGTCAGGTCTACACCGGCGAGGCGGAGCGCAAGTACGTGGAGATGTCCGCCCGCTGAGCTTCCTCGGCAGATCAGTGAACCGCGACTGCCCGCCGGCGGGCAGCAGCGGTTCACAAACCACTGCGGACGTGGCTAGATTGAGCTGCCGGCCGGGTCGGGCCAGCGCCACGGGGGACGGGGAAGCTCCCGAAGCCGAAGCACAGCTCGGCCCGGCCGGTCTCCGGTCGGCCGACCGTCAATGTGGTTCCGCCAAACCGTCGGCGATGATGAGGAGGCCACGCCCATGTCGGCTGCGCCGATGACCGAGGGAGTATCAGCCCGTTTCTTGGAGCTGCATCAAGGGGATGCCCCGCTGCTGATCCCCAACCCGTGGGACGCCGGCTCGGCTCGGGTGCTGGCCTGGTTGGGCTTCGACGCCCTGGCGACGACCAGCAGCGGCTTCGCGGCAACACTGGGCCGTGCTGACGGATCGGTCAGTCGCGACGAGGCGCTGCGACACGCCGCGTCGGTCGTCGACGCAGTCGAGATACCGGTGTCTGCCGACCTGGAGAACGGCTTCGCCGATGACCCGGGCGCGGTGGCGGACCTGGTCCTGGCGGCCACTGACGTCGGGCTGGCCGGCTGCTCTATCGAGGACTTCACGGGCGTCACCGTCGCCCCGATCTACGAACCCGGGCTTGCGGTGGAGCGGATCGCAGCAGCGGCGGCCGCGGCTCACTCTGGGCCTCGTCACATCGTGCTGACCGCCCGCTGTGAGAACTACCTGCACGGCCGGGTGGACCTCGCGGACACCATCTCGCGGTTGCAGGCCTTCCAGGAAGCGGGGGCGGACGTGCTCTACGCGCCCGGTCTCACGTCGGCCGCTGACATCCGTGCCGTCGTCGAGTCCGTGGACCGTCCGATCAATGTCGTGCTCATGCCGGATGGGCCGAGCGTCGCCGAGCTGAAGGAGATCGGCGTACGACGGATCTCGGTCGGGGGCTCGTTCGCCTGGGCGGCGATGGCGGGACTGGTCGAGGCAGCTCGTGAGCTGCGCGAGTCCGGGACCACGGAGTTCTTCGCCGCTGTGGCGAGCGGTCGCGCCGCCGTCGGAGCGGCGTTCGCCGACTGATCCCGCCGAACCGGATCAGCTCCCGGCGAGCCCGATCGTCCACTCCGCTCCGGAGCCGCTGGTCGCATTGGTCGTCGCGGTCAGACCGCCGTAGGTCCCGCTCACCGAGCCGCCGGAGTCCGCGACCAGCGAGCTGACCGCGCCACCACCGGAGCCGTAGACGTCGGCCTCCTTGGTGACGCCGCTCGGCGGTGTCCATGCCGTCGTACCGGTCGACTTGTCGGTCCAGAACGTCACGGCGAACGACCCGTTGGACAGCCCGTTGAGGGTCGGCGACACGTGGGAGGCGGTCGAGGTGTCGACGTTCGACGCCTCCATCTCCACCGTCCCGGACGCGCTCGCGTAGTCGGCAACGGTCACCGCTGCCTTGACGGTCGCGGAGTAGCTGACCTTGACGCTGCTGCCGGGGTCACCCGCCTGCACAGTCCGCTCGTAGACCGCGGTGATTAAGCCGTTGTGGCTCGTCGACGTACCCACCTGGGTCCAGCCTGCGGGCACGGTTGTCGTGGCCGATGTGGAGGCGTAGCTATCGAAGAGCAGCAGCGCGTCGCCCACCTGGCTGGCGGCTGGCACCGTGACGGTCTCCGACGTGGCGTTGCCGTCGTGGGCGTTGGCCCCGACGAACGAGATCGGGTTCGTTCCGCCGCCCCCGCCGGAGGACGGCGTCGCCGTCTGCGTCGCGCTGCCCGACAGGCCGTCGCCACTGTCCGTGACGGTCAGCTGGACGCTGTCGGAACCCGGGGCTGCGTAGCTGTGAGTGGTCGTCGAGCCGGGGTCCGTCTCGGTCTGGCCGTCACCGAAGTTCCATGCGTACGACGTGATGGTCCCGCTCGGGTCGGTCGAGGCGCTGGCGTTGAAGGAGCAGCTCAGGCCGGTGCAGTTCACCGTGAAGGACGCGTTCGGCGGCTGCGGCGGCGGCGGTGAGTTCCCTTGCGCAACGAAGGCGCCGCGGCTGGTCCAGTCGATGCTGGCGTCAGCGAGGGTGGCGGTTCCGGTGGGTTGGCCGTTGGTGAAGGGGATCTGGAACAGGCTCTTGGTGAGGCTGTCGGCGTAATAGAGGGTGTTGCCGGACAGGAACGCGCCGGCGACGTGGCTCCAGTTGTGGCCGTCGCTCAGGGTGAACTCGTCGGCTCCCATGACACCGCTGTCGGGTTCGAACCAGCGCCAGAACATCTGGGTCTTGCCGGCGAGGGTGTAGTAGACGCGACCGTTCGAATAGAACAG
>DATAVK010000048.1:0-5191 GCA_036267755.1 Mycobacteriales bacterium
ACCGTCTCGGTCACGCTCTCGGCGTCGGTCAAGGCAAGCCTGACCCTCGCCGACTACGCCCACGCCTCGGCCACGGTGGAGGCGAAGGCGTCGTCGACCACTAGGACGACGTCGAGCCACACCACCCCGACCGTGACCGGACTGTCCGCCGGCTCGCTCGCCGTGTCGTTCTGGACCGACAAGTCGACCACGACCTCGGCCTGGTCACCGCCGCCGAGCGTCACTAAGCGCTCCGATGTCTACGGCACGAGCGGCGGGGCGGTCAGCGCACTGCTCGCCGACTCGGGGTCGCCGGTCAGCGGGACCTACGGCGGGCTGACGGCGACCACCAACGCGACCAGCGGATCGGCCGCGCAGTGGACCATCGGCCTGTCGAACGACTGAGCCGGGACGGGATCGAAGCGGTGCTTGTAGCGCAGTAGCGGCTTCTCGACCCATCGGTAGGACGCCGCCACGGCCACCGTGCTCAGCACGACGGTGAGCGGGATGGCGTACCGCACCTCGATGCCGGGGACCAGGTGCGGCACGGCACCGAGCAGGGTCAGGGAGAACAGGTAGTAGCCGTACGAACGCTGCCCGACCCAGCGCATGACCGGGGTGGCGAGCAGCCGCGAGGCGGGGGAGTCGCTGCGGGCGCAGACGTGCAGGATGACGAGCGCGGTGCCGAGGCCGGTGAGCGTCGTCACCGGGACCCACAGCCCGGCGTTGGGTGCGACGTTGAAGCCGATGACGCAGAGGACGAGCGCGGCGCCGATCAGCAGTGGTGGCGCTGATCGCTCGGCGAGGGTGTTGACCCACCGCGGCGCGCCGTACATCCGCAGGTCAGCCGCCAGGCAGCCGGCGATCAGCGGCAGCAGGTGCCCGGTCGCGAGGAAGTAGTTCACCGGCAGGGCGTACGCCGGGTGCGGCGTGAGGAGCGCGCCGAAGGTCAGCTGGGTGACGACGGCGACGGGCAGCCCGAGGACGAGGATCCGCCGGCGCAACGCCGGCGTGCCGAGCCGGACCAGCAGGACGAGGAGCACCGGCCAGACCAGGTAGAACTGCTCCTCCACAGCGAGCGACCAGCCGTGGCCGTAGGCGCCGCCGAGCCCCGTGAAGAAGCCGTGGCTGACCACGTACGAGAAGTTGCTGACGTAGCCGATGACCAGCACGGTGCTCTTGAGGATGTCGCCGCGCTGGCCCAGCAGCACCGATGTCGGCCCGGCGACCAGGACCAGCCAGACCACGAGCGCAGGCCCGAGTCGGAGCGCGCGCCGCCAGTAGAAGGCACGGAAGCTGTAGCGACCGCCTCCGGCCACCGTCTCCTGGAGCACCAGCGAGGTGATGAGGAAGGCCGACAGCGTGAAGAAGACGTCGACGCCGAGGAAGCCGCCGGGGAAGTCGGCAGCCAGTGCATGCAGGGCGAAGACCGCGGCGATGGCGCACGCGCGGATCCCGTCGAGGGCCGGTTGCGAGCCCAGCCGGGCAGCGCGCGGGGCGAGCGGCGTGGGCGGCTGGGCTGACCCTGTCGGCACCGGAGCCTGCCTCAGGCGGCCAGCGGAACGGCGACCGTGTCGTTGACGTAGCTCTGCATCGTCTCGGCGAAGCGCTGCACCGAGAACCGCTCGGCGTGAGTCTTGATGACGCTCGGGTCGAAGGGGGTGCGCGACGCCCGGTCGATCCCCGCGGCGAACGCCGTGACGGTCGGCGAGCTGACGAGCAGGCCGGTGCGGCCGTCGCGGACGGTGTCGAGGTAGCCCCCGGCCCGCAGCCCCACGGTCGGCTTGCCGAACGACGCGGCCTCGATCGGGCCGAGCCCGAAGTCCTCGTACGCCGGCGCGACGAGCGCGCCGCAGTTGCCGTAGAGCCACGCGAGCTCGGCATCCGAGACCCGGCCGAGGCCGACGATCCGCGGGCTCCAGTCGCCGCCGCCCGGTCGCTCCGGCAGCGCGCCGCCGACGACGACCAGCCGGGCGTCGGGGAGTGCCTCGACGGCCTGGCAGGCGATGACGGTGTTCTTGTAACCGCGTGAGCGGGCCATCGTGAGCATGAAGCCCGGCTCGACGCCCGCGGGGCGGACCGGCGAGACGGTGTGCTCGAGGGCGGCCGGCGGGTGGACGACGTCGGCGTGCAGCCCGTACGTCGTGCGGATCCGCTCCGCCACGACGGTGGAGTTGGCGAGGTACTGGGTGGCGGACATCGCGGCCTGCTGGTCCCAGGTGCGCAGGTAGCCGTCGAGAGCGCGGACGGCCATCCGCACCGGGCGGACCTGCTCCGGCAGGTAGTCCTCCGGCTGGTGCAGCCACCGGGCCGGGTTGTGGCAGTAGACCAGCTTGGCGGCGTCGGTTGTCACGCCGTGGGCGAAGCCGGTCGAGCTGGCCACGACGACGTCCGCGTCGTTGATGACGGTCGAGGACCAGGTCTTGGGCAGGAAGGCGAGCGCGCGGCGCGGGTCACGGCGGAAGGCGGCGATGCGCTGCAGCGGGCTGGTGCGGATCTCGTGGCCGCGGAACTGCGGGAACGTGCCCTCCGCGTCGTACACGCTGGTCACGATGGGGGCGTCGGGGAAGGCCTCGAGCAGCGAGAGCACGACACGCTCGGCACCGCCGGCCTGGGTGAGGTAGTCGTGCGCAATGACGACGCGCGGCTTCGATCGGCGCCGCCTCGGCAGCGTTGCGACGTTCGAGCGTCCCCCGGCGCTCTCGGAGCGTGGCGCCTCGCGCCACATGGTGTTGCTTCCCGACATGATCATGGCATCGACGCGATGCCCGGTTGGCCTAAGGTTCGTGACGGGTAGTAACCGGCACCGTCAATCCTGGCTATGTCGGGAGGGCCAAAAGCCACTCGAAACCGCGCAAAAGGCCCTGTCCGTGGCCGCAAAAGGCCCCCAGGCGGTTACCTCCGCGTACGGAGGGCCAGCTGGACGGGCTGGCTGCCTGGGGGCCCGGTAACTGCCGGGGTTTCGCCGTACGCCGTCTCTCGCCTTTCCGAGGCAACGCAAGCTGCCACGAGAGGGCAAACGGCGGCGTGGATCCACACCGTGTCCGCAAGACGGCGACTAGCTGACAGTCACCTCACGAGTCCAATAACCATTCAAAGCTTCGGACCACCTCCTCTCACGTGTGAGACCAGCGTAAGCCCAGATCCCGCTCGACGCCACGGCATTCATCAAGCCGCGCGGCTTCCAGGTCGAGAAAGATAAGGCCCTTAAGATTCGAAGCGCTCAGTTGCGCCCCCTCTGGACGGATTCGTCACTCGTGGAGCTCATCGACTACCTGCACGTCGTACGGCGTCGGATGGTGCTCATCCTCGTCATCGTTGTCGCATGCGTTGGCGGCGCCGGCATCGCGACCGCCTTCCAGCAGACGACCTATCAGGCCTCCGCCCGGCTCATCGTCAGCGGAGCATCAAGCGTCAGCTCGGTCGACGAGATCTCCCGGCGCGAGCTGGCCGTCCAGCGGGCCGTCGCGTTCTCGCAGATCGCCACGACCGCCCCGGCGGTCACGGCCGCAGTCAACAGCGCGAGCGCGGCCGGGCCCTTCAAGCCCTGCGCGAGCCCGTCGGTCAGCTCCGGAGCGGACGGCACCGACCCCTTCCTGACAGTCACCGTGACCGACTGCGACCCCCGCCAGGCCGCCGCGGTCGCCAACGCCTACGTGAAGATCCTGCCGTCGGTGCTCAAGTCGCTGGATCAGGTCACCGCCGCGGTCCCCGAGGAGGTCTCGTCGCTCGGCGCCGCCCCGGTGCCGACCTCGCCGTACTCGCCGCGGTTGCTGCGCAACCTGCTGATCGGGCTGATCATCGGGCTCGCGCTCGGTGCGGTCGCGGCGTTCGTCCGCGAGGGTCTCGACCGGCGGCTTCGGGACTCCGACGAGGTCGAGGGCGCGACCGGCTCGACCATCCTCGGTGTGATCCCTACCGAGCTCGACGGTGTGCGGACCCCGGTGATGACGCATCCGATGTCCGCGCGCGCCGAGGCCTACCGCAAGGTGAGGACCAACTTGACCTTTGCGGGCGCGAACGGGATGCCTAGGTCACTGCTTATCACCAGTGCGGTTTCCGGTGAGGGCAAGACGACGCTCGCCACCAACCTCGCGCTCGCCTGTGCGCGGACCGGCCAGCGGGTCGCTCTCGTCGATGCCGACCTGCGTCGCCCGATGGTGAGCACCTATCTCGATGTCAGCGAGTCGATCGGGCTCACCAGCGTCATCGCCGGTGACGCGACCCTCGACGAGGCGCTGACCCCGATCGACGAGGGCCGGATCGACGTCCTGAGCAGCGGTCCGATCCCGAGCAACCCCAGCGAGCTGCTCGGCTCGGTCCGGATGAGTGCCGTCCTGGCCGAGCTCGGCGCGACCCACGACATCGTCATAGTCGACGCGCCGCCGGTGCTGCCGGTGGCCGATGCGCTGGTGCTCGTCGGCGAGGTCGGCGCGGTGGTCCTGGTGACCAAGGTCGGCGAGACCACCCGGGAGCGGTTGAAGCAGGCCGCCGAGGCGGTGCTGCAGGTCCGCGGCAACCTGGTCGGGATCGTGCCGAACGCTGTCGTGCAGCGCGAGGACAGCGCGTACGCGTACGCCTACCGGAGCCGCACCCGCAAGGGCACCGACAGCCTGACGCTCTACACCAAGCAGGCCCGTACGCCGGAGATCGACGTTCCGAGCGAGGCCTTCGCCGAGCATGTCGGCGTCGTCGACCACGAGGTGGCCCGGCCGGCCGAAAGCCCTGTCGAGCCCACGCCGGCGGCTGCGCCTGCGCGCAAGCCGCGGCCGAGAGCGGCGACGAAGCGGGTCCCTGCTGAGACGCCGGGCACTGCTGCCGCGCCGAGGACGGCTGCGAAGCCGAGGACGGCAGCGAAGCCGAGGACGGCTGCGAAGCCGAGGACCGTTGCCAAACCCGCGTCGGAGCCGGGCGCCACCAGGCAGTCGTGAGCACGATCGCGGCTGCGGCGGGCCGGGTCGGCTCGCGCGCGTGGGCGATCCCGGCAGCTCTCTACGCCGCCACGGTCGGTTACCTCGCCGTCACCTCGCAGCGTCACGCGGTCCTCGCGGTCGGAGCGCCGGTCGTCGTTCTGCTGGCACTCAACCCCTGGTGGGCCGCGGCGCTGGCCATCTCGGCGCTACCGGTCCAGACCAGCACGGGAGCCAGCGGCGTACAGGTCGCAGCGAGCGACGTCCTGCTGCTGTCGTGCTTCATCGGCCTGGTGCCACTC
>DATAVK010000049.1:0-6038 GCA_036267755.1 Mycobacteriales bacterium
CGCCGACGATGACGATGTCGACCTCGTCGTCGTCGTCGAAACGGCGCATGTCCTCGCGCAGCTGGTGGTTCGTTCGAGAGCCGTCGTTCGGAATCAGCCAGGCGGAGTCGTTGCGGCTGCGAACCTCCGCGTCGCCGGCGACGAATCCGCGAGTCACCGCGATTCCTCGCGCTCGACCAGGTTGGCGTGCTGCTGGCGAGCGCGTTCCACCCGGCCCGCGAACGGCACCGGGTCGACGTCGTCGTGGTCGGCAACCTCCCAGCGTTCCCGACCCCCGACATGGCGCGCCTTGTACCCACGGGGGTACGCCGGGCCGCCGAAGCCCATCTCGTTCCACGCCCACGGATGGGAGTAGAAGGCGGTGCACGCATAACGGGTCCACAGACTCCAGACGTGGGACGCGGACATGCCGTGCCAGGTGTCACCGTTGCCGGCGAGGTCCTGCACCCCATGGACGACCGTCGCCTGCTGCGACCCGGTGAGCTGGTGGAATGCTCGCCCGTCGAACTCGGTCGCGTCCTCGTCGAGGTAGCGCAGCGTCTCACGCCACGCTTGCGAGTCCTCCGGCATGTCCTCGTAGTGCCAACCGTCGGTCTCACCAATCGCCAGCCGGGAGTCGATGAGCGCCACAACGGGCACCTTCGGCTCGCCATCCTGACCGAGCAGCAGGTCGCACAACGGGCTGGCGATCGCATCCTCCGCCATCGTGAAGAACGACAGGTCCGTGACAGGCGCCAGCCGCGCAAGCACGACACCCGCGGTCACGTCATCCCACCGGTGCGCCTCATCCAGGACGTCGTACCCCGGAAAGCGGCCCTTGCCTTGCGGGGTGACGGCGCGCTGGTCCGGGCTGCGGTACGGCATCAGGCCGGCGCCACAGGGTCGCCCTCGCGACGCAGCACCGCGGCGAGCAGCCCCATCCCGCCGACGAGCGCGGCGAGCAACGGCGCGAACAGCGGAGGCCCCATCTCGAGGTTGTACGCCGCGAGCTTCCAGCCACCGGGCTTCTGCGCGATGCCACGAGCGTGCAAGTAGGTCCCCTGCAGTCCGTTCGCGACGACGACGGCAGCGGCGACCGGAAGCACCGTCTTGGCCGCCTTCCGGGAGAACACTGCCGCGATACCGGTCGGCACCAGGGTGGGCATGATGACGATCGGCCACCACATCATCCGGTTCCCGAAGCTCGCCGAGTCGTGCGACGTGTAGATCTCGGCGGTCGTGATGACCGCGCCGGCAGCGGTCAACGCCGCGAGGGAGCGCTCGAACCGACCGGTCCGCACGTCACGGAGCAGCCGGTCGATGCCGATCACACTGGAGTCGGCCGGCGAGTGCCGGGTGAGCGTGGCGAGTGCGCTCACTGGTCATCGTCCTTGGTGCCGGGAAGGTACTGCTGCACCTTCTGTTTGATGCCTTGCTTCACGAACCCCCACCGGTCCTCGTCGCCGTGGAGCACCGCGAGCCCGGCCGACTTGGCCTGCGCGAAGGTGGCGTGCGGCGGGATCGGCGGGACGTCGGGGTCGCATCGGATGTCGAGCACCGTCGGGTGGTCGGCCGCGAGCGCGGTCTCCCACGCGGGTCCGACGTCGTCGGGTTTCTCGACGTTGATGCCGCCGAGGCCGAGGCTGCGCGCGAACGCGGCGTAGTCGATGTCCGGCAGCGTCTGGGAGGCGGCGAACTTCGGGGACTCCTCCATCGCCCGCATCTCCCATGTCACCTGGTTCAGGTCGTCGTTGTGCAGGATCGCCACGACCAGCCGCGGGTCGGCCCACTGTTCCCAGTAGTGCTTGATCGTGATCAGCTCGGCGAGACCGTTCATCTGCATCGCGCCGTCCCCGACCAAGGCGATGCTCGGTCGGTCGGGATGCGCCCACTTGGCGCCGATGGCGTAGGGGACACCGGGTCCCATCGTGGCGAGCGTTCCCGACAGCGACCCGCGAACCTGGCCGCGGATCTTGAGGTGACGGGCGTACCAGTTCGCGGACGACCCGGAGTCGGAGGCCACGATGGCGTTCTCGGGGAGCCGCAGCGACAGCTCGTGGACGATCAGCATCGGGTTGATCGGGTCGGCGCTCGTCATCGCCCGGCGTTCCGCGGTCTCCCACCAGTCCGCGACGTTGCCCTCGATCTCCTCGCGCCACGACCGGTCGGCCTTGCGGGTCAGCAGCGGCAGCAGGGACGACAGCGTGGCCTTGGCGTCACCGACGAGGTTGATGTCGTACGGGTAGCGCATCCCGATCCATTTGCCGTCCCGGTCGATCTGCACGGCCCTCGCCTGGTCGAGCTCGGGCAGGAACTGGGTGTAGGGGAAGTTCGAGCCGACGGTCAGGAGGGTGTCGCAGTCGCGCATCATCAGGTAGCTCGCCGTCGTACCGAGCAGGCCGATCGACCCGGTGACGAACGGCAGCTCGTCGGACAGCACGTCCTTGCCGAGCAGCGCCTTCGCGACCCCGGCGCCGAGTGTGTCCGCGACGGCCACGACCTCGCCGGCGGCCTCACGGGCGCCCTGTCCGATGAGGATGGCGACCTTCTCACCGGCATTGAGCAGGTCCGCCGCCGCCCGGACGCCAGCCGGATCCGCGGTCGGGACCGCCGGCACCAGGCCCAGGCTCGACGGCACCTGCTTGAACACATGCCCGGGCGGCTCGTACGGCAACTCGAACACGTCCGAGGGGAAGATCAGGCAGGTGGGTGCGTGCTCGGAGGCCGCGACCCGGATCGCGCGGTCGAGCAGGTTCGGAAGCTGCTCGGGCACGGTGCACATCTGCACGTAGTCGCTGCACACGTCCTTGAACAGGCTCAGCAGGTCCACCTCCTGCTGGTAGGAGCCCCCCATCGCGCTGCGCTCGGTCTGCCCGACGATCGCGACAACGGGCACGTGGTCGAGCTTCGCGTCGTACAGACCGTTGAGCAGGTGGATCGCACCCGGCCCGCTGGTCGCCGCACACACCCCGACCTTGCCCGAAAACTTCGCGAAACCCACCGCCTCGAACGCCGACATCTCCTCGTGCCGCGACTGGACGAACTGCGGCCTGTTCTCCGCCCGCCCCCACGCCGCCAGCAACCCGTTGATGCCATCGCCGGGATAGGCGAAAACCTGGCCGACATCCCAGTCGCGCAGTCGTTCCAGCAGATAGTCAGCAACGGTGGTGCTCAACGGGGTGCTCCTCGCGGTCGCGGTTCGGATGGGTCAGTGGCTGGATGGCGCGTGATGACCAGGGACGTGCAAGGCGTGCTCAAATCGGTCATGCCGGCAGTGCCAGCATCGGGTGCTCTGCGACGTTGGGTTCGCCTTCAGGTGGCCGCAGCCGGGGTAGCGCGGCTTCGAGCTCATCGTGAACAGGTTCATCACGCCGATCCACTCCATGTACGCGGTGACCGCGAGCAGAGCGACGGCGAGAACGATGATGACGGCGATCAGGAACGGGTCCATTCGACGGCCTCCTCGACACAGGTACAAGATCTGGGACGTATCGGGTCCCGATGGATTCCGTTTCCGGTGCCGGTTCGGGTAAACATCGGTTCAAGACCATCGCGGTTCGAGTGTTTTTCTCGTTCCGTGGCGAGCAGGACCGCCATGACGGTGGCGTTCGCCCCCGCGGCTTCGTCAAGGTGTGAGGTGGTCACGATGAGTCTCCGTGCGACATACGGGTCGGCCCGGCGAGTCGGGTGGATGCGAGTGGCGTGGGGTGTGCTGTGCGTCGTCGCCCCGGAGAGGGTCGTCGGCGTCTTCGCTGATGCCCGACCGGACCGGCCGAGCGTCACGGTGACCCGGATCCTCGGTGGCCGCCACGTCGCTCAAGGCGTGCTGTCCGGGTTGGTGCCGTCCCGGTTCGTGCTGGGCGTCGGCGGCGCTATCGACGTGGCCCACGCGGCGAGCATGGCGGCGCTTGGTGCCCTCGACCGTGACCGGCGCCGTCTCGCGTGGATCGACGCCGCCATCGCGGGCACGTGGGGGGCCGCGAGCCTCGGCGACCGGCCGCGCCGCTAGGCGCCCGGGGCTAGCCGTTCACTCTCGGCGGCACCACAGACGTCAGTCGTGATCGTTGTCTGTCATCGGATGGAGTGCAGCACATGGATAGTCGCAAGGTAGTGGTGGTCTCTGGCGGAAGCGCGGGTGTGGGCCGGGCGGTGGTGAGGGAGTTCGCGGCGCACGGGTACGACGTCGCGGTCCTCGCCCGCGGCCAGGCTGGTGTGGACGGTGCCGTCGCGGATGTGGAAGCGGCCGGCGGCCGTGGGCTCGGACTGGTCGCGGACGTGGCTGACCCGGACGCGGTCGAGGCGGCCGCCGACACGGTCGAGGCCGAGCTCGGGCAGATCGACGTGTGGGTGAACGTCGCGTTCGTCGGGGCGTTGCGGTTCTTCTGGGACACCGACCCTGCGGTGTACCGGCGGATCACCGACGTGACGTACTTCGGGCAGGTGAACGGCACCCGGGTGGCGTTGTCGAGGATGCGGCCCCGGGACCGGGGTGTGATCGTGCAGGTCGGGTCGGCGCTAGGGTTCCGCGGCATCCCGCTGCAGGCGGCGTACTGCGGCGCGAAGCACGCCGTGAAGGGTTTCACCGAGTCGGTCGTCACCGAGCTGAAGCACGAGGGCAGCCAGGTGCGGGTCGCGATGGTGGAGCTGCCCGGGATGAACACGCCGCAGTTTGACTGGAACGACAACGGTTTCGACGACCACCCGATGCCGGTCCCGCCGATCTTCCAGCCGGAACCAGCCGCCCGCGCGGTCCGGTTCGTCGCCGAGCACCGCCGCCGCAACATCTGGGTCGGGCTGCCCACGGCGTACACGATCCTGGGCAACCGGGTTGCGCCCTGGTTCCTCGACTGGTACCTCGGGAAGACCGGCGTGAACGGTCAGCTGTCCCCGAAAGACGCGCTACGGCTCGGGTCGAACGTGTTCGACCCGAAGGACAACGACACCGACCAGGGACCGCACGGCGCGTTCGACGACCAGGCCCACCCGCATGACCCGTGGTCGTGGACGTCGATGCACCGGGTGCCGCTGCTCGGAGCCGGCGCCGCGCTCGCGGCAACCGTCACCGCGCTTCGGCGGAAAGCCAACGCCGCCTGATGATTGACACCCACGCCGCACCGAACCACGCGCGACGCGTCGACGGGTACGCCCCCATCGAGGACTACGCGGTCCTCGGCGACGGTCGCACCGTCGCGCTCATCGCCCGCGACGGCCGCGTCGACTGGTGGCCGGCGCCCACGATGGACGCCCCACCGGTGTTCGCTGCCATCCTCGACCCGGCCGACGGCGGCCACCTCTACCTACGGCCGGTCACCGACGAGTTCACCGTGACCCGCCGCTACCTGCCGGGAACGAACGTCCTCGAGACGACCTTCACCACCGGTGACGGGAGCGTGCGGGTGACCGACGCGTTGACCGTCGGCGCGGCCGGCCCGCTGCCATGGGGTGAGCTCGTCCGCCGCGTCGACGGCGTCGACGGCGTCGTCGACATGACGTGGCGGGTCGCGCCGGGGACCCGGTTCGACTCGGCGCAGCCGTGGACCGAGACCGCGGACGGGACCGTGACGGTGCACGTCGCCGACCAGCACCTCGGGGTCCTCGGCTTCGACGTCGGCAACCCGGACGTGGCTCCACACGCGGTCTCGGGACGGTTCACCACCAGCCCCCGCTCGAACGGTCTGCTGGCCGTGACGACGTCGGACGCGGAGCCGCTGTTCGTCCCGGAACGCGGCGAGCTCGACCACCACCTGGACCGCACCGTCGCCCGCTGGCAGGAGTGGACCGCTGGCGTCCGCTACGACGGCCGGTGGGCCGGCGCCCTCACCCGCTCCGCGCTCGCCCTCAAGCTGCTGCTGTACTCACCGACCGGCGCCATCGCCGCCGCCCCCACCACGTCGCTGCCGGAACGCCTCGGCGGGGACAAGAACTGGGACTACCGGTACATGTGGGTCCGGGACTCCTCGTTCACCGTGGACGCGCTGATGGAGCTCGGGCTGCACGAGGAAGTCCAGTCCGCGGTGTCGTTCCTGCTCAGCGCGTTACGCCGCACCGCCCCCGCCCTG
>DATAVK010000050.1:0-20873 GCA_036267755.1 Mycobacteriales bacterium
CGACCCTGGGGGTCACCGTGCGTCCCAATCCTGTCCTGACACTTACTGCAACGGTGGCGACCGCTGCCGCTGTCACCCTCGGCGGCACGATGGTGTCGTCGGCGGCTGCGGCGCCGGCATCGACATCACTCGCCGCCGTGACCCGCTCAGCGGCGCACGGCGGCAAGGTGATCGTCATCCTCAAGAACCAATACCGGCAGCTCAAGATCAAGGGACAGGGTCAACAGCGGCGATCGTCGGCGCTGACGTCCCAGCAGGGCGTCACCGACAGCATCACCTCGCACGGAGGCACCCAGGTTCGCCACCTCGTGAGCGTGAACGCCGTCGCGGCCAAGGTCTCCGTCGCCGAGATTCAGCGACTGCGTCGCAATCCCGCGGTCGCCTCGATCCAGCGCGACCTCCCGATCCTGCCTCGCGCCGTCCCGCAGGCGCCGGCCCCCAGCATCAGCAAGAAGGTCTGCCCGGCCAACCCGAACAAGCCGCTGCTCGAGCCTGAGGCTCTGTCGGTCACGCACTTCATGAGCCAACCGAGCCAGCCCAGTGACGGGTCGTTGATCGCCACGGGTAAGGGCGTCAAGGTCGGCCTCACCGGCATCAACCAACTCGCCGGCAACCCCAACCTGATTCGGCCCGACGGCGAGCACGTCGTCATCGACAGCCCGACGCCGAACGAGGACGACTCCAACCTCGACGGCGGCGGCGATGAGTGGTACGGCGACGCCTCGTCGGTGGCCGGCCAGGGCACCGTCACCTATGACTTCTCGAAGGAACTGCCCTTCTCGAACCTGCCGTCCGGGTGCACCTTCCGGATCGTGGGCACCGCGCCGGACGCGTCCCTCGTCGACACCGGTTTCTTTGGCGAGGGCAACTCCGACGTCCCGACCTCCGAGTCAGAAGCGATCGCCGGCCTTGACATCGCGGCGATCGACGATGGCGTCTCGGTCGTGTCCGAGTCTTACGGCTTCGGCGCCATCCCCGGTCAGACCGACTTCAGCGCCATCACCGAAGCCAACGACGAACTGGTAGCCGCCGGCATCACGGTCGTCGAGTCAGCCGGTGACTCCGGCGTCGGCGGCACGGTCGAGGTACCGGCCTACGATCCGAACGTGATCGACGCGGCTGCGAGCACGACGTTCCGGTTGCTCGCCCAGGCATGGGGTTACACCGGGTGGGAAAGCAACCAGATGGCAGCGCTGTCCTCCGGCGGCACAACGCCCGACAACAACGTCGTCGACCTGGTGGCCCCCGGCCAGGGAGGTGAGGCGAGCTGCAGTCCGGCCTCCGCAACCTGCCCGCAAACCACGCTCACCGAGGCTTTCGGCGGCACCAGCGAATCGGCGCCCTTCATCGCCGGCGCGGCAGCGGACGTGATCCAGGCCTACTCCGACTCTCACGGCGGGACCCGACCGACCCCGGCGCTGGTGAAGCAGATCCTGACCGGCACCGCGCAGGACATCGGTGCTGCGAGTGACGATCAGGGCGCCGGCCTGCTCGACATCGGCGCGGCAGTCCGCGCGGCCCAGCAGGAGCCCGGTTCGACCGTGGACCCGGCCTCGGGCGCGCTGATCCCCACACCGACGCAGCTCAACGTGAGTGGCGACGGCGGCACCAACAGCTCGCAGAATGTCACGCTCTACAACGCGTCTAATAAGTCGGCAACTGTGAGCGGGAAGCTCCGCAGCTTCAGCAAGCCGACGCAGCTCGGCCGAACCGTGACCGAGCCGGTCACCGCGCCGCCGGCCTCGCAGCCGGTGCCGGCGCAGGGCGCTCAGGCCGCACACGACATCACGATGAACGTGCCAAGGGGCCTGTCGCAGCTCGGCGTCGACATGATCACGCCGAACCCCAACAACGACGCCGTTCTGTCGCTGCTGTTGTTCGACCCCAAGGGCAACCTGGCGCAGGTGTCCTACGACTACTCGTCCACGCCCACCGGGCCGGTCTCGAACAACGAACACGTCTCGATCGACAACCCGATCCCAGGCAAGTGGCGGGCCGAGATCGTCTGGAACAACGGGCGGACGCACCTACAGGACCCGCCGCCCACCCCTGGTAGCTACCGCGGCTCGATATCGGTGCGCTTCACCGGGCAGACCGAAAGCGACCGCCGGGCCACCAGCCCGGCCACGATCCCGGCGCACTCCAGCGCCACGATCCCGGTCACGATCAGCCTGCCGAACCAGTCCGGCGATAGCCCCGAGTCGCTGCAGTTCACCTCCAACCGCGGTGCCGCGACCTCGGTGCCGGTGACCCGGCGTACGTTGATCCCGGCTGGCGGCGGGAAGTTCCAATGGCAGATCGGCAGCAGCGTCGCCCGTGGCTCCGGCCCGTTGAAGAGCATGCAGATCAACGTTCCGCCTAATGAGAAGGACCTGCGCATCACCTTCCGGACCGCGGACACGAGCCCGGACAACATCATGGACTTCTTCGCGGTGGAACCGAACGGGCTTGATGGGTACTACGACCGGACGCCGAGCACGACGCCGCAAGGGGTTGGCGCGAGCCAGGAACTCGGGCATGCCGCAATCGTGGTAGCTGATCCGACGCCTGGGCTCTGGACCATTCAGGTGATGATGGACCTCACCACGAGTGGGCAGGAGTTCGACCAGACCATCAAGGGCGACATCAGGTACAACACTGCCCGTGCGACCGCTATCTCCATCCCCGACAGCGCGTCGACGACCTTGCCGCAAAACAGCAACAACACCGTGCGAGTAAGCGTGAAGAACACGACCGGCGTCGGCCGAACCTTCACGTTGCTGTCGACGAACGGTGACGTCACTGGTCCGGACGTCTACATCGCGCCGAACTCGACCGCCCTGGTCACCGGCACGCTGAAGCCAACGGCCACGCCGGGGACTGACATCAGCGGGTTGATAGCAGTGGTGAGCAACGGCAGCGCCCTGTCGCCACTGCTCAACAGCCAGGGCTTCTTCTTCGACCTGCAGACGCTCGCCGCCTTCCCGTACCAGTACACGGTCGGGCCGCCCTCGGCATAGTTGTGCGGCGCGCGAGGGCGCCTCGACCCATCGTTCGTGAACTCGTCGCTCGGCGTTCAGATCGATGTCGGCTTGCTGCGGATTCGCCCCAATACGTTCACGGTCGTCTAGCTAGCGGCCGTTAACGGAGGTTCGAGGCATGTCTGAGCTGTCCAGAAGAGGGTTCCTTGGCGCGGCTGCAGCCGTCACCGGTGCCGCTGTCGCGGGTGCGCTACCGGCCACCGCCGCGCAGGCGTCCGCGAAGTCAGCCGCGAAGAATCGTCAGCACGGGGACATCCGCGACATCAGGCACGTGGTGATCCTCATGCAGGAGAACCGCAGCTTCGACCACTACTTCGGCTCGCTGCGGGGGGTCCGCGGTTTCGGTGACCGCGCGACGATCACGCTGCCCGGCGGTCTGCCGGTGTTCCAGCAGCCGACAACCCCGCCCGGCAATCCGGTCACGACGACCCAGTTCCCCTGGAGCTTGAGCGGCGCCCCCGCCTCGGCCTATCCAGCCGGCAACCAGCCGCCCAACTCAGAGGTCGGCGCGCAGGGGTACGGCGGAACCACACACAGCTGGGACGACCAGCACGGTGCGTGGTTCGGGGGCCTGATGAACGGCTGGGTGTTCGCGAAGGGCGGCCTCACGACACTCGGCTACCTGGACCGCTCCGACATTCCCTTCCACTACGCCCTCGCCGACGCCTACACGGTTGGCGATGCCTACCACTGCTCGGTGCTGAGCGCGACCGGTCCGAACCGCACCTACCTGTGGAGCGGGACGATCGACGCCCAGCAGAAGTCCAGCAGCTTCGTCGCCTTCAACGGCGGCGACGAGCTCGGCAAGAACCTGCTCTGGGAGTCCTACACGGAGACGCTGCAGAAGGCCGGCGTCAGCTGGCACGTCTACCAGTGCGCTGACGACTTCGGTGACACCGGTACGGAGTACTTCAAGACGTTCGCGCAGTACGACCCCACGCAGGGTGGCACGCCCGCTCCTGGCAACGTGTTCTACGACAACGGCGTCGCCAACGTCCCCGAGCCGCTGACCGGCCCTACAGCAAACGCGGACAACCTTGCGAACGCAATCCGGGCCGACGTGCTGGCGGGCACATTGCCGCAGGTGTCCTGGGTCGTCACGAACCAGGCGTTCTCCGAGCATCCCGACGGAGCGCCGAACGACGGTGCCTACTACGTGAACGGTGTCCTCGAGGCACTTCACGCCGACCCAGAGGTCTTCAACTCCACTCTCGTGGTCATCGACTACGACGAGAACGACGGACAGTTCGACCACGTGCCACCGCCGGTGCCCCCCACCGGGACGAAGGACGAGTTCTTCTTTGAGCCGACCGGCGCGCTCGCGAGTGCCGGCCTCACACAACCGGTGCCGGTCGGTCTCGGCTTCCGAGTGCCGCTGATCCTGATCTCGCCGTGGACACGCGGCGGGTGGGTGACCTCGGAGGTAGCGGACCACACCTCGGTGATCCAGCTCGTCGAGAAGTGGACCGCGGCACTCGGCACCCCTGCGACCTGCCCGAACATCAGCGCCTGGCGCCGGAGTGTTTGTGGCGACCTGACCGACGCCTTCGACTTCCACTCACCGGTCTTCGGCCTGCCGAAGTTGCCGAAGACGACCGTCATCGGCGACCCCTCCGGCGGCGCGTACAAGCCGCCGGTCACAACCAACTCGATGCCGACGCAGGAGCCGGGCACCAAGCCGGCGAGGCCCGTGCCGGTCCAGCCGAACGCGAATCTGGACGGATTCTCCTTCGGCAGCAACGGGAGGGTCGAGCGCAATTGTCGTTCAGCAACACCGGTACACATGTCAGCAAGGCCAGCCACTTCTCGGTCTACAACAACATCGCGCCCGACCAGTCACTTGCCGACTACCCGACGAAGTTCCCCGGTCAGTACACGGTCGACCCCTCCCGTTCGGTCTGGAACAAGACGGTGCCGGCATCGGTCGAGATCGGCGCGGGGAGCGGCGATGGCAAATATGACCTCACGATCGTGGGTCCGAACCGGTTCCTGCGGCACTTCACCGGTGATGTCAATGCGGCGGGCGAACCCGCGCAGGTCGAGGCCGCGTACTACGAGGGCGGCTTCGGCTCCAAGCCCCGGCTCACCTTGGAGCTGACCAACGGCGGCAGCAAGACGGTGACGTTCACCGTCGTACCGAAGAACTACTCGAAGGACCGCGCGAGGACCTACCGCGTTTCCCCGCACGGTCGGGCGACACATCAGGTGGATCCACTCTCGTCCAGCAACGGGTGGTACGACGTGTCGGTCAGCGTGAGCGGTGACAGCTCATGGTCGCGGCGCTACACCGGTCACCTCGAGGACGGCACCAACAGCGTCACCGGCTAATTGTTACGCGTGATCCCGCTGCGGGTTCCAATCGCTCGCCGGCAAGGACGGTGGGACTTGAGGCGGGATGGCGGTCGCTACGTGGCCAGGAGTTACCGGGGGACGCGCGTACGTGGGGTCGAGGTCGGTGTTCTCGACCACCCACTTAGTGATGCGCGGAATCACCCAGAAGCCGTAGATCCCGAGCGTGATGATGGTGAGAAGCCACCACTTCAGGTAGTGACCGAACAGACCCCACGCGCTTCCCGTGAAGATCAGCCTTTGACCGTCGATGTAGGTGTGCTTGGCCCGCCACCTGTGCTTGAGCACGATCCCGAATGGTGCGCATAAACCCAGCGTCAGCAATGTCACGAGAAAGGCGAGGAGACCCGTCCCGAGATACGTACCCGCCCCGCCATCGAAACGGAAGCGGCCGGAGTTGCGTGCCATGCGGTGACCTCGCCTGTCGCAGGGTTGGAACGCTGCGACCGTACGGGTCATCGGCAGTCACGTCCGGCCGATGAGCAAATCCAGACACTGCGTCCAATGACCGGCGTGGATCTGACTGCGCGAATGCCGGGAGCGCGGCGAACTGGCCCGAGCGTTAGTAGTTCGGCGTCAGGCAGAACTTGTTCGCCGCAGACCCGTTGCCGGCCGAGTAGGAGTCGGAGGTGTTCCCCCTCCACGCCACAGCACTGACGTAGACGCCGTAGCAGATCTTTGGCTTGCCGAGTGGCGGCGGCGATGACTCGTTGCCGAACGTCGCCTGTGACTGCGAGTTGTTCTGAGTAAATGTCTTGCCGGACTTGTAGGCGGTTGTATAGGACGCCTGCTTCCGGTTTCCGCAGTTGGGCCAGCCACCGGCCGACACACCCCAGGGGATGGACACGGCGACCGCAGGGGTGAACGAACAGCTGTAGCCACTCCAGTGCTGCCCCATCGAGATCTTGGTCACCTTGCCCTTGCCGCTGAGGCACCCGGAGCCCGAGTAGAACCGGTGGACGACGGCTTTGAGTACGGGGTCGTTCAGATGGATCGATGTCAAGCTGAACTCCTCCCCACGCTGCGTGGGGGACTGGGTCGCGTGGTAGGTGATGGTGCCCTTCAGAGTGAAGTCGATGCAGACGTCCAATGGCGTCGATACGAACGTCCAGGACTCGCTGAACGAGTCGGTGTTGGCGACGGGGCCGGAGGCTGACGCGGCCTGCGGGATCAGGATCGCGGCGGCGGCTGCGACAAGGAACACCGCGCCTGCCTGGTACATGCGCCGGCCAGGTCTGAGCATCGCGATCTCCCTAGGGCGGGTGCGCGGGTTGTCGCGCGCGGCAACCTCATGATCAACCTAGGTCAAGTAGACAGAAACCGCAGGTCATCCTGCGGTTTCACATGGTGGGCGAGGGGGGAGTTGAACCCCCACGTCCTTACGGACACACGGACCTGAACCGTGCGCGTCTGCCATTCCGCCACTCGCCCGTGGGGACAACGACGCTAGCACCAGAGGGCCGTCGGCCGGCGCCGATACGATCAACCTGCCCCCAGGAGAGGACACGGTGTGGGAGTCCTGCAAGCCTTCGAGCGACGGCTCGGTGGGCTGGTCGAAGGCGCCTTCGCCAAAGTGTTCAAAGGCGACGTCCAGCCGGTCGAGATCGCCGGCGCGCTGCAGCGCGAGACCGACAACCGGAAGAACATCGTCGGCCAGGGGAAGGTACTGGTTCCCAACGAGTTCACCGTCGAGCTTGGCGACCACGACCATGCCCGGCTCGCCGAATGGGCGGACCCGCTGGGTGACGAGCTCGCCGCCATGGTGCGCGAGCACGCGTCCGAGCAGGGGTACTCCTTCATCGGACCGGTCAAGGTGGGCTTCGAGCACGTCCCCGAGGTGGGAACCGGTGTGTTCCGGATCCGCAGCGCGGCTGTTGCCGGCGAGATCCCACCCGATCCGGCCGCGCCCACCCGCTCCCCGGCTGCGCAGCCGCCCGCCGGATCGCCGCGCTCGGAGTTCGCCGGTCGACCGCGGCTCATCGTCGCCGCCGCGGGCTCGGCGGAGTCGTCGTACCCGTTGCGCGACGCGGTGACGGTCATCGGACGAGCCAACGAATCCGACCTGCGCCTCGAGGACCCGGGGGTGTCGCGCCGGCACGCCGAGATCCGGGTCAGCGGAAGCGAGGCGGAGATCGTCGACCTCGGGTCGACAAACGGCATTCGAGTCAACGGCAGGTCCGTACCGTCGGCTCGGCTGCTCGACGGGGACCGCGTCGACCTCGGGTCGACGTCGCTGGTCTTCCGTCGAGACGAGGGCTGAGCGCCCGTGCCCGAAGCCGTTGTCTTCATCCTCCGCGCCGTCGTACTGGTGTTGTTGTGGGGTTTCGTCGTGGCGGCGATCGTGGCTGTCCGCCACGACCTGCTCGATGTCCGGCCCGCGCGGGCAGCGGCAGCTCCGGCGCCGCCAGCACGGCCGGCACCCGAGCCGCGGTCGCGCCGTAAGGCCCGCCAAGCCCCCGCCGCGGCCCGGCAGCTCGTCATCGTCGACGGGGCCCAGGCGGGCACGACGGTGGCGTTGGGCCGGCTCCCGGTCACGATCGGCCGGGCGCCCGACTGCGCCCTGACATTGAGCGACGACTATGCGTCGAACCACCACGCGAAGCTGGTGCCCGACGGGGACGCGTGGCGGCTCGAGGACACCGGCTCCACCAACGGCAGCTTCGTCGGTGAGCGGCAGGTCACGGCGCCGACGCCGGTGGCCGTCGGCGTCCCGATCCGGATCGGTCGCACGACGATGGAGCTGCGCGCGTGACGCTGTACCTACGGGTCGGGGCCCGCAGCGATGTCGGCCTGGTCCGAGAGGGCAACGAAGACTCTCTGTTCGCCGGGCATCGGCTCCTCGCCGTCGCGGATGGTGTCGGCGGCGCGGCGTTCGGCGAGGTCGCGAGCGCGACGACGATCGACACGCTGCGGCCGCTCGACGACGAGTCGACCGACGCCCTCGAGGACCCCCTCGCCGCGCTTCATGACGCGATCATCGCCGCCAACGACCGGCTCCGGGAGCTCATCGAGCGGGATCCGCAGCTGAACGGGATGGGGACGACGCTCACCGCGCTGCTCTGGTCGCGGCAACGGCTCGCACTCGCCCAGGTCGGGGACTCGCGGGCGTACCGGTTGCGGGCCGGTCAGCTCGAGCAGGTCAGTCACGACCAGACCTTCGTCCAGACGCTGGTCGACGAAGGGCGGATCACGGCCGATCAGGCGATCAACCACCCGCAGCGCAACATCATCCTCAACGCGATGGACGGCCGTGAGGGCGTGGAGCCGGTCCTCGATCTCCTCGATCCGGAGCCGGGCGACCGTTACCTGGTCTGCAGCGACGGGCTGTCCGACTACGTCCTGGCCTCAGACGTCACCGTGGCAGCCGGCGAAGGCGACCCGCAACAGGCGTGTGAGCGGCTCGTCGAGCTCGCGCTCGAGGCCGGTGCTCCCGACAACGTGAGCTGCATCGTCGCCGAGGTCCTCGAGAGCTCACCTCCTCCCGACGACCGGCTCCCGATCATCGCTGGCGCGGTGGCGCTTCCGGCGTACCAGTCCCCAGCCGACGACCACCCGACGACCGAGCTGCGCGCCGGTGGTCCGGCGACAGCCGTTCCGGCCCCACCGTCGCCCGCCCGCCGCGATGGACAGCACGCCCAGCAGTCGTCACGGTCCGGGATCGGGCGCCGGTTGGGCATCGTCATCGGCGTCGTCGTGGTGCTGGTCGCAGCCGCCGTGATCGGCACCCTGGTCTACACACGGCACCAGTACTACGTCGCGGCCGCGGGGACGACCCCCACCCGGGCGGTCGCGATCTATCAAGGTGTCCACGGTCATGCGCTCGGCTTCGGCTCTCACATCACGGCCACGACCAACCTCCCGGTGACGGCGCTCCCGCAAGACGAGCGGCAGCAGGTCGACGGCGGTGGCATCGACGCCTCGGGCGCCGCCGGAGCCCAGCAGGTGGTGGCCAATCTTCGGCAGAACGCCTGCGCGCTCGCCACTGCCCAACCGGCGCCCAGCAGCCCCACGGCCACTCCGCCCGTCAAAGCCACGCCGTCCGCCAAACCCACCGTCACACCGACCCCGACCGCTCCGGTTTGGTGTACGCCGTGACCGGCAACGTGGCAGCGCCGCCGAGCACCCGCCGCGGCACCGAGCTCGCCCTCGTCCTGCTCGCCGTCGTGCTCACGTTGACGGCGTTCACATCGGTGAGCGCAGCTGAGTCGTCGGCGCTGCCGAGCGGCCTGCTCACGGATGGCTTGGGTTTCACGGCGGTCGCCGTCCTCACCCACCTCGTGGTCCGCCGACTCGCGCCGTACGCCGATCCGGTGCTGCTCCCGGCGGCCATCGCGCTCAACGGTCTCGGGCTCGTGGTCATCCACCGGCTCGACCTGGCCTATGCCGCGAGCGCCAAGGCGGCCGGGCAGGCTCCGGGCCACGCCGACGCACCGCTTCAGCTGGTCTGGACCGTGATCGGGATCCTCGCGTTCGTCGCCGTCCTGCTGATCGTCAAGGACCACACCCGGCTGCAAGGGCTGACCTACACCGCGATGGCGGTCGGCCTCGTCCTGCTGGTGCTGCCGGCGCTGCTCCCCGCCAGCCACAGCACCGTCAACGGCGCCCGGATCTGGATCCGGTTCGGCGGCTTCTCCTTCCAGCCCGGCGAGCTCGCGAAGCTGGCTCTCGAGGTGTTCTTCGCCGGCTACCTAGTGCGCAAGCGCGAGCTGCTGGCCTTGGCCGGCCGCAAGGTCCTCGGCGTGACCCTGCCGCGTGGCCGCGACCTCGGCCCCGTCCTCGCCGCCTGGGCCGCCAGCCTGCTCGTCCTCACCCGCGAGAGCGACCTCGGGTCCAGCCTGCTGTTCTTCGGGATTTTCGTCGCGATGCTCTACATCGCGACCGAACGGAAGTCATGGCTGCTCATTGGTCTCGTGCTGTTCCTCGCCGGATCGCTGATCGCCTACCGGTACGTCGGGCACGTCCACGAGCGGGTGCAGATCTGGCTACACGCCTTCAACCCGCACTACGTCGACGGCCAGAGCTACCAGCTGGTGCAGGGCTTGTTCGGGCAGGCAACAGGCGGGATCTTCGGCACCGGTCTGGGTCAAGGCCGTCCCGATCTGGTGCCGTTCGCCAACACGGACTTCATCGCCTCGACGATCGGTGAAGAGCTCGGCCTGGTCGGCATCATGGCGGTCCTGACGCTCTACCTGCTCATCACGATGCGCGGGCTGCGGGCAGCGATCGGGACCCGCGACGACTTCGGGAAGCTGCTCGCCGGCGGCCTGGCGTTCGGGTTCGCGCTCCAGGTATTCGTCCAGGTCGGTGGGGTGACCCGGCTGATCCCGCTGACGGGGCTGACCCTGCCGTCCATGTCCTACGGCGGCTCGAGCCTGATCTCGAGCTGGATTCTGCTGGCGCTGCTGATCCGGATCAGTGATGCCGGCCGCCGTCCCGCGCCCGGCGCCGCCACCGGGCCGGTCGACGAATCGGCCACCATGGTGGTGCGGCAATGAACCACGCGCTGCGAATGGTCGCCGCCGCCGCGCTCGTCATGTTCGTGGCGTTGCTCGTGAACAGCAACATCCTCCAGGTCGGCGAGGCGTCGTCGCTGCGGGCGAACCCGCACGACGTCCGCGTCCTCTACAGCGAGTACAGCCACCAGCGCGGGCCGATCCTCGTGGGTGGCAAGGAGATCGCGAAGTCCGTCGCGACGAACGACAGCCTGAAGTACCTGCGCACCTATCCCGGCGGTGATGTCTACGCGCCGGTGACCGGCTTCTATTCACTCGCCCTGAGCGACTCCGCCCTCGAGCAGGCCGAGGACCCGATCCTGGCCGGGACCGATGACCGGCTGTTCCTCAACCGGATCTCCGATGAGATCACGGGCCGCACCCCCAAAGGCGGATCGGTCGTCACGACCCTCAACGCCAAGGCCCAGCAGGCGGCCTACGACGGGTTGAAGGCGAGCGGCCATCCGGGTGCCGCGGTGGCCATCGATCCCTCGACCGGGGCCATCCTCGCGATGGTCTCCTACCCGTCGTACGACCCGAGCGTGCTGTCGACGCACAACTCGCGGGCCGACACCCAGGCCTACCACCGGCTGCTTCGCGACCCCGACAACCCGCTGCTCAACCGGGCCATCAACCAGACCTATCCGCCTGGCTCGACCTTCAAGGTCGTGACGACGGCGGCGGCTCTCTCGAGCGGGAAGTACACGCCGACCACGTTGGTCCCGGCCCCGAACGCGCTGTCGCTCCCACAGACCAGCCATCAGCTCACCAACTTCGCCGGCGAGACCTGCGGGCCCGGTGGGCAGATCACCCTCACCGTGGCGCTGACCGTGTCCTGCAACACCGCGTACGGCGGGATCGGGCTCAAGTTGGGAGCCGCGGCGCTGAGCCGGCAGGCGAAGCTGTTCGGCTTCGGGCAGGCGCCGAAAATCCCGCTGCAGGTATCAGCGAGCCACTTCTCCGACAACGCGACCGGGCCGAACGTCGCCTTCTCCGCGATCGGGCAGTACGACGACTCGGTGAGCCCGCTACAGATGGCGATGGTCGCGTCGGGCATCGCGAACGACGGCATCGTCATGAAGCCGTATCTCGTCGCGCAGACCCGGGCACCCAACGCGTCGGTGTTGACGACCGCGCACCCGAAGGAGCTGGACCGGGCCGTCAGCAGCCAGGTCGCCCACGAGCTCACCACGATGATGGAGCAGGTCGTCGCGGCCTCGGACGGGACCGGCCGGGCAGCCGCGATCTCCGGCGTTCAGGTCGCCGCGAAGACCGGCACCGCGCAAAACGCCACCGGGCAGCAGTCCCACGCCTGGTTCATCAGCTTCGCCCCCGCCGCCCAGCCGAAGCTTGCGGTTGCCGTCATCGTCGAACACGGTGGGCAGGGCGGCGTCGCGGCGGCGCCGATCGCCCGCTCGGTGATGTGCGCGGTGCTGGGATGCTCATGACCCGGGCCGGAGACCAGACCCTGGCGGCACGGGTGGCGGCTCAACCCGGCGCCACGGACGATCTCGTCCTCGACGTCGTGGCTCAGGTGGGCTTCGCGTTGCAGGCGCTGCATGACGACGGCGATGTGCACGGCGGCGTCACGGCCGACCTGATCCTGCTGCACGACGATGGCTCCATCACGCTGCTCCCGTCGCCGGCCGAGAGTTCCGAGGCCGCCGGCGATGGCACGCCCGCCGCTGATCTGGCCGCGCTGGGACGGATGTCCCTCGACCTGCTGACGCCGGACACTGCCCCGGCCACGCGGCGCTTCGTGGCGCAACTCGCCGAGCCGGCGCGAGGTGAGTCGACTGACGCGGGAGACGTCGCGCGGACCGCGCTCGCGCTGCGGGCCGGCACGCTGCACGACCGGCAGCCACCGCCGGTGACCGCCGATCCCGCTCCGGACCCGGCTTTCGACCTCGACCGGCGACGGGTCCGCAACCGGCTCATCGCCATCGGTGCTGCCGTTGTCCTGGTGGGGGTGGGGCTGCTCGTCGTACTCGGCCGCCATACCGGCCAGACCGTCCCGGACGTGCGGGGCGACACCTTCCCGGCAGCCGCCGCGGCGCTGCACGCGAAGGGCTTCGCCGCCACGGAGCGGCTGGTCGCGCCACGCGCCGGTCAACCGGCCGGGCAGGTCGTGTCGCAGTCGCCCGGCGCCGGCAACCGGGTCCACGCCGGGTCGACGATCACCGTGGTCGTGACTCGATGACCGAGTCGCCCGCGGTGACGATCGGCGCCGGTCGCTACCAGGTCGGCGAGGTGATCGGTCAGGGCGGCATGGCCGAGGTACGACGGGGCCGCGACCTGCGGATCGGTCGCGACGTCGCGATCAAGCTGCTCCGCCCTGACCTGGGCCGCGACCCGGCCTTCCAGACCCGGTTCCGGCGCGAGGCGCAGGCCGCCGCGTCGCTGAACTCGCCGTCGATCGTCGCCGTCTATGACACCGGCGAAGACGTCATCGACGGTCGGGTCACGCCGTACATCGTCATGGAGTTCGTCGAGGGCCGCACGCTACGTGAGGCGCTGAATCAGGACGGTCGGTTCCTGCCTGGCAAGGCGTTGCAGATCACCGCGGAGATCTGTGTCGCGCTCGAGCAGGCCCACGCCGCCGGCATCGTCCACCGCGATATCAAGCCGGCGAACGTGATGCTCACCCCCACCGGCCAGGTAAAGGTGATGGACTTCGGGATCGCCCGGGCGCTGACCAGCTCGACGATGACGCAGACCGCCGCGGTGATCGGTACGGCTTACTACCTCTCGCCGGAGCAGGCTCGCGGCGAGCACGTCGACGCCCGCAGCGACATCTACTCGACCGGCTGCCTGCTCTACGAGCTGCTGACCGGCACCCCGCCGTTCACTGGCGACAGCGCGGTGGCCGTTGCCTACCAGCACGTGCGGGAAGAGCCGATCCCGCCGTCGTCGATCGAGCCGGACGTCCCCGCCGACGTCGACGCGATCGTGCTGGTGGCGATGGCCAAGAACCCCGCCAACCGCTACGCCTCGGCCGCCGAGATGCGCGCCGACCTGGAACGCTCGCTCGCGGGTCAGCCCGTGCTCGCCAGGCCGGTACGCCGGGACGAGCCCGCCACGGTGGCCGTCGCCGCCCCGACCGCCGTCGCCGTGCGGAGTCCGAAGCCGCGCCGCCGAGCGCTCGCCTACCTCCTGCTGCTGCTGGCAACCGCGGCGGTCTTCGTCATCGCGCTGATCGTCGCCCGCAACCTGCTCTCCGGCAGCACCCACGAGGTGAGCGCGCCGAACCTCGTCGGCCAGTCGCTCACCCAAGCCAAGGCGACGTTGAGCAGCGACGGGCTGAAGGTCGGCACGGTGACCTATCAGTACAGCGGCACCAAGGCCGCCAACACGGTGCTCAGCCAGGTCCCGGCCGCGCAGTTCCTGCTGCACTCTGGCGACCGGGTCGACCTCATCGTCTCCCGCGGGGTCAAGCTGGTGACCGTGCCCGACGGCCTGGTCGGGCTGACGACCGCGCAAGCCCGCACGGCGCTGGCCGCCGCGAACCTGGTGGTCGGGGACCTCATCCCCCGCAACTCCGGCGCCCCAGCCGGGCAGGTGCTCGCCACCCGGCCGCGAGCCGGTACGACGATCGCGAGTGGTGGCAAGGTCACGCTCATCGTCAGCAACGCGCAGGTCAAGGTGCCGAAGGTCACCGGCGACACGCTGCTCCAAGCGACGGCGATCCTGCAGGAGGCGGGCTTCGACGTCACGCATCACCGGAACGCGGTCTACGAGCCCGGCAAGGACGGCCTGATCATCAGCCAGTCGCCAGGGGGCGGGACCTACGCCGCGTCGGGATCTACGGTGACCGTGTACGTCGACGTCAAGCCGAAGCCGCCGGTGAGCCCGACGCCCAGCGTGACCCCGACGCCGTCGTCCAGCCCCACCATCTCACCGCCGCCGAGCACGTCGCCGACGCCGACCACCACGCCCTGACCGAAGGCGCCGGCGGGCACTACTAGCCGATGGTGGAGCGCTGCCGCTCGAGCTTGGCCGCGAGCTCAGGGACCAGGTCGGCCGCCGCGGCGTCCCCGCAGCCGGCGAGCCAGTTCGCGAGCAGCCGGTGGCCACCCTCGGTGAGGACCGACTCCGGGTGGAACTGCACCCCCTCGATCGGCAGGTCACGGTGCCGCAGCCCCATGATCACGCCGCCTTCGGTGCGCGCGGTCACCTCGAGGTCGGCAGGCAGGTCCTCGGCGCGGACCGCGAGCGAGTGGTACCGGGTCGCCGTGAATGGATCCGGGAGGTCGCGTAGCACCCCGGCGCCGTCGTGGTGCACCTCGGAGGTCTTGCCGTGCAGCAGCTCGGGAGCGACCTCGACAGTCCCGCCGTACGCCGCGGCGATGGCCTGGTGGCCGAGACACACGCCGAGCATCGGCACCCGCTGTCCAACGGTGCGCACCAGGTCCACGCAGCACCCGGCGTCCTCGGGTCGGCCGGGGCCGGGTGAGAGCAGCACCCCGTCGACGGTGTCGAGCAGCTCGTCGTCCACGTCGACCTCGTCGTTGCGTCGGACGACGACATCGGTCCCTAGCTGGGCGAGGTACTGCACCAGGTTGAACACGAAACTGTCGTAGTTGTCGACGACGAGGATCCGGGTCATGGTCGCTCCACGGTAGTCATCCCGAGGGGATCGGCGCCGGGGATTGCGTCGGGGTATCGACCGTGACGTGGTTGAACGGCAACGACGGACCGACCCGAGGGAAGACCACCAGGAAGAGCAGGGCCAGCGCAGCGACCAGCAGCACGAGCATCCCGACCAGCTTGGCCGGCCACGGGCCCGGGATCCGGCGCCACACCCACGCGTACATCGCGACGCCGCCCTAGGCCTTGTGCTCGAGAGCAGGCGGCAGGCCGAGCAGCCGCGGCAGGGTCGAGACGAGCACGCCGTGTACGACGATCCGCTGGACCGCCGAGTAGCGCGGGTTGCAGGAGGTCAGCGTGAACACCCGCTGGGTCGGCGCAAGAGCCGCGTCCGGCTGGTCCGGAACCGGGTAGGCGACGTTCACGTCGGTGGGCGACACGACCTCCTGATATTTGGCCTTGGTGTGCGGGATGTCCTCCACCCGGTAGGTGAACCACGACTGCTGGGTCTCGACTACCACCGCATCGCCTGGACGCAGCTCGTTGATGTCGTAGAACGGGTGCAGGTAGGTCGTCCGGTGTCCCGCCACGGCGAAGTTGCCGACCTGGCCGGGTAACGCCGTACCGGGGTAGTGGCCAGGGCCCTTGATGAGGTCGTCCGTCGAGGTGCCCTGGATGATCGCGTACTTGTAGTGCCGGCCCAGCCGAGGGATGAACAGAATGGCCAGACCGGAGCCGTACGGCGGGATCTTCGCCTGCTGCCTGACCGGCCGAGCCCATTCGCGCTGCAGCGCCGTGATCGCCTGCTTCTGGTCGTGCTTCGTGGTGAGCCCGGTCCACCACAGCTCGTAACCGATGAACAGCAGGATGATGACGCCGGCGGTCACCAGCAGTTCGCCGGTCCCGCGCACCCACCAGCGCCAGCCACGCGACGAACGCCCGCCGGGAATCGCCGCTGCCGCACTCACCCGTCTACGCTAGGGCGTCCAGCACCCACCGACCGGGAGGCTTCGTGCCGAAGTCGCGCGTCCGCTCTAAGACGCCGTATACGCCGCCGCCGACCAAGGCGGCGCGAAACCGGGTCAGCTCCTGGTGGGTGGCGCCGTTGATGCTGGGGCTTTTCCTGATCGGGATCGTGTGGCTGGTGCTGTTCTACGTGACCGGCGGCTCGATACCGATCAAGGCGGTCGGCAACTGGAACCTCGCGATCGGGTTCGGCTTCATCGTCGCCGGTTTCGTCACCTCGACGCAGTGGCGCTGATCCGCCACATCCGCGACAGGCGCGTAGTCACACCGATGTGATTCGCCCACAGGGGTTGTCCCCAGTGTGGATAACCGCCCTGGCGAGCGGTTAGAGCAGCTCGAGGATGGTCGCGTTCGCCATCCCGCCGCCCTCGCACATCGACTGCAGGCCGTAACGGATGCCGTTGTCGCTCATGTGGTGCAGCAGTCGGGTCATCAGGACCGCGCCGGAGCCGCCCAGCGGGTGGCCGATCGCGATCGCGCCACCGAGCGGGTTGAGCGCCTTGGGGTCAGCGCCGGTCTCGGCGAGCCAGGCCAGCGGGACGGGGGCGAAGGCCTCGTTGATCTCGAAGGCACCGATGTCGCCGATGGACAGGCCCGACTTCGCGAGCGCCTTAGCGGTGGCGGGGATCGGCGCGGTCAGCATGACGACGGGGTCGTCGCCGGCCAGGGCGAAGGTGTGCAGCCGCGCGATCGGCTTGAGCCCGAGCTCCCGAGCCTTGTCGCTGGTCGTGATGAGCAGCGCGCCGGAACCGTCGGAAATCTGGGAGGAGTTGCCGGCCGTGATCACGCCGTCCTCGGAGAACGCCGGCTTCAGCCCGCCGAGCTTCTCCAGCGAGGTCTCGCGGCGGACGCCCTCGTCGACCTCGAGACCAGTCCCGGGTACGACGGCGTACTGCTTGGCGAAGGCGCCGGAGTCGATCGCCGCCGCGGCCTTGACGTGCGAGGAGAGCGAGAACTCGTCGATCTGCTCCCGCGACAGCCCCCACCGCTTCGCGATCATCTCGGCGCCGAGACCCTGGTTGAACCACACGTTGTCGTAGCGCTCGAGGACCTTGGGGCCGAACGGCAGCCCGACGTCCGTCCCGACCGACGACCCCATCGGGACTCGGGTCATCACCTCGACGCCGCCGGCGACAGCCACGTCGTACTGGCCGGAGATCACTCCTGCCGCGGCGAAGTGCACCGCCTGCTGGCTCGAGCCGCACTGCCGGTCGACCGTCGTCCCCGGGACCGACTCCGGCCAGCCCGCCGCCAGCACGGCGTTGCGGCCCACGTTCATGGTCTGCTCGCCGACCTGGCTGACACAGCCCCACACGACGTCGTCGATGAGGCTCGGGTCGACACCGGTGCGCTCGGCGAGCGCCTGGAGCACGTACGCAGAGAGGTCGACCGGATGAACCTCGGAGTAGGCCCCCTTGCGGCGGCCCACCGGTGTCCGGACTGCATCGACGATGACGGCATCACGCATGGCTGGCTCCCGGCTTGCCCAACGGTCGTGCCTCGATGGTACGACTCCGGTAGAACGGCGTTCTAACGCGCGCCATTCCTGTGGTGGGCGGTCACTGCTGCGGATCGTAGAAGGCGCAGTAGGCCGCCGGGCCGACCGGGGAGCCCGCAGCGACGTCGGTGCGGCAGTCGGAGTTGACCCGGTGAGCGCCGACGAAGCCGAGCCCGGCCAGCACCACCATGACCGCGACCACACCGGCCGCCTGGATCCGATCCCGATTCCGGCCCTGCGGCGCCAAGGCGAGGATGACCGCGATCACCGTGCCGGTGACCAGGCCGCCGACGTGACCACGCCAGTCGATGTTGGGGATGGCGAACGTGAACAGCAGGTTGGCGACGATGATGACCACGATGTTGCCGGTCGCGAGGTTGCGATGGCGGGCCAGAACGTACAGCCCACCGAACAGCCCGAAGATGGCTCCGGAGGCTCCCGCGGCCGTCTCGTTGAGCGGGCCGAGGAGCAGCGACAGGATGCTGCCGCCGAGGCCGGCCAGCAGGTACAGCGCGAGGTAGCGCACCCGCCCGAGCGCCGCCTCCAGCGGCGGCCCGAGCACGTACAGCGCCCACATGTTGAAGCCGATGTGGAAGATCTCGAAGTGCAGGAACGCCGCGGTGAACAGCCGGTACCACTGGCCGTGCGCGACGGCCGGCGGGATCAGGGCGAGGTGGTTGAACAGGCTCGAGTTGCCGTTGCCGGAGAACAGGTTCATGCCGGTGAACGTCGTGGCGAGGAAGACCGCGACGTTGATGCCGATCAACGTCATCGTCACGACGTCGGGTCGCGACCCGGCGCGGATCCGGCCGCCGTAGATCGTCCGCGGCGTCCGGACCGTGCGCCGGCCTTCGTTGACGCACTCCGGGCACTGAAAACCGACCGACGCGGGGATCATGCACTCCGGGCAGACCGGCCGGTCGCAGCGCACGCAACGGATCCCGGTTTCGCGATCGGGGTGCCGGTAGCAGCGAAGGTCGACCTCGGCCGCCGGCTCGTCGGGCGGCACGGTCATCGGCTAGCTGGTCACCCGCTCGATCGCGACCTTGTTGACCGTGACGTCGGTCTTGGGCCGGTCCATCTGACCCGTGGGCACCGCGATGATCTTGTCGACGACCGCTCGGCTCTCGGCGTCCGCGACCTCACCGAAGATGGTGTGCTTGCCGGTCAGCCACTGGGTCGGTGCCACCGTGATGAAGAACTGGGACCCGTTCGTGCCCGGACCGGCGTTGGCCATCGCCAGCAGGTAGGGCCGGGTGAAGGCGAGTTCCGGGTGGATCTCGTCGGCGAACCGGTAGCCCGGGCCCCCGGTGCCGGTGCCCAGCGGGTCACCGCCCTGGATCATGAAGCCGCCGATGACACGGTGGAAGACGGTGCCGTCGTACAGCGGCTCCGAGGTCCGCGCCCCGGTGCGGGGGTCGGTCCACTCGCGGGTGCCTTCGGCGAGCTCGACGAAGTTGGCGACTGTCTTGGGGGCGTGGTTCGGGAACAACTGGACCCGGATGTCGCCCTCCGAGGTGGACAGGACGGCGTAGAGATCCTCTGCCACGGGTTTCTCCTCGGGGCGGGCTTCATGCGCTGCCGGTCGGCAACGGCCATCCATCCTTGCACGCGCGGCTGAACGGGCACGCAGGCGGCGAGTACCCGCCCGGGTGAGGTTGACTGAGGGGCCACAGGGGAAGATCGCCAAGGACAATGATTCCTCGTTCGGAGGCAGACCGTGCGCAAGACCAAAGACGTCGACGTCGCCAAGGACCGCCTGTTCGACACCCTGACCACCGCTCGCGATGCGTTCGGTCCGCGCGTCGAAGCGGGACGCGATGCGTTGTCCCCGTACGTCGGAGCGGCGCGTGAGGCGGTCAGCCCTCGGATCAGCGCCGCGCGCGACGCGGTGGCGCCGTACGTCGACAGTGCCAGTGAGCGGCTCGGACCGGCCGCGGATCGGGTAGGCCCCGCCGTCGAGAACGCCCGTGACCGGCTGGCGCCAGCGCTGGACGCGGCGCGTGAGCGCTTCCTGGAGGACGTGGTCCCGGCCGTGACCGCGGCGGTCGAGACTGCGGTGGAAGCCTCGGCCCCGGCCCGCGCCGAAGCCGCCACCCGCGCCGGGTACGCCGTGTCCGCGCTCAAGGGTGAGCGCCCCCCGCGTCGTTGGCGCACCGCCGTACTGTTCCTGATCGCCGGCGCAGCCGTGGGAGCAGCCGTGGCTCGCGCCACCAGCCGTCAGACGCCACCACCGCCGCCAGCGCCGTTCCCCCGCGACACTCGCGGCGCGGCGAGAAACTCCGAGGCGGCGACGTCCGCCGACGGCGACGACAGCTAAGACCGGCGACCTGTCAGAGCGCTGAGCCGGGACAGGGGTGGGCACCCTGACAGGTCGCGGTCGCTCGGCGGATCAGTAGCCGTACCCGCCGGATCCGCCGGAGCTGCTGGCCGCGGCGGACGGTGCGGACGACGGTGCAGTCGAGGTCGCTGCCGCCGCCTTGCGGATCAATGCGCCGCTCGGGGACACCACGAACCAGGTGCCCTCGACGCCCTGACCCTTGGTCATGCCGGGAGCGCTGTCACCGGCGAACTTGTAGAGCGGGTGGCCGTTGATCGCGACCTGCTTGCTGCCGTCGGAGCGGGTGATGGTCGACAGTGTCCCGACGCCTGAGGCCGCCGACACGTGCGTTCCGGAGGAGACGGTGAGCGGTGGCCACGTCGTTGCGCAGGCACCGGTGCAGACGCTCTTGCCGGCCTTGTCGGGGGTGAACTCGTACAGCGTGACGCCCTGGCCGGTGGTGAGGATCGTGCCGAGCGACGTGCTCGCGTCCTTCACCGTGACCGCTCCGGAGGATGCTGGCGCGACCGTGGACGACGACGACGCCGTACCCGAGCTGGATGAGCTGCCGCAGGCAGCCA
>DATAVK010000051.1:0-1566 GCA_036267755.1 Mycobacteriales bacterium
TGTCCGCCGTCTGACATGTGTCCCCGCCCATCCTGATCCGGAGCTGATACCTCCGTTTCGGAGAATAACACGACCCCGGGGTGCCCGCGGGGGCAAGCCGGCCCGTAGCGGTGACAGGAGGGAGCGTGGAGCCTGTCAGCCCCTGGTGATGACCGCTGGTGCGTCGAGGTCGGCGGCCATCTGCGCGGAGCGGTTGGCCATCGCCATGAACATGGCGTCGCCGCGCTCGGTCCGCCCGACCAGCATGGACGCGAAGACGGCCATGAGCAGGCTGCCGTAGCTCGATTGCACGTAGTCGCGCCAGCACTGGTCGAACGGGTAATCGTCGACGCCGTAGTCCTCGACCAGCGCCCGGTGGTAGCGGAGGAGAAGGTCGCGTTCACAGCGGCGGCGGCGGCCGGGCTCGAACGCGCTGCCGAGGAAGTAGGCGACGTCGCTGGGACCGACGCCCAGCTGCACGGTCTGCCAGTCGACGACGGTCAGCGGACGGCCCCCGCCGTCGGTGGCGAACAGCATGTTGTCGAGCCGGTAGTCGCTGTGCACCGGCGTGCGCAGCGGCGACCTGTTCGCGAGCAGCTCGGGCGCGAGCGCGGCGACCTGCGGCCCGGCCTCGAGCGTGACCGGGGCGAGCCGGGTGCGGTAGCGCTCGGCGAACGCCTCCCAGATGGTGCCGAGCATCGCGGCGATGCTCTCCGTGGTGCCGCCGCGATCGAGCCAGCCGAGCTCCCGCAGCGCCGGGTCGCCCCAGCGCGGTCCGTGCAGCCGGGCCGCTTCCTCGATAGCGAGACCGGCCTCCTGCACCGTGCAGCCGGCGATCTGGTCACCCTGCTCGGCCGGCGCTATGTCCTCCATGACCAGCACGACGTCGGCGGTGCCGGACCGGAGGTCGGCGAAGTGGCACCGCGGGCGGCTGATGTCGACGGTGTGCGCCAGGTCCCGGTAGAAGGCGACCTCGGTCTCGTAGGTGAGCGTCGCCACGCCAGCGGCCGCGCTCGCCTCGTCGCGCGACGAGAACTTGCACACGACCGTCGCCGGCGCCGGCGGCCCGGGGTGGTCGTAGCTGAGCGTGTACCGCACGTTGGCGCCGACCTGGCCGGTGCCGATCGGTGCTGCCCGGAACGAGGCGACGCTGGCGGCCGCGTCGATGACGCCCGCATACCGCAGCACCTGGGTGAGCCACTCAGCCGTCACGAGGTCCGGGTCAGCGACCAGAGGCGGCCGGGCTGGCCTCGATGCGGTCATGCTGGCAGTGTCCCCTCCACCACCGTGCCGGGGAAGAAGTGATGGTGACGGGCGCCGGTGACCTCGTAGATGGCGGTGCCCCGGCGTCCGTCGCCCGTACTCACCCGCATCAGGTTGAGCCCTCCGCGATGGAACGGCTCGTAAGGGCGGGCGAAGGTGCCCTGCGCGTCGACCTCGATGACCCGCCGGTCGGCCAGCGTGAACGTGGCCGACGCGATGAGGCCGGCGATGCCGGCGCCGTGCTCACCGTAGGGAGCCGGCTGGCGATCGGCTCCGGTCCAGGAGGCGTCGTAGCGGAAGTCGGTGACGGGAACCGGCTCGGAC
>DATAVK010000052.1:0-32829 GCA_036267755.1 Mycobacteriales bacterium
GGAGCGGCATACGCCTCCTGGCTGGTGCGAGTCGGCGGCTACCTGCTCGACTCGATCATCATCGGCGTACCGACGGTCATCATCGTCGTGATCGGGCTCGCCATCGGCCACGGCGTCGGGCAGGCCCTTGCCGTGCTCGCCTATCTGGCGGCCGCCGTAGTCGGCATCTGGAACGTGGTGTTCCGGCAGGGAGCGACCGGTCAGACCTTCGGCAAGCAGATCGTCGGGATCCGGCTGATCCGCGAGCTGGACGGCCAGCCGGTCGGCGCGGGGATGTCGTTCCTCCGCCAGCTCGCACATTTCCTGGACAGCCTCGCGTGCTACCTCGGCTGGCTATGGCCGCTGTGGGACGCGAAGAACCAGACGTTCGCCGACAAGCTGTGCAGCACGGTCGTCATCAAGGTCTGACCGAGACTTCGCCGACTGGAGGGAATCCGATGACCACGCCCCAGGACCCGTCAGAGCCCTACGGCAGCCCGCCTCCGCCGTACTCCGGCGGTCAGGAGCCCTACGGGCAGCCGCCGCAGGGTCCACCTGCGTACACCGGCGGTGGTGACCAGTACGGCCAGCAGCCCTCGCAGTACGCCGGGGCTCAGCTCGCCTCGTGGATTGAGCGCGTCGGCGGGCTACTGCTCGATGCCGTGATCTTCGGCATCCCGCTGGGGATCATCGACGTGATCATTGGAAACCGAGCGGTCTCGGACGTGTTAGGCATCCTGCTGTCGCTGGGTCTGGGATACCTGGTCGGGCTGCAGGGACAAACGCCGGGGATGCGGATCCTCAAGATCAAGCTGGTCCGCGACGCGGACGGCGCATTGCTCGGCGGCGGTCTTGGCATCGTCCGGGCGATCTGCCACTACCTCGACACCCTCGCCTGCCTGGTCGGGTGGCTGTGGCCGTTGTGGGACAACAAACGGCAGACCTTCGCCGACAAGTTGATGTCGACGGTCGTTCTCAAGGTCTGACCAGCTAGGCCGCCAGGCTGCGGCCGATATCCCAGCCGTGGTGAAAGGCGTCGTGTGCGTTGTTTCGGGCGACGTCGAGGACGGTCTGTGCACCCCGCCCGGCGTGGTGGAGCACGACCTTCTCGCCGGCCGCGAGCGCGATTGCTGTGGCCCAGTCCTGGGCGGCAGACCGCAGCGACCACAGCGCCCCGGTGATCGGAACCTGGTTGTACTCGCGCGCCCGGCCCAGCAGGTTCTCGTCGTACCCCGGAACCTCAGCGGGGCCGCCGAGTCCCGCACCGGCCAGCCGTTCCGCCCAGATTCGCAGGTTGTCGGTGACGTGACAGACGTAGCCCCCCGCGGTCCAGCCGAGGTCGGGGTGGCGGGCTGAGGCGTCCCGGCCGCTGAGCAGCGAGGCGTAACGGGTCGGCATCCCGGCCACCAGCTCAACCGCGGCGTCGAAGGACAGCGACCAGTCGAAGCCGCACTCCCGGCAGGGATCGCCGTACCGCGCTGCGCCCCACACCTGCATGTCAGACACCTGCAGCGGCGCTAGCGGCACGACTCGGCGGGCAAGTTTTCGGTGGCCCAGGTCGTGAGCTCTTGCAGGGCGGGGAGCAGAGCCTGACCGGCGGGCGTCAGCGTGTAGGAAACGGCGACCGGCGGCCCTTCGTCGACGGCGCGCAGCACCAGGCCGGCGCCACAGAGCTCGACGAGGCGTTCGGAGAGCACGGAGTCGCTGATCCCGGCCACCGCTCGTCGCAGCTCGGAGAACCCGGCCGGGCCGTTGGTGAGGGTCCCCAGGATGACGCCGTTCCAGCGCTTACCGAGGAATCCGAAGGCACGGGCCAGCGCGGCGTCGCAGGTCCGCGGCTCGTGCACCACTTGCTCCCTCGTCATCTGCCCATCCTAGCTCGTGCTAGGTTCTGTCTTGTAACTTTGTTTTTCCTAGCGACCTATGCTTTCCGAAGCGATAGTTACTTTCCGAAACGACAATGAGAGGGAAGCCTGACATGACGGAACTTGCCGAACCTCACCTGCTCCTGCCCAGGCTGGACGACGCCGGCCGTGCGTTGCTGTTCACCGAGGCGCGGACCGCGAACACCTTCGCGCCGACCCCCGTCAGTGACGCCGAGCTCGCCGAGATCTGGGAACTGGCGAAGTGGGCGCCGACCGCGGCCAACATCCAGCCGCTGAGGGTGCTCTACGTTCGGCAGGGGCCGGGTCGCGACCGCCTGGTGGAGCACATGAGCGAGGGCAACAAGGAGAAGACGGGATCAGCACCGGCCGTCGCCGTGCTGGCCGTCGACACGGAGTTCCACGAGCACATCCCCACCCTGCTGCCGTTCCGGCCGGAGCTCAAGGACTACTTCGCGGCCGACGACACGGCGCGGACCGACACCGGGGCATTCAACGCCGCGCTACAGGCCGGGTACTTCCTGCTGGCGGTGCGAGCCCACGGTCTCGCGGCAGGCCCGATGGGCGGCTTCGACAAGGCGGCCGTCGACGCGGAGTTCTTCCCCGAGGGCCGGTTCCGGTCGGTCCTGGTGGTCAACATCGGTCACCCCGGTGAGAGCCCGTGGTTCGACCGGCTCCCCCGGCTCGACCACGCCGACGTCGTGCAGTGGGCCTAGCCGGCTAGGCGTACCTCGGCTCCGGCTCGACCCTGAGCCGGCCGGCCGGCCGTCACACGGGATGATCGGCTGATGGAACACGCCCGGCCGGTGACGATCGTGACCGGCGGCAGCCGCGGTATCGGGGCGGCCGCTGCGCTGCACCTGGCGGAAGCCGGCCACGCGGTGGCGGTCAGCTATCGCCGAGACCGCGAGGCTGCCGACCGAGTCGTCGAACAGGTGACGTCGGCCGGTGGGCTCGCCGTCGCCGTACCGGCCGATGTGGTCGACGCCGACGACGTCGACCGGCTGTTCGCCACGGCCGAGCAGGCGCTCGGTCCCGTCACCGGGCTCGTCAACAACGCGGGCCTCACCGCCCATATCGGCGATCTGGCCGAGACGCCGGTCGAGACGGTGCGGCTCGTCGTGGACGTGAACCTGCTCGGCGTGATCCTCTGCGCCCGGCGCGCCGCCCAGGTGATGTCAACCCAGCGCGGCGGTCCCGGCGGCGCGATCGTCAACATCTCCTCCGCGGCGGCGACCCTCGGCTCGGCGCACGAGTACGTCCACTACGCCGCGGCCAAGGCGGGGGTGGACGCGCTCACGGTCGGGCTGTCGAAAGAACTGGCGGGCGCCGGCATCCGCGTGAACGCGGTGGCGCCCGGGGTCGTCCGAACCGAGATCCACGCTGCTGCCGGCGACGCCGGGCGGGTCGATCGGGCCGCGTCGCGGATCCCGATGGGGTACGCCGGGGAGACCGCGGACGTCGTTCCCGCGATCGCGTGGCTGCTCAGCGACGCGGCGTCGTACGTCACGGGAACCGTCCTCCGTGTTGCCGGCGGCCTCTGACCCCGCCATCCGCGAGGATGGCGGGGTGACGACATACCCGCCGCCGCGCCCACCCAGTGCCGATCCGTCCCAGCCGCGCCATGTCGGAGCGCCATTCGCCTCGTGGGGCCGGCGCGTCGTCGGGTACCTCATCGATGCGGTCGGGGTCGCGGTGATCGCCTGGGTGATCGGGCTGATCGTGGGCGGGATCGTGGTCAGGGCAGCGATCGGGCTGATCTTGGTACTGGTGCTCGGGTGGATGAACGGCGCGAGCGGCCGAACGCCCGGCAAGCGCGTGGTCCGCATCCGGGTGGTCCGTGACGCCGACGGTCAGGTGCTGGGCGGCGGGCTCGGGGTGGTGCGCACGCTCTGCCATTTCCTGGACACGGTCGCGTGCCTGCTCGGCTGGCTCTGGCCGTTGTGGGACGCCAAGAACCAGACCTTCGCCGACAAGATCGTTGCGAGCGTGGTCCTCAGCGCTTGAGCCGGGCGAGCAGCTGCCGACCGCGGCCAGGTAGCGCCGCCACGGCCGGCAGTCGCACCAGCCAGATCCAGGTCAGTACGACCACCGCCGCCGGGAGCATCAGCTCCCCGGCCACGCTCAGGCCCACCTGCCACGGTGAGGCGCCCACGGCGGACAGCGCACCAGGCCCGGCCGGCCCACCGGCCAGGGCGGTCAGCACGGCGGTGAGAAGACCGGCTGCCGCGCCCGCCACCGCGACCTGCCGCAGGCCGGTCAGCAGATGGGTCCCAGGACGCCGCGCCAATCGCCACCCCGTCACCCCGCCGGCGAGGGCGATCGCGACGACGCACAACACGAACACGGACGCAGGCGCGGGGCCGAGCGGTCGTCCGGCCAGGACCGGGAGCATCGGCACCGGGGCGGCGTGGACGCCGCCGAGCGAGTACGACGTGCTCGCCCCCAGCGCGAACCCGGGTCCCGCCAGGTAGCCCAGAGCGCAGAGGACAGCGTTCGGCAACAGAACCAGGCACAGCACGACCACCGAGGCCTCGACCGGCAGACCGCCACCGAAGTGATCGAGCGCTGCGCGTAGCGCCTGGGTGTGCAGCGCCAGTGACCCGACCAGCAGCAGCGCCGCGACACCGAGCAGCACAGCGAGACCGGCGGCTGCGGCACCGAGGCCGGCTCGCCCGTCGGCCGGCAACCGCTCCCACCAGACGCGGCCGCTGCCCGACCCGCGGATCACGCCGGCGCCGGTGGCCAACGAACCTGTGATCAGCGCAGCGAGGAGCGTTCCCGGCAGCGACGGGGTGATCGCTGCCGAACGGGCCAGGATCGCGATCGCGAGGCAGAGAACCACGTACGGCCCGACGACGACCCCGACGACGGTGCCGAGCTCGCGTGGCGTCGTACACCGTTGGCCTCGAGCGACGATCGACGCCGCTCGCGCGAGCAGCAGGATCAGCCCGAGGGTCACTGCGAGCGGTGCCACGGCCACCGTGCCGCCAGTCGCCACGTGCATCGGGACGTGCATCGCCGCCAACCACACCACCAGGGCGAACCGGGTCGCGACGCCCGCCGATGCCTGGGACCGCGCGTCGGCCGCCCACATCGCAAGCACCACGACGACGAGCCCGGCGACGCCGACCGTCACGGTCCACAGCGCCGCGAAGGCACCCCGCACCCATAGCGGTGCCACACCGTTCGCGGTCGCGGGTGGAGCGACCGTCGACGGGCGAGCTCGGGGAAGCGCCTGTGTCACGGCAACGATCGTGACAGGAAGACGCGCAAGTGACGGGTGTTACACGCCGTACTCGGCCATCTGTGCGGAATCCGGTTACTCAGCCGGTGACTGGCGACGCCTCAAAGATCATCGAAAGGAGAACCTGATGCGAGGACTGGTCTATCGCGGGGAGCGGCAGGTCGCGGTCGAGGACGTCGCCGACGCCCGAATCGAGGAGCCGACCGATGCCGTGATCCGGATCACGACGACCAACATCTGCGGCTCGGACCTGCACATGTACGAAGGGCGCACCAGCGTCGAGGCCGGCACCGTGCTCGGTCACGAAAACATGGGGATCGTCGAAGCCGTTGGCGCCGCGGTGAGCCGCGTCGAGGTCGGTGACCGAGTGTCCGTGCCGTTCAACATCGCGTGCGGGACCTGCCGCAACTGCACCGGCGGCTGGACGTCGTTCTGCCTGCGCACGAACCCGACCGAGGGGATGGACGGCGCGGCCTACGGCTACGCCAACATGGGCCCGTACGCCGGCGGCCAAGCCGAGCACCTGCGAGTGCCGTACGCCGACTTCAACCTGCTCGAACTGCCGGCTGGCACCGAGCACGAGAACGACTTCACGATGCTGTCGGACATCTTCCCGACCGGCTTCCACGGTGCTGTCCTCGCGGAGGTGGGCGTCGGCGATCGGGTCGCGGTCTTCGGTGGTGGCCCGGTCGGCCTGATGGCGGCGCACAGCGCGTATCTGCTGGGCGCCTCCGAAGTATTCGTCGTCGACCAGCAGCCCGACCGGCTGCAGCTCGCCAAGCAGATCGACGCCGTACCGATCGACTTCTCGGCCGGTGACCCGGTCCAGCAGATCATGGATGCCACGGATGGCATCGGCGTCGACAAGGGAGTCGAGGCGGTCGGGTACCAGGCGCACGACGCCTCAGGTGACGAGCACCCGGAGCTCGTTCTCGACAACCTGGTGAAGGTGGTGCGCAGCGCCGGGGCCATCGGTGTCGTCGGGGTCTACATGCCCGAGGATCCCGGCGCCGCGACCCCGGGTGCCCGCGAGGGCCGGATCGGCTGGGACTACGGCACCTTCTTCACCAAGGGCTTGCGGATGGGCACCGGTCAGGCACCGGTGAAGCGCTATAACCGCCAGCTCCGTGACCTCATCATCACCGGCCGCGCCACGCCGGGATGGATCGTGTCGCACGAGGTCTCACTCGAGGACGCGCCGGAGGCCTACGACAAGTTCGACCGGCGCGTGGACGGCTACACCAAGGTGCTGCTGCACCCGAAGGGCTGAGCCTCCACTTGTCAGGGCGCTCGAGCGCGCGTTTGGGCCGAGCGTCCTGACAGGTGATGTCAGCCGGCGACGATCTCGCGCATAAGCCGGGCGGTCTCGCTGGGGGTCTTGCCGACCCTGACGCCGACCGCTTCCAGCGCGGCCGCCTTGGCTGCGGCGGTCCCCGACGAGCCGGATACGATCGCGCCGGCGTGGCCCATCGTCTTGCCCTCGGGTGCGGTGAACCCGGCGACGTAGCCGACGACGGGCTTGGTGACGTTGCCCGCGATGTAGTCGGCGGCGCGCTCCTCGGCGTCACCGCCGATCTCGCCGATCATGACGATCGCGTCGGTGTCGGGGTCGTCCTGGAACGCCGCGAGGCAGTCGATGTGCGTTGTCCCGATCACCGGGTCGCCGCCGATCCCTACCGCCGTCGAGAAGCCGATGTCGCGCAGCTCGTACATCATCTGGTAGGTCAACGTGCCCGACTTCGAGACCAGCCCGATCCGGCCCGGGCCGGTGATGTCGGCGGGGATGATCCCCGCGTTGGACTGGCCAGGCGAGATCAGCCCCGGGCAGTTCGGGCCGATGATCCGGGTCTTTCCACGCTCGGCGGCGTAGGCGCGGAAGTACGCCGAGTCCTGCACCGGGATGCCCTCTGTGATGACGACGAGCAGCGGGATCTCGGCGTCGATCGCTTCGAGGGCGGCCGCCTTCGCGAAAGCCGGCGGGACGAACATCACCGAGACATCGGCCCCCGTCGAGTTGATCGCCTCGACGACGGTGCCGACCACCGGGACGCCGTCTACGTCCGTTCCGGCCTTACGGGGATTGACGCCGCTGACGACGGCCGTGCCCGACGCGAGCATCCGCCGGGTGTGCTTGGTGCCCTCGGAGCCGGTGATCCCCTGGACGACGACCTTGCTGTCCTTGGTGAGCCAGATGGCCATCGGGTCAGGCTCCCTTCACAGTGGCGGCGAGCTCGGCGGCGCGCTGGGCGGCGCCGTCCATCGTGTCGACCTGCTCGACGAGCGGGTGAGCGGCCTCGGTGAGGATCCGCCGCCCCTCCTCGGCGTTGTTGCCGTCGAGGCGCACCACGAGCGGCTTCGTCACGTCCTCGCCGCGGCTCGACAGCAGCGCGAGCGCCTGCACGATGCCGTTGGCGACTGCGTCGCACGACGTGATCCCACCAAAAACGTTGACGAACACCGACCGCACGGATGGATCGGACAGGATCACGTCGAGCCCGTTGGCCATCACCTCGGCCGACGCGCCACCACCGATATCAAGGAAGTTCGCCGGTCTGACTCCGCCGTACGCCTCGCCTGCATACGCGACGACGTCGAGCGTCGACATCACGAGCCCGGCACCGTTGCCGATGATCCCGACCTCGCCGTCGAGCTTGACGTAGTTGAGGTGCATCTCGGCGGCCTTGAGCTCGAGCGGATCGCTCGCGGTGATGTCGCGGAAAGCGTCGTGGACCTCGGTGTGCCGAAAGGCCGCGTTGTCGTCGAGCGTGATCTTGCCGTCGAGCGCGAGCACCTGGTCATCGGGGGTCCGCACCAGCGGGTTCACCTCGACGAGCGTTGCCTCCTCGCCGACGAAGACCTCCCACAGCGAGGCGATCACCTCCGCGGCCGCCTCGCGCACCACCTCGGGGATCGATCCGGCGTCGGCGATCTCGCGTGCCTTGTGGATGTCGACGCCGGCCACCGGGTCGATGGGGATCCGGGCGAGCGCATCGGGTCGTTCGACCGCGAGCTGCTCGATCTCCATGCCGCCCTGGGCCGAGCACATCGCGAGGTACGACCGGTTGGCCCGGTCGAGCAGGAACGAGAAGTAGTACTCCTCACCGATGTCCGCCGCCTCCGCGACCAGCACGGTGCGGACGGTGAGCCCCTTGATGTCCATCCCGAGGATGTCGCGGGCCCGAGCCTCCGCGTCGTCGGCGGTAGGGCAGAACTTCACGCCGCCGGCCTTGCCGCGGCCGCCCGCCTTCACCTGCGCCTTGACCATCACCGGGCCGCCGCCAAGGGATTCAGCAGCCGTCCGCGCATCCTCGGGCGTCGACACCACGACCTGCTTGGTGATGGGTACGCCGTACCTGCCGAACAGCTCTTTCGCTTGCCACTCGAACAGGTCCACGCGTCACTCCTTCAAGGCCACGAATCCGCGTCGACACGGTACCCGTCGGGTCGTGACGCGCTCGGGCCCGGCTACCGCCCGAACCCGACGGCGACCGGACTGCTTCCAGTCGGGAGCTTCGCGAGGATGGCGTGGGAGTGGAGGTCGACGAGCGTCACCCTTCCCGAGTAGGTGTCGAGCGTGAGGGCCTGCTGGCCGGTCGGGGTCAGCGCGATCGCCGTGGCGTAGGGGTAGCCGCGCAGCGAGATCGCGCGGTGCACGCGGTTCGTCTTCGTCGTGATCGGCCTGATGGTCTGGCCGATGGTGGTGACGACGTACGCCGTCGTCCCCGACCGGGAGATCGCGATGTCGGCGGGCGTGTACCCCACCCGGAACCGGCGGTGTGCCCGGTTGGTCGCCACGGTGATCGGGGTGACTGTGTCGGAGTCCGCGTCGACGACGAAGACCTTCCGGCCGTTAGGGGTGACTGCCAGCGCGTCGGGCGCGTGGCCGACCCGGATCGCGGGCCCGGCATGGTCAGTCGCGGTCGTGATCGGCGTCACCGTGTTGGAGCCGTAGTTCGCGACATACAGCGTCGAGCCACTCGGCGTCAGAGCGGCCGCGAACGGATAGCTGCCAACCGGGATGGGCGCGCCCGCGGTGTCGGTAGCGACGTCGATCGGCGTGACCGAGTGGGCGGACCAGTCGAGGACGAAGGCAGTGCCGCCATCCGGCGTGATGACGACCGCTAGGGGATGACCGCCGACCGCGATGGCCGGCTTGGCGGTACGGGTCGCGACGTCGATCGGGGTGACCGTGTCGGACCGGGCGTTCGCGACGAAGATCGTGCGGCCGTTCGGCGCGATAGCCATCGAGTGTGGCTGGTTCGGGTCGTTGATCGTGGGGCCTCGACCGACCCGGATCGCTGCCATCGCGCGACGCGTGACGGTGTCGATCGGCGTGACGGTGCCAGAGCCGCCGTTGGCGACGAAGGCGGTGCGGCCGTCGGGCGTGACGACGATCGCTCCTGGCCGCTTGCCGACCGGGATGGCTCGCATCGCCTTGCGGGTCCGCAGGTTGACCGGGGTGACCGTCCCGGACATCCGGTTGACCACGAACGCGAAGTGCCGCGTCGGCGCGGCCCGGTGCATCGGGACCACCGCCGGCGGTGACGATCCGCTGTCGACGGAGGCGCCCACCGGCCCGCTCAGCAGCGCCACCGCGACCGTGGTGAGGGCAACGACCACGCGGCCGCGGAACCGCGCGCGCTCAGTGGAAGACATCGTTCGTCGCCTGGGCGTAGCGGTCGTTCTTCGTCATGGTGGGCAGGTTCAGCGCCGCCTCAATCGTGCGCAGCAGGCTGTAGTGGGTGTAGCGGGTTTTGGAGACATAGCCCGATTTCACGTGCTGCGACCCCAGGATGACCGTCGGGATCCGCTGCGCCGGATGATGCAGATCCGAAGCGTCCTCGTCGAAGGTGATGATGGCGAGCGAGCGTTGCGTCGTCCAGGCGGGCGAGGCCATGATCCGGGTCAGCTGCGTCTTGAGGAAGCGGTCGCCCGCCGCAACGCCACATCCCTCCATGTCGTAACAGTCGTCCGGACTCACCCAGGAGAAGCTCGGTGTCGTCGCGGCACTCTTCAGATCGGTGGTCAGCGAGGCCAGCGGCACCATGTGCTGGGCGCAGTACGACGGTCGTTCCCGGATGTCCTTGAAGTACAGGAACGGAAGGTCGTCGTCCCAGTACGTGTCGTGGACCGTGTCGTCGCACGGTCCGTTGGCGCTCTGCAGGTAGCCCTTCCACGACTCGTGCGCGGCGACCAGCAGGTCGCCGATGTTGCGAGCCTTGATCGTGTAGTGCGGGTTCTCCTCGAGCGGGTCGGTCAGCGGAATACCGAACGTGCTGCCGCCCGCAAGCACCAGGTAGTTGCCATCGCTGGGATGCTCCTCGGCATACAGCTGGGACAGCAGGCTCCCCCGGCCCAGCAGGCTCGTCAGGTACGGAGCCTTGGTGTGGGGTCCGACGATGGTCCGGTAGTCCTGGTTCTCGAAGTAGAACAGGAAGACATGGTCGAAGCGAGGAACCTGGACCGGCGGCGGGACCAGGCGGACCGGCGGGCGTACCGCTGTTGACACGCTGAAGTGGACGCCGTCCGCGATGGCCCGGTTGTAACCGACCTGGGAGTAGAAGCCGTTGTCGTTGCGCAATCGGGTCGTCAGCCTGACCGTGACGACGACCGACCGGGTCCCGGTCGGGACCGTGCCGACGACGCGTCGGTGGACCGGGCGACTGGCCTGATGGGCAGCAGTCCCTCCGACGGCGCGGACCGAGTGGCTGGCCAGCCGATGTCCCGATCCACCGAGGAACCGCACCGAGACATCGGCGTGGCTGGAGGCGGAGCCGCCGAGCCAGCCCGATAGGTCGTAGCTCACGCCGGAACCGATCCGGCCGCCGGAGCCGGCGCTCAGTGCGATGCGTTGCCGGAGCCGGGCGGTCCCGCCGGCGCCGCCGACGAACAGCTGGCGGCCGCGACCGGCGCCACCGCCGGCTGGGAAGCCCTTCGTCCCGTAACGCACGACGGTCGGCAGGCCGGCCGCCACCCGCCAGCCCGGGATCGTCACGGCGTCCCAGCCGTGCACGGAGCGCGCACCGGCCTCGGCACCCGGGTTCCGGAGCAGGTTGGTGCCGGGGGGCACCGTGTCGGGGGGCACCGTGTCGGAGGGCACTGAGGTGGCGGGAACTGTGGCGGTAGTCGGCGATTGCGGTGCCGTCGCAGCGGCGCGTCCCGGGACCGCGTTCGCGACCACCGCACTCAGGATCAGGGCACCGATCGCGGCGAGTCCGACGGGGCGGGACCGGTACGGGCGAGCCATCTCGACGTTCCCCTGACTGACGGTGCAGTCACCTTGGCACAGCCGGTCGCCCCCGGTCTAGACGCAGGAGGTGAACGGCCGGCGTCGAAGTAGTCGATCATGAACCGACGCCTCGCTCTGCCCGCAGTTGCCGCGACGCTCGCTGTCGCCCTGGCGCCGATGGCGGCGAGCCACGCCGCGGGCTCCGCCAGCGCCAAGCCAGCCAAGGCGGCGGCGGCCCCGAGGTACACGGTGACGACGCTGGACTTCCACGTGACCGTGCCGAACGAGGCAGTCGGCGGCACCGGGACCCAGAGCTGCCTGATCGTCGGTGATCTCTACCGGCCGGCAGGAGCCAGCGCCAAACACCGGGTGCCGGCGATCCTCACGACGAACGGCTTCGGCGGCAGCAAGGCCGACCAGGACTACATCGGCGAGCTCGGAGCCGAGCGGGGCTACGCCGTCCTGTCCTACTCCGGGCTGGGGTTCGGCGGCTCCGGCTGCAAGATCTCCCTCGACGACCCGTCGTACGACGGTCGGGCGGGCAAGCAGCTGATCAGCTTCCTCGGCGGCAAGAAGGGGATCGCGACCAGGACCGGTGGGGCGGCATACCCGGCGGTGAAATGGATCGTCCACGACAAGACCGACCACAAGGGTCACCACGACCGCTATGACCCGCGGGTCGGCATGGTCGGCGGCTCCTACGGCGGCCAGGTGCAGTTCGCCGTCGCCGACAAGGATCCGCGGCTGGACACCATCGTCCCCATCATCACGTGGAACGACCTGTCCTACTCGCTGGCACCGAACAACACCGGCTTCACCCACGGCGTGACCTACTCGACCAAGGCTCCCGGCACGGACAAGCTCGACTGGTCCGGGCTGTTCTTCGGTGAGGGCATCGCCGATGGCCTGCAGGGCGCGTCGGTCGATCCGAGCCGCGATGTCGGGTGCGTCAACTTCGTCACCCCCGCATGCAAGGCCGAGGCGGAGCTCGCCAGCAACACCTTGGTGACGCCGGACCTGTTCTCCTTCGCCCGGCACGCCTCGGTCGAGAGCTACATGTCCCACATCAAGATCCCGACCCTGCTGGCGCAGGGCGAGGCGGACACGTTGTTCAACCTGCAGGAGGCCACGGCCACCTACAAGGCCCTGCACAAGCAGGGCACACCGGTGAAGATGATCTGGCAGTCCTGGGGCCACAGCGACTCGACACCCGCCAAGGGCGAGTTCGCGACAGACACCTCGGCGATCAAGACCTACGAGGGCAAGCGGGTCTTCGCGTGGTTCGCCCACTACCTCAAGGGCGAGCACAAGGTCAGCACCGGTCCGCGCTTCGCCTACTACCGCGACTGGGTGCCGTTCTCGGGCTCGGGTCCGGACACCGTCCAGTACGCGACCTCGTCGCACATCAACGTCGGCCGGCCCGTGACCTTCTACGCGAGCGGAGCGTCCTCGCTGGTGCGCACGAAGCAAAAGGTCGCGACCGGCTCGGCGACGTACACGAACCTCGGGGGCGGCGTTCCGGAGAGCTACTCGGAGACCTCAGCGGCTCAGAGCGACATCCCCGACCAGGCGACGCCGCCCACGGACGCGCCGGGCAGCTTCGCGAGCTTCAAGACGGCCCCGCTGACCCGACGCATCGACGTCGCGGGAATCCCCACCGCGACCTTGCACCTGAGCGCACCTACGACGTCCGCGACGACGCTCGCCACCGAGCTCCAGCTCTTCGTCAAGGTGTACGACGTGGCCCCGGACGGCACCGTCACCCTGGTACACCGGCTGATCTCGCCGGTGCGGGTGCTCGACGCCAGCAAGCCGGTGCACGTCCAGCTGCCCGGCATCGTGCACCGGTTCGCCAAGGGCCACACCATCGAGCTCGTGATCGCGGCCACGGACGGCGCCTACCGGAACGCCTCTCCCGTGCAGCCCGTGACGGTGAGCACCAGCCCGACCGCTCCCACGACGCTGACCATCCCGGTCGTCAAGTAACCGAGTCGGGGCGGATCAGGCCTCGACCGGTACGACGTTGCTGCGGACCCAGTCCACGATCGTGGTGGTCGGCGTACCCGGGGTGAAGACCGCGGCGACGCCGATCGCCTTCAGCGGCTCGATGTCTCCGTCAGGGATGATCCCGCCGCCGAAGACGACGATGTCGCTGGCATCGCGCTCGGCGAGCAGGTCCACGACCTTGCGGAACAGCGTCATGTGGGCCCCGGAGAGCACCGAGAGGCCGATCGCGCGGGCATCCTCCTGGATCGCGGTCGCGACGATCTGGTCCGGGGTCTGGTGCAGCCCGGTGTAGATGACTTCCATGCCCGCGTCGCGCAGCGCGCGGGCGACGATCTTGGCGCCCCGGTCATGCCCATCCAGGCCGGGCTTGGCGACGACCACGCGGATCGGCGTGGTCGGAGCCGACTGCTCGCTCACCCGGACCTCCTCGACCGCCTGGTGACGGCCACAGCGGCAGCGTAGTCGGTGGGTTTAGGGCTGCCCCAGAACCTGCCGAAGACGATCATGAGGATGGGTTCGTCGTGACGAACGGTGGGTATTCCGCCACGCAGAGTGGTCGACCGGCCTGCGAGAGCAAGGTGGGGCGGGGTAATGTCGCCGCTGCGTCACGTCGCACCCCTAACCCGAGCTGTGAGAGGACGCCGGTTGTCCGAGGCCACGAGTGATGCGCATCCGTGCCCGGCCCCGGCCGCCGCGGAGCAAGCCTCCGATGGCGGCCGATGGACAGCACGACTCACCCAGAACGGCCTGACCCGCACCGTCCGGACCGCACTGCGGCCGAGCAGCGTGCGAGGCACCGCCCTCGAGGCCGCATGGATCGCCGCTCACGTCGCGACGTACCCGTTCGGGGTCGCTCAGGAGCGGGCGCGGCCGCAGGAGGAGCGCTACTCGCTCACCGACCTGCCCCCGGTGCACCGCGGGCTGCTGATCGTCGACGTCGAGGCGGCGGGGACGCCGATCCTGCTGATCCACGGACTCGTCGACAACCGCTCGATCTTCGCGATGCTGCGCCGCCACCTGCGGCAGCGAGGCTTCGACCGGGTGTGGACCACGAACTACCAGATCTGGACCTCCGACGTACGAGTGGCAGCGCAGCGGCTCGCCGCGACCGTCGACGCGATCCGCGAACAGACCGGCTACGAGCGGATCCATGTGGTCGGGCACTCGATGGGTGGCCTGGTCGCCCGCTACTACGTGCAGCGGCTCGGCGGCGATGCGTACGTCCACACGCTGGTGACACTCGGGACGCCCCACCAGGGAACCCGCGCTGCCCGACTGTTGCCTCGCGGGATCTGCCGACAGCTGGCTCCGACCAGCGACGTGATCGCCGAGCTCGCCGAGCCGGCCCCGGACTGCCGCACCCGGTTCGTGTCCTTCTACTCCGACCTCGACGCGCTGATCTCCCCGAGATCTGCCGCCCGGGTGGACCATCCCGACCTCTCAGCCCGCAACGTGCTGGTGCGTGGGGTCGGCCACATGTCATTGCCGATCGATCGCCGGATCGGCCGCGAGATCAGCAGCACGCTCGCGCACCTGGACTCCGACGGCGTGACCGTGACCGCCGGCGTCACCCGGCTCCCCCGCACCGATGGCCCACCGGTGGCGCGATAGCAACCCGCATGGCCCATTGGTGTCGCTATGGCCGCACCGATGGGCCATCGGTGGGTCGGGGAAGATAGAGGCGTGCGCAGGCTGCCGCCGGTGGATCCGCCTCGGCCACGATGGTGGGGCCAGGTGCTCTTGGTCGTGGGCTTCGCCTGGGCGTACGACGAGGTGCGCTCGTTGCACGGCAACGTCGTGCCGGCGGCGGTCCGGCATGGCCACGCGGTGCTGCGTGCCGACCGCTGGCTGCACGTCAGTTGGTCCGGACCGCTCAACACCTGGCTCGGCCACCACGACGCGCTGGCCGACCTCCTGGCCGGCTACTACGTCGTGATGCACCTCGGGATGACCTCGCTGACGTTGCTGCTGCTGTGGCTGCACGGCCGCCACTATCGCCACCACCGCGACGCACTGATCGTGGCCAGCTTGGTCGGGTTCGTCGTGTACTGGTGCTACCCGGTGGCGCCGCCCCGGCTGCTGGGCACCGGCGCCGCCACGGACACCGTGGCCCGGGTCCTGCCGTTCGCGTACTCCGTGGAGTCGAAGAGCGCCAACCTCTATGCGGCGGTCCCGTCGCTGCACGTGGCGTGGGCGGTGTGGGTCGCGGTCGCCGTCTGGGCGATGACCGCCCGCTGGTGGCTACGCGCACTCGCGGTTGCCCACCCGGTGATCACCACGGTGACGGTCCTCGCGACCGGGAACCACTACACGCTGGACGTTGTCTCCGGCGTGGCCCTGATCGCCGTCAGCTACCCGCTACTGGCCGTTGGACAGCGCGCCGCAGCGTCAGTCGGTGTACGCGTCGATCGGTCGGAACAGGTACGCCGTGAGCACGGCCAGGAACAGCAGGAACGTCAGCACGTGCACACCCGTGCACCACAGGCAGAGCGCCTTGAGCTGGACGGCCTCGACGTACACCAGGTAGAGGACCATGCCGACGCCGGACACGGCTCCGGCCAGCCGTAGCCGCGAGATCCAGACGTTGGTGGATCGCCATGCCCAGGGCGTCATGAGCAGCGTCATCACGAAGAAGAAGGCCAGCCCGGTCACCGCGACCGGAATGTGACCGAAGATCTCCGACTGGCTGCTGGTCGTGACCTTCAGGCAGTTGACGACACCGGTGTTGGGACACGACAAAGACGCCGGGTTGTGGAAGTGGACATAGGTCAGGTACGCCGCCACGCCGAGCCCGGCCAGCGCGATCGGCAGCGTGACCATCCAGGCCCACGCGGCGAAGGGGTCCTTGCGGACGGCGACCTTCGGCTTGGCTTGGCGCGCCCTGACCTCAGGCACCGAACTTCGCCTGGAGCGGGATCACCGAGGCACACACGTTCGCAGGCTGGTTGTTCGTCATCTGGCAGATCGCGGCTGTGATCACGTTGGCGGCGCCGTTGATGGCCTGCGAGACCTTGCCGGTCGGGTTCTTCAGCTGCGAGGCGATCTGCGCCTGCGTGAGGCCCTTCAGCGTCGCCGGGTCGAAGCTCGGACCGGTGATCGCGGACTTGTTGCCGAAATCGACGAACGGGTACGACGGGCTCCCGTCGATCTTGGTCCAGAGCGCGTCTTGTGCGGTCGTCGTCTTCTGCAGCGCGTTGTGGTTGCGGTCTTCGTTCTCTACCGCGGTGAACGTCAAGTACTTGCTCGTGTAGTGGTATTTGTCGAAGTCCAGCGAGGGGGTGTTCGGGTCCACGTCCGTCGATGACGAGCTCACCGTGTCGAAGCCGTTGAGGGTGCCAAAACGACTGAGGGCCACGGCCATCGACCATCGCTCGGCGGCGCAATAGGGACAGAACTCCGCACCGATGAACAGCATCTCCGGCTTGCCGCCAGACGTCAGGGGCGGCTGGCCGCTGACGGGGGACGGAAATGCGGTGACGGGACCCGCGCCGACCTTCGAGAGGGTGGCCGCCGGCACTGAGGTCACGTCGCTGACCACCGCGGCCGAGGCCACCGCGCGGTTGCCCGATGTGGTGTTGGTCGACGACTTGTGGGTGATCGCTACGATCGCGATCACCACCACGACCACCGCGACGCCGACGACGCTGCCGATGATGGTGATGGCACGCCGACGCTGCTCCTGGCGCTTCTGCTCCGCGCGCGCGGCAGCGGCCCGCTCTCGGGCGCTCGCCGCCTGCTGATCGCGACGTTGCTTGTTGGTCGTTCGTCCCACAGGATGTGCCTTTCGTGTCCCCAGGTACTTCGAGGGTATCGGCCCGATGGTTCAGAGCTTGATCATCAGAGCTTCATAACCGGCGCGTAACGCAGCAACAGGCGCTTGGTGCCCACCTCGTCGCCGAAATCCACCTCGGCCTCCGCGGAGTCGGCCGCACCACGGACCGTGACGACCATCCCCATGCCGAAGGCGTCGTGGGTCACCCGGTCACCCGGATGCAGCGACGGGACCGGCCGAAGCCCCGGCCCGGCGCTGCGGCCGCGACGGTTGGCACGCTGGACCGCCGCCTCGGACGGGCTGACCCCGAGCGCCCCCGACCAGTCGACGAGCTCGGGCGGCAAATCGTCGAGGAAGCGGGATCCGGGGTTGTACGACGGGGTCCCCCACGCCGACCGGACCGCCGAGCGGCTCAGGTAGAGCCGCCGCTCCGCCCGGGTGATCCCGACGTAGGCGAGCCGCCGCTCTTCCTCGAGCTCCTTGGGGTCGCTGAGCGAGCGCATGTGCGGGAAGACGCCGTCCTCCAGGCCGGTCAGGAAGACCACCGGGAACTCGAGCCCCTTCGCGGTGTGCAGCGTCATGAGCGTGACGACGCCGTCGGACCCGTCCGGGCTCGGGACCTGATCGGCGTCAGCGACCAGCGCCACCTGCTCCAGGAAGTCGCCCAGTGTGCCGTCGGGGCGGGTCTCCTCGAACTCCCGGGCGACCGAGACCAGCTGCTCGAGGTTCTCGACCCGGCCCTCGTCCTGCGGGTCGGCGCTGGCCCGCAGCTCTTCGACGTACCCAGTGCGGTCCAGGACCGCCTCGACGACGTCACCCGGCCCCGATCCGTCCGCCAGCTCGATCAGGGCGTCGAGCATCGCCACGAAGCCCTGGATCGCCGTCAGCGAGCGGGTGGCCAGCCCCGGCGCGTCCTCGGCACGGTGCAACGCGTCGAAGAACGAAATCCGCTCACGCTCGGCCAGCGTCGCGATCGCCGCCTCCGACTGGTCCCCGATCCCGCGCTTCGGGACGTTGAGCACCCGGCGCAGGGACACGACATCTGAGGGGTTGACCAGCACTTTCAGGTACGCCAGCGCGTCCCGGATCTCGCGGCGCTCGTAGAACCGCACGCCGCCGACGACCTTGTACGGCAGACCGACCCGGATGAAGATGTCCTCGAATACCCGGCTCTGCGCGTTGGTCCGGTAGAAGACCGCGATGTCACATGGGCGGACGCCTTCGTCGTCGGCCAGCCGGTCGATCTCGGCCGCCACCCAGGCGGCCTCGTCGTGCTCGTTCTCGGCGACGTATCCGACGATCTTGGGGCCGTCCCCGGAGTCCGACCACAGCCGCTTCGGCGCCCGGTCCGGGTTGCGGGAGATGACGGCGTTGGCCGCGGACAGAATCGTCTGGGTCGACCGGTAGTTCTGCTCCAGCAGGATCACGGTCGCGTCCGGGTAGTCGGCCTCGAACTGCAGGATGTTGCGGATCGTCGCGCCCCGGAAGGCGTAGATCGACTGGTCAGCATCGCCGACGACGCACAGCTCAGCGGGCGGGATCTCGCCGCCGGCCGGACCCACCAGCTCGCGGACCAGGACGTACTGCGCGTGATTGGTGTCCTGGTACTCATCGACCAGCACGTGACGGAATCGGCGACGGTAGTGCTCGGCGACGTCCGGGAAGAGCTGGAACAGCGTGACCGTGGTCATGATCAGGTCGTCGAAGTCCATCGCGTTCGCCCGCCGCAGCCGGTCCTGGTAGAGCCCGTAGGCCTCGGCTACCGTCTTCTCCAGGTGCTGCGTCGCCCGCGCCTTGGCCTCCTCGAAGTCGACCAGGTCGTTCTTCAGGTTCGACACCTGGGCGGCGATGGACCGCGCCGGGTAGCGCTTCGGATCCAGGTCGAGGTCGCGGCAGACGGTGGTCATCAACCGGCGGGAGTCGTCCGCGTCGTAGATCGAGAAGCTGCTGGTGAAGCCGAGCCGCTTGGCCTCCGACCGCAGGATCCGCACGCAGGCCGAGTGGAACGTCGAGACCCACATCGCCCGGGCTCGCGGACCGACCAGGGCGGCGACCCGCTCACGCATCTCACCGGCCGCCTTGTTGGTGAACGTGATCGCGAGGACCTCGCCCGGCCGCACCGACCGCTCAGCGAGGAGCCAGCCGATCCGGTGCGTGAGCACCCGGGTCTTGCCCGAGCCGGCACCGGCCACGATGAGCAGCGGGCCGCCCTGGTGCAGCACCGCCGCCCGCTGCTGCGGGTTGAGCCCCTCCAGCAGGGTTTCGGGAGCGGCGGCGGTCGCGGTCATGCTGCTGCCGAGGGTACGTGGCTGGACCGACGACGCGAGGTCACAGATCCAGCAGCATGCGGGTGTTGCCGAGGATGTTCGGCTTGACCCGCTCGAGCCCGAGGAACTCCGCGACCCCCTCGTCGTACGAGCGAAGCAGCTCCTCGTAGACGCCCGGCTCGAGTGCCGTCGCGGTGAACGGTCGGAAGCCGTGCTGGGTGAAGAAGTCGACCTCGAAGGTCAGGCAGAACACCCGGCGGACATCGAGGTCGCGCGCCCGGTGCAGCAGTGACTCGATCAGCAGGTGGCCGATCCCAAGCTTTCGGTACGCCGGGTCCACCGCGACCGTTCGCACCTCGGCGAGGTCGGCCCACAGCACGTGAAGCGCTCCGCAGCCGACGATCTCCCCGTCGAGCTCGGCGACGTCGAACTCCTGGACGTCCTCGTACAGCGTCACCATGGGCTTGTCGAGCAGGATCCCCTTGGGCGCGTAGACGTCGACGAGCGCTCGAATCGCCAGAACGTCGCCGGTGCGGGCGCGCCGGACGACCGTGCTCACGAGGCGATCGAGTCCTCCGCTGATGGGCACTCGCTGGTGAGCTTGCGGTCGAGTCCGCCCAAGGCGTCCGCGATGGCGTCGAGCTGGTCGGGCGTGAGCCGGTCGACGTAGTGCCGGCGCACGCTACGCAGGTGGTCGGGGTACGCCGCGACGAGCCGGGCCCGGCCGGCGTCGGTCAGGACGGCGTAGACAACCCGGGCGTCGGCCGAGCACTTCGCCCGCACGACCAGGCCGTCCCGGGAAAGCTTGTCGACCAGCCGGGTCAGCCCGCTCGGCGTGAGGACGGCGCACTCCGCCAGGTCCGACATCCGCAGCCGGTTGTCCGGGGCGTCGGACAGGTGGGAGAGCACCTCGTACGCCGGCAGCGACAGCCGCTGCTGGGCCTCGAGCTCGGCCTCCAGCACCCGAACGACCGCGGCATGGCCTCGCAGCAGGGCGTGCCATGCCGCCATTTCACGCTCGTCAAGCGGCCGATCCGGGCGCGCGGATGTCGTGGTCATGGGACTAGGGTACGTGGATAACGGCGTATTTGCGGGAGCAAGGAATAACCCCGTGCGCCGGGCGTTACTTGCGATAGCAAGCAACTCGCGCCACCCTTGACGTCACACCCGAAGGAGCAAGCAATGACACAGGCCACCAGCACCCTCACCGGCGACTACGACCTCGATCCCGCCCACAGCCGGCTCGGTTTCGCCGCCAAGCACGCCATGGTCGCCACCGTCCGCGGTCACTTCACGAACTGGACCGGCACCGTCCACCTGGACGAGGACAACATCGCGAACAGCAGCGCGAGCATCACGATCCAGGCCGACAGCGTCACGACCGGCAACGATGACCGCGACGCGCACGTCCGCGCCGAGGACTTCTTCCACGTGGAGAAGCACCCCGAGATCAAGTTCGTCAGTACCAACGTCGAGAAGAAGAGCGACGACGAGTTCGTCCTCACCGGCGACCTGACGATCCGCGACACCACGAAGTCCGTCTCGATCGACTTCGAGAAGACCGGGCAGTCCGTCGACCCGTGGGGCGGCAACCGGGTTGGCTTCGAGGGCAAGACCCGCGTCAGCCGCAAGGACTGGGGCCTGTCGTTCAACGTCCCGCTGGACGGCGGCGGCGTGCTCGTCAGCGACAAGGTGACGCTGGAGTTCGACATCGCGCTGGTCAAGAAGGCCTGACCACAGCGCTTCGCGCCCATGAGCAGGGCGCTTCGCGCCCATGAGCAGGGCGCTTCGCGCCCATGACAAAGTGAGGACGTGGCCATGGAGCTCGTCCTCACTTTGTCATGTCCGGACCGGCCCGGGATCGTCCACGCGGTGTCGGGCTTCCTTGCCGAGCGAGGCAGCAACATCCTCGACTCCCAGCAGTACGGCAGCCCGGTCAGCCAGCGGTTCTTCATGCGGGTGCACGTCGAGTCGCCCACCGATGCGGCGACGCTGACCGAGCAGTTCCACCTGGTCGCCGAACGGTTCGGGATGAGCTGGCAGCTGCACGACACCACCGAACAACCTGGCGTCGTGGTGATGGTGTCCCGGCAAGGGCACTGTCTCAACGACCTGCTGTACCGATGGCGCAACGGCTTCCTGCCCGGCGAACCCCGGGCTGTCGTGTCCAACCACCGCGACCTCGAGCCGTTCGTGACGTCGTATGGCGTGCCGTTCCGGCACTTACCGATCACCCCGGAGACCCGTGCCGACCGGGAAGCCGACCTGCTCGAGATCGTCCGTGAGACCGGGTCCGAGCTGCTCGTGCTGGCGCGATACATGCAGGTGCTCTCACCGGCGATGTGCGAGGCCATGACCGGCCGGATCATCAACATCCACCACTCGTTCCTGCCGAGCTTCGCCGGTGGACGGCCCTATGACCAGGCCTTCGAACGCGGTGTCAAGCTGATCGGGGCAACGGCGCACTACGCGACACCCGACCTCGACGACGGTCCGATCATCGAGCAGGAGGTGGCACGCGTGACCCACCAGCAGGGACCGCAGCAGCTCACCGCCGTCGGCCGCGACCTGGAGTGCGTCGCCCTGGCCCGAGCCGTGCGCTGGCACCTGCAACGCCGGGTGCTGCTGGACGGCCAACGCACGGTCGTGTTCCCGTGACGAGCGACCCGGACAACGACCCGGACGCGCGCTACGAGGCCCGCCGGACCGCATTCGGCCGGGCAGCGGCGGACTATGCCAGCGGACGTCCGCCGTACCCGGAAGCCGCGATCGACGACTGCGTGCCCGCCGGCGCGACGGCCGCCCTCGACCTCGCCGCCGGCACCGGCATTCTCACGGCCGCCCTGCTGTCGCGCGACCTCGACGTGACGGCCGTCGAGCCGTCGCCCGAGATGCGCGGGCTGGTGCCGGCACCCGCCCGCGCTGTCGACGGAACAGCCGAGTCGATCCCGCTTCCCGACGCATCCGTCGACGTCGTCGTCGTCGGCCAGGCATGGCACTGGTTCGATCCGCCGCGGGCGCTCGACGAGATCGCGCGAGTGCTGCGCCCCACTGGAATGCTCTCGCTGATGTGGAACCTGTTCGATTCCAGCGACCCGTTGAGCGACACCGTGTCGCGCATCCTCAGCGCCGAGGAACGCACCGACATGATGCTCCACGATCAGGACCCGCCGTACCAGCACGCCGGCTTCAGCGCACCCACCCGTCGGGTCTACCACCACGCACCGACGTACGACGTCGACCGGCTGCTGGCCTTCGCGGCCTCACGCAGCCAGACCATCCTCGCCGACCCGACGCAACGGGCCGACATGCTCGCGCAACTGCGGGCAGCCGCGCCGACCGGCGAGTTCCCGCTGGCCATGGTCTGCGAGATGTGGCAGAGCCACCGACTCGGCTGACCCGGGGCCGCCGATAGCATCTACGCCGGGGATGAGGAGGTGAGCGTGGCGGCCGTTCGACCGCGCGCTGCGCTCGACACACTGTTCGGAGCGGTGCCTGGCACCGGGCTGTTGCTGCTGGCGTGGAGCTTGCTGGCCGTAGGTATCAGCGCCCGTGAGGGTGAGTTCTCCGTCTACGGCCTGATCTTCGTGCTCATCGGGTTCGGCGTGCTCGTCACGGTGATCGCCCGCCGGATGCCGCTCGTGCTGCCCGACCGCCGCGTGCTCGCCCTGCCGCTCGTCGTCTGCGTGGTCGCGGCGATCGCGCATCCCGCCCGTCGGCTGATGCACGCCAGCGACGCCGGTGTGCTGGCCACCGAAGTGCTCGCCGCCGTGACGGCCGGGCTCGCCGCCCTGTCGCTGCTCGCGCCCGACCGCCAGCAGCGGCGGATCTGGGCTGGGCTCGCCGGCCTCGCGGCCGCCACCGGGATCGTGACGATCGTCGTGGCGTCCGACCCGCGGATCGACGTCTGGTTCCTGCTGCAGCAATCCAGCCAAGGGCTGTTGCACGGCGACGACATGTACCGGCAGCACTGGGTGCACAGCACCGGCCTGCAGGCGGTCTATCCGTACCTGCCGGGGACGACGCTGATCCTCGCGCCGTTCAAGTGGCTGCTGGGCGACGTCCGGTACGGCCTGCTGGTCGCGATCCTGCTGACCTCTTTCGCCGTCCGGAAGCTGGCACCGCAAGCCCCGGCGGCGTTGGCGGCGCTGCTGCTGGTGATGCCGCACTGGGCCTTTCTCGTCGACCAGTCCTGGACGGAGCCGTTGCTCGTGATGGCGCTCGCGGGCGCCATCCTGGCGCTGCGCCACGAGCGGCCGACCGCCGCGATGATCGCGCTGGCCGTCGCGCTGGCGTGCAAGCAGCACATCGTGCTGTTGCTTCCGTTGTTCGCGGTCTGGCCGATGTTCGGCTGGCGGCGAGCGGTCGGGTCGGCGTGTCTCGCCGGGCTGGTCGTGCTGCCCTGGCTGATCGCCGGGCCGCGCGACCTCTGGCACGACGCCGTGCACGCCAACCTCGCACTCGGGGTCGAGCGTCGGGCCCTGTCGCTGCCGAGCCTGTTCGATCGCTGGGGGTTCGTGGTCGGGTTCTGGTTCCTCTTGCTCCTTCTCGCGGCGGCGTACGCGCTGGCCATGCGACGGCTGCCTCGCACGCCGTCCGGCCTCGCTCTGGGAAGCGCGCTGGTGATGTGGACACTCGACATCGCCAACAAGCAGTCGTTCTTCAACCACTACACGCTGCCGCTGGGCCTGCTCGTCATCGCGATCGCCGCGGCCGACCGGGCCGGCCCCGACCTCCCGACCACCGCCGCACCGACGGTGCGCGCCGCGGAGGTGGCGGCATGACCGAGGCAACCGAGCGGGCCGAGGTGACCGAGCGCCCGGTCGCGGAACAGCGCCGCCCTCGCTGGTGGCTCGAACTGCCATTGGCGGTGGCGTTCTACTTCGTCTACGCCAAGATCCGTGACCTGCACGGTGACGCCACCGAGCACTCCCGCGGAATCGCGCGGGCACACGGCTACTCGATCCTCAAGGTCGAGAAGTGGCTGCACATCGACGTCGAGCACGGCATCCAGCACTACGCGCTGAAATCGCGCGACTTCATCATCGGGCTCGACGTCTACTACGGCACGTTCCACTTCATCTTCACCTGCGCGGTCTTCGTGTGGCTGCTGTTCAAGGGCGTGCCCGACAAGTTCCGGCACAGCCGCACCGTCCTGGCCATCGGTACGGCGATGGCGCTCGTCGTCTTCGCGGTCTACCCGACGATGCCGCCGCGGCTGATGCCGCCGGGAGTGAAGACCGTCGACACCAACGAGGTGATCGGCGGGCTGTGGTCGTACAACCACGGCGTCATCGAGCACATCAGCGATCCGTACGCCGCGTTGCCCAGCCTGCACATCGTCTGGTCGAGCTGGGTCGCGTACGCACTCTGGTCGAACCTTCCGGCCAGCCGCCGCTGGCGTTGGGTGTTCTGGATCTACCCGGTCTTCACCGGCTACGCCATCATCGCGACCGGCGTGCACTGGACGCTCGATCTGGTCGGGGGTGCCGTCGTCTTCGTGGTGGCGCTGCTGCTGACCAAGTGGCTGGAACGCGGGCTGGCGCGGCGGCGCCGCCGTCAGGCCGGAGCCGGCGCAAACTCCTCGAGCGACATCGACTCCGAGGTCCTGGCGTCGCGCGACACCGCGGTGTAGGGCGGCCCGCGCAGCACGCTCAGCTGCTCCACGAGGCCGCCGCACGCCCCGCCGATGGAGCGGTAGCCCGGCGCCCACACCAGCCAGACCGTGTGCTTGCCGGCCATCTTCTCGACCTGTTCCGCGACGATCGCCGGATCACCCAACGACATCCGCTCGGCATAGTCCACCCAGTCGACCCGGGTCGGCGACGCGAGATCGGGATAGACGACCTGCTTGAGCCCCAACGACTTCGAGTCGAGCAGCCGCGCCGCCGACGGGCCGAGCTGATCCGGGCAGTACAGCACCACGTCCCCCGGATGGCTCGACGTCTCGAGCGCCGATGCCACTCGTCCGACCTGGGTGCGCGGCTGGCCGACGGCGGCCGCGCCGACACCGAGCCCGATCAGCGCCAGGGAGACGATGACGATCCGGCGGGTGTTCTGCGACGGCAGCGACTGCACGCCGATGGCCACGAGTACGACGAACAACCCGAGGACGACCGAGGTGTAGCGCGGGGCGTACGCCTGCTTGGTGATCATCGCGTCGACGATCGCGACCAGGACGACGCCGAACACCACGCCGAGCAGGCGCAACGGATCGCCCGCGACGGGAGGGCCGATGACGACCGTCCGTCGGGTGCCACGGCGGCCGAGCACGGCAAGCAGGACCAGCGCCAGCATGACCAGCTGCGCGATCCGGGCGAGCGGTGACGCACCGCCCGCCCACGCGCTGACCGTGTCGAGGACGGCGTTGAAGCTCGGCGGCGCCAGCCATGGCGCCCCGGTGTGTGCCGCCTGGAACCGCAGGATCGGTAGCCAAGGTAGGAAGCCGACGACCGCCGCGATGAGCGCGCCCACGACCCACCAGGACCGCTTGTCGTGCCGTCGTACCGCGCGCCACAGCTCCCCGGCACCGACGACGAGACCGAGCCAGATCGCGTAGTAGTGGGTGTAGAGCAGAGCGCACATCAGAACAGCCAGCGCCGTCGCCGGCCAGACCGGTTTGGCGCTGCGGTGGATCGAGAGCAGCGCGTGCGCCCCCAGCAGGGACAGCAGCAACAGCAGGCTGTACATCCGCGCCTCGACGGCGTACCGGATCGCGAAGGGCGATGTCGCCATGAGGATCAACGTCGTGCGTGCCACGTCGCTGCCACCGAGCCGGCGGCCGAGCCGTTCCGCGATCGGCAGCGAGGCGATGGCAGGGATCGCCGCCATCAAGCGCACCGAGTACGTCGAGTCGCCGAACACCTTGATCCAGGCGTGCAACAGCACGTACCACAGCGGCGGGGCACCATCCATGCGCAGCGCATGGGGCAGCAGGTGCAGCGGGCCGGAGGCGATCGAGACCGACTGCGCCTCGTCGAGCCACAGCGGTCCGACCGAGACGAACCGAAGGCCGATCCCGGCAAGGACGAGCGCTGTGACGCCGAGCAGCGACCACCGGAACCGACGCGGCACAACCGGCGGCGGCGGCTGATCCGGAATGGTGACAGCGGTGACCGGCTGGGTCGTCGGAGCCGCGGCGTCGTCGACGGTCATGCGTTAGGCGGGGTCCTTGGCCCCGGTGGCTCGGCGCGGCAGGACCGGAGCGTCACGCCCGGTCCCCGCGCTGGCGCTCTTAGACCTCGTCGAGGAGTCCTCCTCGTGGTAGTCCTCCTCGACGTTCACGGCCCAGACGTCGTGGCCGGCGCCGTCGAGCAGGTTCTCGACGGAGAGCATCGCCGTCAGCATCGAGTGGTCCTGGTTGTTGTACTTGTGCATGCCGTTACGTCCGACGGGATAGACGTTCGACGCCACCTCGGCCAGCCAGGACCGGCAGGTGTCGACCGCGATGTCGTACCCCTGTTCGTACACGGGGTAGGCCTTGGGCATCCGCACGACGTAGGAGGCCTCGACCTGGCCTGGCTGGGCCAGGTTGAGTCGGATCAGCTCCTCCTCGGCCAGCTTGCCGAGTGCGTCGTCAGCCATCATCCACAGCGAGTCGCCCTCGAACACGAAGTACTCGAGCCCGAGACAGGTGCGCCCGTCCTTCACCAGGTACGGCGACCACGAGCCGAAGTTCTGGATCCGGCCGACGTGCACGTCGGGGCTGTGGATGTAGATCCAGTTGTCGGGGAAGCTGGCCGACTCCGGGACGACGAGCGCCACGGTCAGGAAGTCGCGGTGGGTCAGGCGTCTCGCGGCCGCCTGCACGTGATCAGGTGCCGGCGGATCCATCGCGAGCACCAGTTCCGGGAATGGCATCGAGCTGATCACGTCTCGGGCCGGGGTCACCACCTCGCGCCCGGCTTGCGTGCTGACGACCTCGGTGGCGACACCGTCCGCGTGCCGGATCGCCGTCACGGGGGCTTTCATAACGATTTGGCCACCGCGCTCGAGAACCAGGTCGCGAGCACGTTCCCACATCATTCCGGGCCCGTACTTCGGGTACTGGAAGGACTCGATGAGGCTGGTGATGTCGGTCTGGTTCCGCTTGGGGAGCACCGCGTTAATGACGGCTGAGGACAGCGACAGGTTCTTGATCCGCTGCGCCGCCCAGTCGGCCGGCATCTCCGTCGCGGGCATCCCCCACAGCTTCTCGGTGTAAGTCTTGAAGAACGTCCGATACAACCGCCAGCCGAAGCGGGCAGCGACCCAGCCCTCGAAGTGGTCCTGGTCCTTGGGCGGACGGACCTTGACCCACAGGTACGACGCGACGCACTTGACGGCCTCGATGACGCCGAGGTTCCCGAGCGCGTTGAACGCCCGCAACGGGTAGTCGAAAAGCTTGTTCTCGTAATAGATCCGGCTCATCCGCGGCCGTTGCAGAAAGTCCTCGTCAGGCAGGATCTCGTGCCACAGATCCTCGACGACGCCGACCTTCGTGAAGAAGCGGTGGCCGCCGATGTCGAACCGCCAGCCATCCCGCTCGACGGTGCGGCTGATGCCACCGACGACGTCGTCGGCCTCGAGGACAGTGACGGGCGTGCCCGCCTTGGTCAGCGCGTAGGCGGCAGTCAAACCTGCCGGGCCCGCCCCGATAACAACGACAGGGGCATTCTGCGCGGACACTGCGTGGCTCCTTCTGCTGGCTGTCGCCCACGGGCCGATGCGGCTGCCGGGTTCTCCTACTCATGATCCCTCACGGACCGTCGTGCTGACACCATGGTGAGGTGTCCGCGACGGCTGTGACGACTCCATCGTCCCGTATCCGCCGCCGTGGCAGCCGGCCGACCCTGCCGCCGCCAGCCCGGGTTCTCATGGTCGCTGCCGTCGTCTCGACCGGCTGCGCGGTCGCGATGTTGATCGGACCCCCGACCGGCACCGATCTGACTGCGCAGCAGTTCCGTGCGGCGTTTGCTACCAGCCACCCACTCGCCGCGATCGACCTGCGGTGGCTCAGCGGCGTGCAGCCGGCTGCCTACAGCGTCATCGCGCCGTACGTCCAGGCGCTCCTCGGCGTCCGGCTCACCGGAGCGATGGCGGCGGTCGCCTCCGCCGTCCTGTTGGCCACGCTGCTGATCCGGTGGCGGGCGCCACGGGCGGACTGGGCCGCTGGCTGGGCGGCGGTCGGCTTCGTGGCGGACGTCGTCGACGGTCGGGTGGCGTTCGCGCTCGGAGTCGCTGTCGGCCTGGCGGCGCTGGTGGCGGTGCCCTTCGAGCGAGCATCGCGGTGGCGGTGGGTGCTGCCGCTGGTGCTCGCGGTCGCGTGCCCGCTCACCAGTCCGGTCGCCGCCCTCTTTCTCGCCCTGGTGTCCGCCGGCTGGGCGCTGCGACGCCGCGCCGTACTGTCCCTGTCGGTCGCGGCGCTGCTTCCGCTGGGAGTGATCGGGCTCGCGTTTCCCGAGCCCGGCCGGATGCCGGACACCTGGCACGTCGTGTGGCCCGACCTGCTCGCCGCGGCCGGCGTTGTCGTCCTCTGCCGGGGCCTGACCGTGCGGGCGGTGGCTGCCTGCTACGGGATCGCTGTCTTCGTGATCTACCTGGATCCCGGGCCGATCGGGTCCAACATCGAGCGGCTGGCGGTGCTCTTCACAGCACCGGTGCTGATCTGCTGCGCGCGGCTGCCGCGTCCGCTGCTGCTCGCGGCGCTGGTGCTCGTCGGCTGGTGGTCGACCCGACCCGTCCTCACCGATCTCCACGACGCCGGCACGCTCGCCGCCGAACGCAGCGCTGCCAGCCAGCTGGTCGGCACGCTGCACGGCATGGGCCCCATCACAGGACGCATCGAGGTCGTGCCGTTCCTCGACCACGGCGAGAGCTCCACCGTGGCGGCGGCGTGGCCACTCGCCCGGGGTTGGGAGCGCCAGGTCGACGTCAGCCGCAACGCCACCCTGTACGACGGGACGCTCACCCCCTCCCGCTACTACGCCTGGCTCCGCGCCCACGCGGTGCAGTACGTCGCGCTCGGCCGGGGACGACACGACTTCGGCGCACAGCACGAGCTCAAGCTGCTCGCCCACCCGCCGGCGTACCTCGTGCCGGTGCACGTGGACGGCGAATGGACCGTCTGGCGCGTCACGGGTGCGACGCCGATCGTGGCAGCGCCCGGCCGACTGGTGTCCGTCGCGGCCGACTCGATGACGCTGTCCCGGCCGTCGACGGGTGACGTCACCGTGAACGTGCACCCGAACCACTGGTGGCATGTGTCGGGCGGCGCCTGCATCGCCGGGTCGAGCGACGCCGGCATCACGATCCGGCTCCCCCGAGCCGAGACGGTGACGCTGTCCTCGTCGTACCTGCATCCTTCCGGCGGGCCGCGATGCGGCTGACCCGCCGAAACCACTGACCCGCCCAAACCTCAGGCAACCTAGGCAGACGGGGCTGCCCGCCGTCGCTACGATCCGCGACATGCCGCACCGAACCGGGTTCCGTACCGCTGCCTGCCTACTCGCCACGTCCGCCATCGGGTTGACGGCGATCCTGGGTTCCGGGGCGGCCGGCGCCACGGCACCGGCGGCAGCCCAGCCAGGCGGCCTGCCCTCGCAGGCCTATCGGGCGGGTGACTACGCCCACGGGCAGGCGATGAGCATCCTGCCGCCAGGTGAGAACGGGACCGTCAAGCCCACCCAGCTGGTCGGAGTGCTGTCGAAATCGTCGTACCCGCCCAACTCGCAGGACCAGCTCGGCAAGTACGAGAACTTGCTCTACCACTCCTCGACCGTCACCGACAAGACGCTGGGCAACTTCTACGACGACGAGTCCTTCGGTGTGAAGAAGGCCGATGTCCTGCGCACCGAGGACCCGACCTCGCCGGACGGCACAGTCAAGATCATCCGCGACAACCACGACGTCCCGCACATCTACGGGTCGACGCCGGAGGCGGGCGCCTTCGGTGCGGGATACTCCCAGGCCGAAGACCGGCTGTTCCTGATGGACGTGCTCCGCCACTACGGCGAGGGCACGCTCAGCTCGTTCATCGGGCCGTCGTGCGCCGACGAGCAGATGGACCACGACCAGCTACTGCTCGCCCCTTACACCGAGAAGCAAGCGAACGCCCAGGTCGCCGACCTGCCCAAGGAGTATGGCCCGCAGGGTCAGCTCGCCGAGAACATGATCGACGCCTACGTCGCAGGCATCAACGCGTGGATCGCCCACACCCAGACGTTGACCGGCCTGAATGACCTCGACGCCAACTACAAGCTCGCGACCGTGAGCAACCCCACCGACTGGAGCCCGGCCGACGTGGTGGCCGTCGCCGGCTTGATCGGTGGCATCTTCGGCAAGGGTGGCGGCGGCGAGATCGCGAATGCGGCGCTGGACCAGTACCTGCAGCACAAGCTGGGCAAGAAGGCCGGCGCCAAGGCGTTCAAGGAGTTCAAGGAGCAGAACGACCCGGGCGCCCCGACCACGGTGGTCAACAAGCGGTTCCCCTACGAGTCGGTGCCCGCGCACGTGAAGCGGTCGCTGACCGCGCTGCCCGACCACCCGAAGGCCGCGCTGAAGGGCGGCCCGGCCGACCTGTCGAAGGGGTGCGGCGGCAGCATCGGCAGCCCGTTCGCGGTCGCGTCGATCGCGGCGCTCGCCGACATGCCGGCGCACATGAGCAACGCGATCGTCGTGGACGCCAAGGACACCAAGGCGCACCACCCGATCGCGGTGTTCGGCCCGCAAGTGTCGTACTTCTCGCCGCAGATCCTGTCCGAGGAGGAGATCGACACCCCGGGGTACCACGCCGAAGGTGCGTCGTTCCCCGGCACCGGCATCGTGGAGCTCGGTCGCGGTGTCGACTACGCGTGGTCGGCCACCTCGGCCGGCAGCGACATCATCGACCAGCGGCTGGAGAAGGTCTGTAAGCCCGGCGGCGGGAAGCCGGCAGCAGAAGGGAAGTTCTACAGCTACAAGGGCCACTGCCTGGCGATGCAGGAGGAGACGTTCACGGAGTCGGCCGTGCCGTTGCCCGGCGGTCCGGGTGCGCCCGCGACGATCACCCATCACATCTACCTGACCCGCCATGGCGTCGTACAGGGCTGGACGACGGCCCAGCACGGCAAGCCGGTGGCGGTCGTCAACCAGCGCTCGACGTTCAACCACGACGTCGACTCGGTCGTCGGCTTCCTGCGGTGGGGCGAGCCGTCGCTCACCCACAGCGTGGCGAGCTGGGAGAAGGGTGCAGCCAGGATCGGCTACACCTTCAACTGGTTCTACGTGGACAGCAAGCACGACGCGTACTACGCCTCCGGCCGTGACCCGATCCGCGCCAAGGGCGTCAACCCGAACCTGCCGACGTGGGGAACCGGAAAAGCGGAGTGGCGCGGCTTCCTGTCACCGAGCCGCCACGTCCACCAGACCGACCCGAAGCAGGGCTTCTTCGTGAGCTGGAACAACAAGCCGGCTCCCGGTTTCTCTGCCGCGGACGACCAGTACGGGTATGGACCGACGTACCGGTCCCAGATGCTCGTCACGCAGCTCAAGCACCAGCTCAAGGTCCATCACCACCGGCTGACCCGCGCCGAGGTCGTGCGGGCCATGGAGACCGCCGCCAGTCAGGACCTCGACGGCCTCACGGTCGCCCCGCAGCTGCTGGCGTACGAGAAGGGACACCATCACAGCAAGGGCGTCACGACGATGCTCGCGACGCTGCGCCGCTGGACCAAGAACGGCGCGCACCGCAAGAAGGCCAAGACCTCGGACGCGCAGTACCAGGCGCACGCCGCGGTGGCGATCATGGACGAGCTCGAGCCGCGGCTGATCGAGGCGGTCTACAACCGGCTGCTCAAGGGCGGCGGCGGCATCACGGGCTCCGGCTCGACCGGCGGTGCGAGCACGCCTGGCTACGCGATCCTGCCGATGCAGTTCGTCAACACGCCCAACAGCGGCAACGCCCACCTGGGCAGCTCGTTCGACGGCGGCTGGGAGGGCTACATGCAGAAGACCCTGCAGCAGCTTCGTGGCCGCCACCCCGTCGACCGGTTCACGTCGGTCATCACCTCCCGGTGGTGCGCCTCCGGGCCGGCATCGTGCCGAGCCGCGATCACGAAGGCGCTGAACGCGACCTACAACGCCCTGAAGAAGGTGAACGGCTCCGCCACGGTGAGTAGCTGGACGAAGGACACCGCGCTGGCGGCCGACGAGTCCTCGAGCAACAACTCGAGCGAGACGATGCCGCAGTTCGACGCGATCGCCTTCCGCGCCCTCGGCGTGGAGACCCAGCCCAACATCGACTGGCAGAACCGCCCGACGTTCCAGCAGGTCGTGCAGTTCCCCGCGCATCGAAAGTAGGCCACGGAGCGCAATCGGCCAGCGGGTGAAGAGGTCTTTCATGTTCCGTTGGTAACGTTCACCGGTGTCATCGTCGACCGGCAACGCTGCTCCCGCGTTGCCTATAGCACCGTCGACCGGCAACACTG